>CAYUUR010000016.1:0-2670 GCA_964448075.1 uncultured Candidatus Saccharibacteria bacterium | reverse complement strand
TACCCGTGATGCGGAAGTCAGCGGTCTGGTCGGAAGCACTTTGGTTCTGGATGAACATCGAGGCATTGGCACAGTTAGCCAGCCCGACCAAACAGACGGTGTCGTCAGCGGTCATCGTTGGAACGGTGAGTGCGTAGTTGCCTGTTTGGGTGCCAGTCCTAAGGGTGAGGACGTTGCTATTAGCGCTCGAGGCCAGCACGAGCTTGCCATCGTTTACACCCGCTACACCCAGAGTGATTACGGCATCTGTGCCACTCTTGGTAGCGGTCAGCAGACTTATACCGCCACCCTGCAATTCAATACTTGCAGCTGTGTTCTTGACACTAAGCACGGTGTTTGTACCTTCATAGCTGAGGCCACCAATTTGGTTTTCGTCAGGGCTGAGAACGGCGATCGTAGCTTGGTGCGCACCAGCACGCGCGTCGGCCACCAAGATTCCCCGGGCGGTAGATGGCGCAGCGGCAGTCAACCCCATTGCAACCAGTTGGCCAAAGGCGCCAGGGTTGTAGTTCGGGATGTTGATACTGGTAGCAATTGACGTTCCGAGCGGAGAAACGTAGCTAATTGGATTCCCCGCCGCGTTTACGGTCATGCCGTTTTGGAAATTAACAGCACCGTTGGCCCGCAGAGTCGTGTCCCACGCGGTCAGAACTGTATCGGTTGCAGCATCCATACCAAACATCGCAGTTCCGTCAGCGCGATTGAATGTATAGCTGTCATTTTTTGCTATTAGTGTGTTTGTAGTGATAGTGAGCTTCTCTGAACCACCAGCATAAATTCCCATGGTCGTAGTCACATCCAGTGCCAAACCACCGTTACCCGCCGAGATGGTCGTCGCGCTAGCGCCAGACTTTGAGCCGATGTTGACGGTCTGGACAGTAGTGCCGTCAGTTGCGATATTGACGGTGTGTGCTGCTGCGTTGGTAGCGATGTTTACAGTCGTGGCGTTGCCCGTACCGATGCTCAGCGTGCCGGCTGCTGCGGTGTCGAGGAGTGGGGTGAGGACGCTGGTGTCAGCGCGGGCAGCACCGCTGATCCAGAAGGTTGCTGATTGCTGAGCGGCGCTCTGGTTTTGGATGACCTGCCCGGCGGTGGCGGCACAGTTAGCAAGTGATGCAAGACAAACGGTGTCATTGCCTGTAATAGTCGGGATGTTTAGTGTGTAGTCGCCGGCGAGAGCGCTGACACCAAGTGTAAGGGTGTTGCTAGAGCCGTCAGACATGACGAGCTTGCCCGCAAGTGAGGCAGAGCCGAGCTCGATTTCACCATTTGTTGTATCAGCCGTAAGGACGTTCGCACCGGAGGCGTTTTGGATAGTGTAGGCAGCAGTGTCGTTGGCGGTTCGGTTAGTAAGCTGCCCACCGTTTTCCGCTCGAGATTGGTTCGCGTAGACGGTGTCGGTTCCGGCGTCGTTGATGGTGGAGGTGCCAGGAGTACTATTGAAGCGGTTGTCGGCGAGGTAGTTCTTGTCTGAGTCAACATCAAAGACGTTGATCGCATAGTTTGTAGTCGTTGCTGAAGTATCAGTAATATCATTTCCAGTAATAGTATTGGCATCGGCCGAAATGAGGCGAATACCCACATTGTCTGTAACACCACCATTGTCGTGTATCTTATTCCCGCTAATGGTGTTGTTGCGCGACCATTCAATTGAAATACCGAGCCACGAGTTCAGGCTAACCGAGTTACCGGTTATTGTGTTGTTATCGCTATTAGTTCCAAATAGTATAATGCCGTCCTGATTCCCACTCACTGAGTTGCCTGCAATTGTATTACTGCTAGAGGCTTGATATAAGCTGATTCCAGTACCAGTACCATCGCCAATGACAGCATTCCCAGTTATCGTGTTCACTGACGAATCCTGGATACCGATACCATAGTTATTCCCAACAACAGTATTGTCATTCAAAGTATTATTGTTTGATGACCAAATATAGATACCAGTGTTATTCATATCCTGGACTGTATTGTTGACAATCGTATTGTTGTTTGATGAATAGAGGTAGATACCCCTACTCCTAAAGTTTTTCACTACCAACCCCGCAATCTCTGCACCCTTTGTTGCAGATGCTCCGCTACCGTCGCCCATATTTTCAAGATAAACGCCATGTTGGCTTCCCGCTGTGTTTAAGTCTTTGCGTCCGTTCAGCGTCATGTCTCGGATAACGACGCCGGTGCCGGTAGTTTTATCTGTGTTCTCAATTAATATCTCCCCGATGTCCAAGTCAGCCAGCTCAATACTCGTCCCATTCCCTGCCCCAGCAAGCGTCGTATTGTTCGGGATGAGGATTGTCGCACCAGCAACGTACGTACCTTCTGTGAGGTAGACTTTGCCACCAGCGGCAGCGGTGAGGGCGGCATTGATTTCGTCTTCAGCATTGCCACTGACCACATAGTCAGCACCGTCTTTGAGGGTTTGGCTGGCGTTAGAAGCAGCGACGATCTTCGTGGCTGTGCTTCGGTCACTCACCCACTTCGTGCCATTGTACTGGAGCAACTGGTTGCTCGTCGTGTCGTAGTAGAGCATACCCGGCGTTGGTGAGCCGGGGCGGGTGCCGAACACCCCACCAGCGAGGGTGAGGCTCTTGCCTGCCGCAACCGTCGTGTCTTCGTTCAGGTTAATGACGGTGGCGTTGGTTGTTCCGATGTTGAGGGCGACAGCGGTCGCTG
>CAYUUR010000015.1:0-2785 GCA_964448075.1 uncultured Candidatus Saccharibacteria bacterium | reverse complement strand
CGGTACTGCTGGAGCTCAGGGTGCAACGGGAGCAACAGGGGCGGGCGCTACCGGCCCTCAAGGGCCAGCTGGCTCGCAGGGCGCAACTGGTGCTACGGGACCGGGCAGTACGACTAACCTTGGGTATAGTCAAACTGGTACCACGCTGACCGTCACGTCTTCAACTGGTACAAGTGCCGTCTTACCGGCAGCCGATACGACAAATGCCGGCGTTCTCAGTGCCAGCGACAAGACGAAATTAAACAACCTCTCTGGTACTAACTCTGGTGACCAGACAATTACTTTGACCGGTGATGTGACGGGTACGGGTACCGGTAGTTTTGCGGCTACCATTGGCTCAAGTGCTGTGACAAATGCTAAGCTTGCCAATATGGCGGCCAGCACCATAAAGGGTAACAATACTGGCTCAGCAGCGGCTCCTGTCGACATGACGGTTGCTCAGACCAAGACGCTGCTCGCTATCACGACGAGTGATGTGAGCGGTAACTGGCCGGTTTCGAAATTGAACTCTGGCACCAATGCCTCTGCAACTACTTATTGGCGTGGTGATGGTGCATGGATTGATCCCCCTGGTGTTGACCTTTATATACCATTCTCTATTTCAGGTGCAGCCTATGTAAGTACAGGTCAGGGCAGGGTGTATATCGAATCATCACGTACGATTACTAGGGTACGCGCATCGGTCGGTACAGCCCCAACAGGCGCAAGTCTTATTGTCGATGTGCTGAAGAATGGCACAAGTATCTATAACGTAACACCGGCCAATCGCCCAACTATTGCTACAGGAACCTACACTGCTCTTGGCGGTACGCCTGATACAACCACACTTGTAAGCGGTGACTATATTACGGTATCAGTTCTGCAAGTTGGTTCTGCGGTCGCAGGTTCGGACCTGACGGTAAGTATAAGGTTGCAGTAAAATCATGGCTGCTGTCTTTAGGAATAACGCCAACGGTGGTTCTAATGGTATGGCAGTTAGTTATACGACTACTGGTGGTGCAGTTTCGGGGGAAGATTGGGATTTTATCTCAATCGGTACAAACGGAAATATCACGTATGCAGATAAACCTGCTCGCGGTGCGCTATCGTATAAAATGGCCCTTGGCGCAACGGTAACAGGCGTCAAGCTAGAATGGCAAAATTTCCAGACATCCTCAACCGCATACATACGTTTGTATGTCTATCTTCCCTCACTCCCCTCTGCATCTTTCCGATTTATTGAACTCACGGATAGTACTCAGCTAGCGTGGAGCCTTGGCCTGCGGTCTGATGGTAAACTTAGTATTCGTGATTCTGCCAATACATCAATGACTGTTTCAACTACCTCATTACCGGTTGGTCGGTGGCTTCGGTTAGAGGCAAGGATTATAGCGAATGCAACAACAGGTTCGTCAGTCGTAAAAATATATACCGAAGCCGATTCTCCGTATCCTGCAGAAACAATGACCTCAGCGAGTACCTTTAATACTGCGCCAAACGGTACAGGTATCGAGCTCCTTCGCTGTGGAATCGTCGGGTCTGCAACAAGTAACTATACTTACTACCTTGACGACATAGCGATCAGCAACAGCGGCTATTTAGGTCCCTCTGACCCAAATCTTGTAGGGCCCCTTGAGCTTGGTAATAATGCTGATTTTGGGACGAACGGTACTGCGCTGACAATGGCAAATAGTGGTGATACTTCAAACCATTTTTTCCAAAGCTTTAGCCAGCCTGGACAAATTAGTTTCTCGAATGCGCAGGCGGCCCATGGATCACTTTCCTACGTATTCCAGTCGGTGAGCGGAAGCGATAACCTCATGATGTGGCGTGGCCTGCACACCTCGGCTGCCGCAATGCGATTTTATATATATATCACTGCTATCCCAGCTGAAATTAACCCAATAGCCCAATTTACTACCGGGAGTGGTGGGTTTACACAGCTTGCATGGCTTGCGGTGAACCTGAATGGAAAGATATGTGTGCTTGACGCCACCTCGACGGTTATTTGGCAAGCCACAAACGCAATATCGCTGAATACTTGGTATCGTCTTGAGATATTCGCGAGCCTTGGCGGTACAGCAACAACGGGTACAATTCAAGCGGCTTACTACGCTCTTGATAGCACCACGGCAATTGATAGCTTTTCAACAAGTTCCGCAAATTTAGGGACCGACGCAATCTCATGGGCCAGATTTGGAAAAATTGGCTCTACCACCTACACAGCACCATTTTATATTGATGAAATAAGTGTGGTGCAGAACGCATCTGGCTTTATAGGACCCTATGCTGGGTTGCCGGCACAGCCCCCTGCGCAGCCAGGAACAATTCCTCATTTAGGCTGGGGAAGAGAAGTCTAACCTTGTAAAGGTTAGACTTTTTGTTGACGCTCGTCCCTCTTTCCATTACACTTATAGCTAAATACCATAAGCTGAATTTGGAGTTAGAGCAAATGCTAGGTGACGATGTTGAAGTAAGCATCGCAGCGGCTGATGACGTTGTCTTGTCCAATCCTCAAAATAACCAAACCTTAAGTTACAACTCGGGTACAAGCAAGTGGGTAAACGCTACTCCCGCTGCCGCTGCCGTCAGCAGCGTTGCTGGTAAAACCGGAGCTGTCACTCTTTCAAAGGCTGATGTTGGACTCGGTAATGTCGATAACACAAGCGATGCCAGCAAACCTGTTTCTACTGCAACCCAAACAGCCCTGAACGCCAAAGCTGCAAGTGCCACAACCGTCACCGGGGCAAGTTCTCTGACGGGTGGGGGTGACCTTTCCGCCAACCGCACCCTATCCTTGGTGAAT
>CAYUUR010000014.1:0-3536 GCA_964448075.1 uncultured Candidatus Saccharibacteria bacterium | reverse complement strand
TTTGAGATTTCCCCCGCCGTATTTTCTTTTAGTTGAAAGGGCCGGATTTTTCTGGTCGGGTGCGCTGTCGCTTCGGCGACATGACGACTTTTTACGGAGTAAAACAGAAGTAAATTATGGTAAAATAGTAACAGATATGGGGTATCTAAACATCATTAGTCAATTAGTCCCAAAGATCACTCGCAAGGAGGTAGTTTTGGACTTGTTCGCGGGTACGGGTGGACTGGCGTTAGGTTTTGAGGCGGCAGGTTTTAGGACGATTGGTATGGAGTTTGATAAAAATTGTGTCGAAACTTATAACAAAAATTTGCATGGCGAAAATATCTTAACAACGATAACGACAGAAACGGTTTTCCCAAAAGCAGACATCATAGTTGGCGGACCACCGTGCCAGCCATTTAGCGTTGGCGGAAATCAAAAAGGAAATGATGACACAAGAAATGGTTTCCCCGCGTTTATTGAGGCGGTTCGTCAGGTCAACCCCAAGATATTCATGTTTGAAAACGTGAGGGGCATGACATACAAAAATAAACAATACCTTGACTCTGTTTTGGAAGAGCTTGAGGGATTAGGCTACACAATCTCGGCAGGCATATTGCGTGCTGACGATTATGGTGTCCCTCAGAAAAGACAGCGATTTGTCGTACTTGGTACACGTCTCGACACTCCAATAGGTTTTCCTCCGCCAAAAAGTCAGTTTAGGCACACTGCCGGAGACGCAATCGGCGATATTGCTAGCCAGTATGATGAGAGTTCAAAATTTTTAACGCCAAGCCAAGACGCCTACATCGCAAAATACGAAAAAGCGTCAAAATGCGTCAGACCACGAGATATCTACTTGGACGAGCCTGCCCGTACCGTAACCTGCCGCAACCTCGCTGGTGCGACAGGCGATATGCTGCGTGTGAAACTTGCCGACGGACGCAGACGCAGGGTTACCATAAGAGAAGCAGCACGATTGCAGTCATTTCCTGATTGGTTCAATTTTGAAGGAACAGAATCAAGCGCCTTCAATCAAATCGGAAATGCAGTGCCGCCTCTTCTGGCTTTTGCAATTGCAAACCACCTCATTAGTTACCTTGACGACCAGACAACACACACCTCGATTAACGGAAACTATATAAGAGATAAGCAGGAAAAGTTGGCATTGACCGTATGAGCAGAAAGACAAAAGATACTAAAAAACTGATAGCAATCGCAGCCGAAATACTGACCGCGATAGGCTTCCCGATACAAGAACTAACTCCTCGAAGAAGTGAGAGAGTCGCTATGGCTCTGCTTGCAACGGCAAATATTGACTCCATGAGCAAGATTAACCAGCCAAAAACAATAGACGACGGTATTGTTATGAAAACTAGAGATATTATCGACTTTATGAACTCTCATTTTGGAGAAAATGTTTCATCAGGTTCGTATGACGATATTCGCCGCAAAGACCTCAAGCAACTAATTCTAGGCTCAATAGTTATGAGAACAAATGAAAATCTTGCACGCAACGATTCAACGCGAGGCTACGCATTAAATCACTCGGCTGCACCACTCTTTCAAAGTTACGGTACAAAGAACTGGAAACAAGAAGTAGATAAATTTGTTAAGACGCACGGCTCTGTAACAGAGCTGCTTGATCGCACCCGCGATATAGTCAGAATCCCCATCACTGTTCAAGGTAAAACATTGGAGTTCTCAAACGGTGAACACAATGTCTTACAGAAAGCTATCATTGAAGAGTTTTTGCCCATTTATGGGTATGGTGCCGAAGTTTTATATGTTGGCGATACGGCAGATAAATATTTGCATCTCGCACAGGCAAAACTCGACGAACTTGGCTTTTTCAAGCTGGACCATGGCGAGCTTCCTGATGTTGTCGCATACTCTGAAAGCAAAAACTGGCTGTATCTTATCGAAGCAGTCCACTCTTCGGGACCAATATCTGAAAATCGCCTCTTGGAATTAAAAAAGTTGACCAAGAACTGCAAAGCAGACATTGTGTATGTAACGGCTTTCCTTGATAGAGCTACTTTTCGTACTTGGGTAAAAGACATCGCATGGGAGACAGAGGTTTGGATTGCCGACAATCCAACACACCTGATCCACTTCAATGGCGATAAGTTTATGGGCCCGCACAAGGAAGCAGGTAAGTAATGGACGATGCAAACGCAAAGCTATTAGCAGAACTAGGAGTAAAGTTAACCGAATCTGCGGTGCGCAATACCGCTGGCGCAATTTCGGATAAAATCTCTAGCATAAAGGCAAAGCGCGACGACAAGCAGACAATTCGAGAGCTTGAAGATATCGTCAATAACTTGCTGGACGACAAGAGTGAACTTGTCCGTATTGCGCAAGCATACGAACAAGAACTTGTCTCGCAGAAAATATCAGATGAAGATATTACCTACATTACAGATACATTGGTGCCACTTATTGAGAAGTTCGTTGGCGGTATTGAAGACGAAGCTGAACGTGCCAAAAATCAAGCATACCTCGACACTATCAAGAGTGTAGTTTCAAAGGAGATGATCACTGTTATGCAGCTTGTTGGGTTCAACTTCAAGCAAGCTGTCGGAGAACCACTTACCTTGCTTATTCGCAGACTGATTGAATCAAAGATGCCTATCAACGATGCCGAACTCAAGAGACTCAATGTCATCAACTCTAATTTAAGTATTGAGGTTGCGAAAGACGAAGCAGCCACCAATCGCTTAATGAAGCTGCTGGGAAGAGAATAGACATGAATCAGTCTAACAAAACTCATCGCGCCATCAAACTCATAGCCTTGCTCATTGGCTTGGTTGTGGTAGTTGGGGCGGTCTTTGCCCTGACAAGGCCAAGTGGCAGCAACCAATCATCAACCACCAACACTGACACGCACTCAACAGCCAGCGACCAGCCAACCCAGAAAACCCCAGAAGAGCAAACGCCAACGGCACCGTCAGCCACAGGAACGGTTATCACCACCGGCAGCAGCGAGTTTGGCACCATGCTATTCAACGAGAAAAAGCAGGCCATCTACATTTGGGAAGTCGAAAAGTCCGAAAAACCAGAGTGCTACGGCGACTGCACCGAGGCTTGGCCGCCAGTCTTGGCCGACGGAACTCCTAGAGCCACTGGTGAAGTGAAAAGCGAACTACTTGGCACGGTCAAACGAACCGATGGCACTACTCAGGTTACCTACAACGGACACCCGCTCTACTACTACGCCCATGAAGCGCCCGGCGAGGTAAAGTGCCACAACATCAGCACCCACGGCGGCCTGTGGTGGGTGATTCAACCAAACGGCAATCGGGCTAACTAGAGACTGTATGCGAAGCATGGCGGCCAATGGCCGCCCCAGCGAAGCCTCGACGCCTCTGCCGTTTTCGGCAGGCGGACCGCCAGAAAAATCCGGCCCTTTCAACTAAAAGAAAATACGGCGGGGGAAATCTCAAAAATGAATCAAGGGGCGGTTTTTTCTGGCGGGGCGCAGCGCGGGCTTGCCCGCGCTAGGCGTCGGGGCTGAGCTTGCAGGTTTCAACTTCGGTGGTCATCTGTTAAAATAG
>CAYUUR010000013.1:0-4099 GCA_964448075.1 uncultured Candidatus Saccharibacteria bacterium | reverse complement strand
GCACTACACTGGTGCATTATGTAAAAATGGGATTATTTTTCAGAGTAGCCACGACTCTGGTGAGGCCATTAGTTTTGGGCTGAATCAAGTGATTGCAGGCTGGACCGAAGGCGTGCCTGGCATGAAAGTGGGTGGCATGCGTCGACTGATTATTCCGTCTGAAAAAGCCTACGGATCAGTGCGCGCGGCGAAAAATATTTCACCAAATAGCGACCTTGTGTTTGACATTGAATTGATCTCGATCGATACGAACTAAGCCACCATTAAATAATCAACACCGCTAGCGGCCGCGTTGATGCCGGTGGTGCTGGGGTGCAGGCCATCAGTAGTATAGTTTGCTTTCCAAATCCCTGAATTACGAGCCGTTTCGACATTATCGGTAATTTCGAAGTAGCCGTAGAGGGGGTGACCGGCTTGCCCCGCAAGGAGCGCTCCACTTGTCCCCACTGCAACGGCCGAACCCGAAATCATCGGCGCTCCACCGCGAATCCAGGTATTTAGGTTTACCCTATTTGTTTCGACGGATGCGTTGGCTACTGTCTGGTTGCCCGTAGTTGTCCAGCTATCGGTACTCGTTGTGTGCGGCGTTATGGTTGTCTGGATCACCCGTTGACCAGCATTCTTGCGCGTGGTCCAGAGGGTAATCAGGTTGGCTTGCATCTGTGCAACCGTTCGGCCATCACCAAGATCGTTGCGACAATATTCAACAATTGCCGTCGTGGCGGCAGTATCGGCGAATTGACTGAAGCTCCGTCGCCCTGCCAAATACCAGTACAGCCGATCGCCAGGGCTTGAAGTATTAATGAGGCCATAGTGACCGTCCAGACCTTTTTCTATGTAGCCAAATGATGAGCCTTGAGCTGAATTATATGCAATCGAGTCGCCCATTACGACAACAGCTGCACCTGTACGCTTCCCTGTCACAATGGCAGGCGTATAGAGCACGCTGCTGGAACTCCCTAGCTTACTTGAGCCGCTCGTCGCTTGGTTGCCCGCAACAAATCCGCCACCGCTAATGAGGGTTGGATACCACTGAGTGCCGCTCACATACGTTTGGACATCGAAACTTTGCCCCGCCGTTACACTAATAGCAATCGGATCTGTTTGTACCCAGTTGCCACCAGTGATCGTCCAGGAGGTGCTGCCCCCGACGGTTACGGGTATACCAGTTGAAGCGCCGGGAGGGAATAGCAAAGCCTGTACAGTGATTGTTGCGCTATTGGCATAGTCAGTACAGTACTGCGTTGCCTTATAGCTAGAGTTGTACCAGTTTGTATAGACAAGCCGCACGTTATCGGCAGATTGCTGAACTTTGTAGGCAAATCGCGACGTGCCAGCCATTGTCTGAGCAGGTAAATCAGAAATAGTGTGTTGATTTAACGTAATGGTACGGCCATATAAACCACCGAGTTGTGTTTCTGGCGGGGCCATATCTACTACAGCCGCTTGGAGTCGCTTCGTAAATCCACTCATGTTTACTCTATTATACCGTCCCAAAACATAAAAAGAACCCTTCTTCTAGTAAAGTAAGGGTTCTTTTGCGTGTTTGGCAGTCTACTTTGCGCTTCGGCCAGAGATTGCTTTCCAAATGAAGAGCACGATAACCGCACCGACAACGGCAACGAAAAAGCTCCAGAAGTTAAATCCTGTTACTCCAGCGCCACCAAATAGGCCAAACACCCAGCCGCCGACAACACCGCCGATAATACCGGCAATAATGTTACCGAGTAAACCCTGCTTTGCGTTCGTTCCCGCAAACATTGATGCGACCCAGCCGGCCAGACCGCCAAGTACGATCCATCCTATAATTCCCATTCCATCCATACAACACCTCCTCGTTAGATTTATGTGACTGTACTCACTATTATACGCTTCTATTTCAGTACAGAAAACACCCTGGGTGGGTTATCCAGGGTGTTTCTAGAGGACGGTGAACTATTTTTTCTTCTTTTTATCAGCTTTTTCGTCGACAACTTCACCTTCTACAGCTTCGTCCTTTGCCTCACCCTCACCTTCGGCCTTTTCGGCTTCAGCGGCTGCTTGGTACATTTTGGCACCAATTGGCATAATGGCATCGTTCAGTGCTTTTACTGCAGCTTCCAGCTCATCTTTATCATCAGACTCTTTGTGCTTTTCAGCTTCAGTAACTGCGTCTTCGATAGCCTTCTTGTCATCATCAGAAATCTTATCTTTGAATTCATCTGGCATCTTTTTTGCCTGGTAAATAGCATTTTCCAGACCGTTCTTTGCATCGATTGCCTCACGCTTCTTTTTATCTTCATCAGCGTGCGCTTCGGCATCTTTTTGCGCCTTTTCAATGTCTTCTTTGCTCATATTGCCAGATTCCTGGATAGTGATACTCTGCTCTTTGCCGGTCCCTTTATCTTTGGCGGTGACGTTCAATAAGCCGTTCGCATCGATATTAAAGGTCACTTCGATTTGCGGCACACCGCGTGGTGCTGGTGCGATGCCATCGAGCACAAAGCGGCCCAGGCTCTTGTTGTCATTTGCAAATTCACGCTCACCTTGTAGTACGTGGATTTCTACTTGTGGCTGATTATCGCTCGCTGTAGAGAATGTTTCACTCTTACTGGTTGGAACGGTTGTGTTACGCTCGATCAGCTTGGTCGTGACACCGCCCATCGTTTCGATACCAAGGGAAAGTGGCGTAACATCAAGAAGCAGTACGTCCTTTACGTCACCTGCCAGCACACCACCCTGAATCGCTGCACCAACAGCAACAACCTCGTCTGGGTTCACACCCTGCATTGGGTCTTTACCAAACAGCTTCTTCACGCGTTCTACCACGCTTGGCATGCGAGTCATACCACCGACAAGGACGATTTCATTGATATCGCTCTTAGAGAGCTTCGCATCTTTTAGTGCCTTTTCGACTGGACCATCCAGGCGGTCAAGCAGTGGCTTCACGAGGTCCTCCAGCTTAGCACGAGTAAGTTTGAGCTCAAAGTGCTTTGGACCGTCGGCATCAGCGGTGATGAATGGAATGTTTACTTCGTATTCGGTCGTCGTAGACAGCTCTTTCTTAGCCTTTTCAGCTTCATCCTTCAGGCGCTGCATGGCAGCGTTGTCTTTCCGTAAGTCGATACCATCTGATTTCTTGAACTCATCGAGGAAGTAATTCACAATGGTGTTATCGAAATCTTCACCACCAAGGTGCGTATCACCGTTGGTTGACTTGACTTCAAATACACCATCACCAAGCTCAAGCACCGATACATCAAACGTACCGCCACCAAGGTCGAAGACAACAATCTTTTCTTCCTTACCCTTTTCAAGCCCATAGGCAAGCGCCGCAGCAGTTGGCTCGTTGATAATACGCTTTACTTCTAGGCCGGCGATTTTACCCGCGTCTTTGGTTGCTTGGCGCTGCGAATCATCGAAATACGCAGGAACAGTAATCACCGCTTCGGTGACTTTTTCGCCAAGGAACGCCTCGGCATCAGCTTTGATCTTAGCAAGAATCATTGCTGAAACTTCTTCTGGTGTATATTCCTTATCGCCCATTTTAACGCCTACACCACTCTTGTGCTTCACAATTTCGTATGGCATGATGTCGAGGTCTTTTTGTACCTCAGCGTCGTCCCACTTACGGCCAATGAGGCGCTTTACACCATAAATGGTGTTTTTGGGGTTGGTTACCCGTTGGCGCTGAGCGACTTGGCCCACCAGACGTTCACCACTTTTATTAATTGCTACCACGCTTGGCGTAGTGCGATTACCTTCGGCATTTGCAATGACTTCTGGCTTGCCTGCAACTAGGTAGGCAAAGGCTGAGTTAGTTGTACCGAGGTCGATTCCGATAATTTTTCCCATAAATCTACTCTCCTTCTTTTCGTTATATAAGATTGGATATTTCCTGGCACTCTCTCGTATTGAGTGCCAATACTTCTATTGTAAACAAATTAGCACTCTTGTGTCAAGAGTGCTAATTGCGATTTTTACCTCTGTTAGAAAGAGTTTTATGTTACGCTCATCGATAAATCTGGGCAATACGTCGTGTAAGTACCTGTACCTGCGGCGTTGCCGCCAGCCGCGCCAGTGTCGAGAATTGGTCGAGGCGACCACGATTCGCTCATAT
>CAYUUR010000012.1:0-7897 GCA_964448075.1 uncultured Candidatus Saccharibacteria bacterium | reverse complement strand
GTTACAATACTTGGGCCTGAGCCCTGGGAAAATAGCACGGTGCCGTTTTATAGAATAAAGCCTCCTTTACGGGAGGCTTTTTCTTTATCTAAAAGTTAGGCACTGTGCTATTTTCCCAGGAAAATGAACAATCAAAATAGCTTCAGGTCTCTGCGAGCAGCAGAGCCGGGGTGCCGTTTTATAGAATAAAGCCTCCTTTACGGGAGGCTTTTTCTTTATTTTGCGGTTCGAATTCTCGTTTGATGACGATTATATAGACGTTGGCATACAAATGTTACGGGTTGCCTTAATTTGCATACAATCAGGCTCGCTGAGGCCTGTAAAGCGCTTATACTCGTACTAAACAATCAGGGGAAGATTCCTCCGCTTCGGTTGTAATGACACTAGAGATAGAATGGCGAGTTTTAGGTGTAAAGTCTGTTGAAATGGGACGTTTTGATATCTTTGTGTTATTTTAGGGGCATTTTAAAATATAGAAAAGAATCCTCTGTAAAACCGGTTTTCCATAAATGAAAAACTGAAGTTCAATAGGCTTAGCAATTTAAAATTAGTTGGTTAATTGCTGCGTTTAGGGTTAAAACGGGATTTGTGTAAGAATTTTTACAGGTGTTGTAAATGGTACACATAATGTTACAACGTTTTGTCACTAACAGAGGTCGAATGTAGCATATTTTACGGCTATTACCCCTGTTATTTTGTTGACGACCCCTAGGCTAACACCGTATTATTGAGCATGTACGATTCTATCTATTTGTAGATAGGTACAAAACAAAAAAACAACAACATAAAAACAAAGGAGTTACGCGATGCGTACAAAAGCAAGCGTGCTTGTAACCTTGTTAGCGGCTATTGCGGTCTTAGTACCTGCAGGAGCAGCTTCAGCGGCTACAAACCCAACCCTATCACAAATCATTAATGGGGGCTCATTGACGGTCGATATCGTCGATAGCACCAACAGTAATGCTACGGTTGCAGCCCCAACAGTAGCGTTTGGCGCAACGAATTTTTCGTTCAACTGTGAAACCGCCACCGCAACACTTGGTACTGCTACTCAGCAGATCTATGTGAGCAACATGGTCGAGAACGGCGTAAAGCTTGACTTGAACTCTGCTGTTCCTGGTACATCAAAATGGACCGACGGCGCAAACAACTACAAATATGACGATGCAACCGGTTCTGGTTGTACCGCAGGTCAGATGAGTGTTGACGCAACTGGTACGTTTACGCAAGATGATGGTGCCACCGCTCCTGATGTAAGTCAGGCTGCAAGCTCATTCAGCAGCACTAGCCCAGTAACTTTGCTTACTACTACAACTGACAAAGCATGGACCGGCTCACTTGAAGGTATTGACCTTAGCCAAAAAGTTCCTGCCGAGCAGAGCCCTGGTACCTATTCTTTGAACATGGTACTTTCTGCCATTGCTAACTAGTATTAGAAATACAATTCTAATCTAGAAAAAGTAAGCAAAAGCATGTACAGTAAAGAGCAAGATGAACAAACATGTACGAAACATCGTGTTTGCGAGCACCCTCTCGCTCTTGCTCTTTACTCATGCCCCTCTGGCTCTTGCGGCGATAGGTGCAATTGGTGGCACTCCAGCCTATCCACTTGAAGACAATCGTCGGACTAAGAGCATATTCATTGAGACTTTGAAGCCCGGTGAAGTTGCTAATGAAGGCATACGAGTCAATAACTACACAAAAGAGACCAAGACAGTTGTGGTCGGTGCAGTTGATTCTATAGCGGCAACTGACGGATCATTCTCGTGTAAACAAGACGCCGAGAAACAAAAAGCCGTAGGTACGTGGGTAAAATTCAAAACCAAAGAAGTAACCATTGCTCCAGAATCAAACCAAGTTGTAGATTTCACGGTGACCGTTCCCGAAGGCCAATCGCCTGGTGAGCATAACGGTTGCATAACACTCCGTGATAAAGGCGACACTGGGAGTAAATCAGGATCGGGTGTCTTGCTCAGTTTCCGCACCGCTACACGGCTCTCCGTTACGGTGCCAGGCAAGATTATAAAAGCCCTAGCTTTTAAAGAGATCAAAGTCGCCCGACTAAAAACGGGTAATTACACCGTGTCACCAATCGTGCACAACAGCGGCAACGTGTCACTTGATACATCTAGTCGTGTGCAGCTTGTTAATGTGTTTGGTCAGCGATCACCTATAAAACTTGCCACTTTCCCCGTCATGGCGGGCGCCACTACAGGTTGGAATTTTGAATTTAAACGACCGTATTGGGGTGGTGTCTATAAGGCGCAGACTTCAATTAATTATAACGCTGACCCAACTGCCGGAATTGGTGAGCATGTGAATGACACCAAGAAAATTCGCAAAGACACCGAGTATTTTTATATGTTGCCGGCACTACCAGCGGCTCTTGTTGAGATTGCTGTGCCACTTCTTGCAATCCTTAGTCTTGTATTCTTAGCCCACCGTAAACGCCGCAAGCGTCAAGTGCGCACTAAGTGGCAACAGTACACAGTAAAACAGGGCGATACGGTGGCGAGCCTTGCCGAAGAGCGCAAAACCAGCTGGAAACGAATTGCAAAGGTAAATAACCTCAAAGCGCCATTCTTACTGCAACCAGGCCAGCAAATTTTGCTGCCACCACTACCAAAACAACCAGCAGACTGGTTGGTTGAAGAGACCCCTGTACACACTCAGTCGACTGAAGCAGTGCAAGCGCCTACGGTTGCACCTGCAGCGCCATCACCCGTAGAAGCGCCGGCACCAGTTCGTCCGTCGTCACCAAGAGCACCACTCACGCAAGCTGCACCGATAGCTACTTCGTGGGCGTCACCTCGGGATGATACACATGACTCAGCTGCCTACGATGAGTTTGGCGAGCCAATCCCAGACTGGCGCGAAGGTGCTGATGATGAAGAGATTGAGAAAATCGAGCACATCGACGGCGCAAGCTTTGCTGCGCAGTACCGTGCCGAATGGGACGATACCGAAGAAAAGGCCTCTACGAAAAAACCAGCTAAACGTACTTCAACTACAAAAAAGCGTGCCTTAACCACACGCAAGAAAAAGACTCCTAAAAAGGCTTCGTGAAAATGAGCCAGTCGTACCCCACAAGAACCAAGTGGCAGTGGCTCAACTTTGGGGCGATTAGCCTACTCATTATGCCGCTTGTCATTGCCTTGGTGCCGGTACAAAAAGCAAGCGCCATAGCTAAGCTGGTGCAAGTCAAAAGTCTTCCCGCCAACGGTAATACCGTTTCTGCTACCCTAAGCCCAGCTGCTAAAAAAGATCATTTGCTCGTGATAATTTGTTCTGCCCGTACGGCAGAAACATTTACGACGCCGGGAGGTTTCTCGGTTGCCAAGTCAGAGCTAACTGTTGCGCCGGCTCAAGCGATTTACTACAAAGTGGCCGTTGGCGGTGAGACAACTTTCTCATGCGCTGGCGGCGGCAACACAAGACGCGGTATACAGCTCTATGAATATTCTGGCACGGCCACATCCAGCCCGCTCGAAACGGTAAACGCAGTCGCATCCACTGGGAGTACCGCAACGCCATCTTCGGGTTCTCTTACAACTACGAGCGCTAATACATTGCTTGTCGCGGGTGTCGTTATGGTAGCTAGTGGCACGGGTTTTAGCGCGTGGTCAAACACATTTACTGAGCGAGCTGATTTTACCAGTACGGCACGATTTGGTGGTGCTGACCGCTATGTCTCGACTGCGGGTACCTACTCTACGGTGGCGACCAACAGCGCTGCCTCAAACTGGCGCGGGCAAATTGCGGCCTTTAAATTGCTGCCGATAGCATTGTCGGCGGATATTGTTAATGCAAGTAATGTGAGCGTCGCGACACCAAGCATATCTTTCTCAAATATGAACTTTAATTTCGCTTGTCAGACTAATACTGCGACGCTTGGTGTCAGCGCTCAACAGGTAAGGGTAGTGAACACAACTGCAACATCGACTTGGACGCTTAGTATCGCGGCTACAAGTGGTGCATCGGCACTCTGGACAAATGGTGGCACGCGAACATATGATTTTAATGACCCAACCGGCACGGGGTGTAACGATGGTGCTGATGGCGATAGTGTAGGGGGTCAACTGAGCATTAACCCTGCCGTTGCAACGATTACGCCTGATGCGAGCTGTAGTAACACGGGTGTTGCGGCTGGCGTGAGTAGTGCATTTAACCAAGGGGTAACCGACTCGATTGTGCTAGTGACGGGTAATGCCTCGGCCGAGGTTAACTGTATGTGGAATATTACAGGAATTGGCATATCACAGAAAATTCCCGCCGAACAGTCAGAATCATCATATAGCATTGGATTAACTATGACATTGGTGGCAAGCTGATGAATATGGCTAAGCTTAACCCCACATCACTCTGGGCGGCTACCATAATTATAGTTGCTCTTCTATTCTGCCTAGTGCCATCCGCCCATGCGAGTTCTCGTGTGAGAATGAAGCAGCTCATCGTACCACTGAACTGTCTGTTTGATGAAGTCAACGATGGTAGCGGTGCGGTAGTTTACCTGACGCCGGAGACCTGTGGTACGCTCGTGCGTCCTCAGCAGCCAACACCTACGCCAAGTGCACCTACGCAGCCGCAACCGGTGCCATCCGAGTACTACTCGGGCAATATTTACCTTGATAGTTTTGGCGGTCGTACGAGCCAAAACGGCTATGTCCTTGTCGTACGGCCAGGGCTCATCTACAGTTTTCGTTTGCCAGGTGACAGCCCTGTCGGTGCCCCCCGTACGCTCGAGATAACGAGCATACGAGACGGTGCCGTTACCATAACGTTTGGGCCTGGTGATCGACAGGTTACATTACGGGAAGGGCAACGTTTCCGTGCTAACATTGCCTACGATGACGAAGCTGATGTAGACATTACGGTGTTGCGTATTCAGGACGATGGCAGCGCTGTTATACATGTGAAATTCCCTAAGCAACCACGCCTAGATGGGCGAGTTTTTGAGACCAATCATACCATGATAGCCATCCTTATTTTAATGCTTCTAACAGGTGCGGCACTGTATGTTCACGCACATTCACGCTACCGTACCAGGCATACGCATCGACGTAGCGATGGGTGGCATATTGAAGAAACTATAAAATAGTATTGACGTAACCGCTTTGACGTGATACTATAAGCGTAATTCGAAAGGATAAGAGGGTTTCCGCGTTGCTCGTGAGGTGGCGCGGAGGCCCTTTTCTTTTGGAGTAGCACTAATTAACGGGAGGTGTTTCTCATGGCAGGAACTAAAGCAGGTGGCCGCGCAGCAGCCGCAACTAACAAAAAGAAGTACGGTAGCGATTTTTATGCAAAAATCGGTGCACGTGGTGGTAAAAACGGTAAAACCGGTGGTTTTGCCGCTGGTGATGCTGGTCGCGAACGCGCTCGTGTATACGGTGCAATCGGTGGTCGCATTAGTCGCCGCACCAAAAAAACTGCGTAATTATATCGTAGTTCACTTACACAAAAGGGTCGATAAAGACCCTTTTTTGCTAGGGTGACACACATGTCTAAAGAATTATATAACTTTACCTGGCAGAATCGTGACGATGGAACCAATCGTGTATTTTTACAGGGTCCGCAGGATGCATGTCCGATAGGTTGTGCCTACTGCTATATCAGCCACAGGGGAGCGGAGCCTGACGCGTACGATTTGATACGACTCGATGATACCGTAGATACGATAATTGGTGATGAGAAGTTTAACGATGAGACCACAGTCAGCTTAGGCTGTGATACTGATCCGCTCTTGCCGCAATTATTGCCAGGGACAATTCGCGTTTTAGGCAGATTCGCTTCGGGTACGAATCCACTACAGCTCGCAAGTAAGCTAAAAGTCCCCGACCAGTTAGTTGAATTTAGTCACAAAGGTGAGCTTGGTAGACGTCCGCCAGTTTTCTCGGTAAGTTTGTCAACTATACGATTAGCCCATCAACTTGAACCCCTCGCTCCATCGCCCAAAGAACGGGCAATTAATTTTGATATTTTAAGAGATACTATGGGTTGGAATAGCATTGCGTTAATCAAACCATTTATGAAGACAGCTCTTGAAGAAGTGGACGATTTTATATCTTTATTCAATGAGCATACGCCGGATAGTGTAGTTGTAGGAAGTAAGTTTCGCCGTGGTAACGGAAATGGTGCGGAACATATGCACTCTATAGCAACAACGTGGTCGAGACAGAACCAAGATGATGCACAGAGGCAAATGTCTGATGAATTACAAAAAGCTTTGCCATATACTTTCGTTACGAATTCATCTGTTTATGCGACGAAATTTATTCAGAACTAATCTGACTAAGGTTATTGCGTCTTGAACTATCGGAATCCCTATATTCGAACGAAAAGATAATGACGCTAGCTACTTCTGACGCCTGTATGGGCGGCAGAGGCGGCTGCGGGTGACATGCCATTCGGTGTGACAATTGACGCATCGATAGGTGTGCTTGTCGGCCTGAAGAGATCGTTCGTAGCAGGTGGGGCAGGTACTGCGGAGGTGTAGCCAGTCGCGGTAGCTATCGAGGCAGTTTTGTACGTAATCATCATCTATCGTCAGGCCATACTGCTTGGCGAGCAAGTGGGCACGCTCCCAAGCGGCAACCTCTATTTTAAGTAGTTCGATGTCAGTCTCGAAATCGGTATGCTCGAGCAGGGCGTGGCCAAGCTCATGCAGCAATGCCCACGCAGCGTGCATGTCGTTGGGCTCAAATGCTTTGTACGATACGAGCTTGCCATTGGCGTGCCATGAGAACCGCGAAGCTTCTACAAACTTAATTTCAGGGTAGTCGGCTTTTATCCGTTGAAGGATGCTTTTAGGCTTTGGCAATGTGTTGTTTGGCATAGTCATAACATCCGTAAGCGACCGCCTCATCGGGTCGTTGCGCCGGTATAATTGGTGGAATCGTGAGCAGTGATGTCTCGAATTTCTTTAGGTCATCAACTAGGAAATCATGGAACTTCGATAGGTAGTGTCCAGCCCCACCGCCAATAACGATAATATCAGGGTTTAAGATGGATATAAGCTGAATGAACCCTGGCACAAATGTTTTAACAATTTGCCGCCACGTTTTCTGGTCGTTAATCTCGCTCGCCATTTTGCCGTGGTCGCGGACAATTGCGCTACCCGAGCCAAACGTTTCCCAGGGAACGTACTTGCCATCTCGTTCGAAAAGCATAGTGCGACCACCACCATCACCGATGTTCGGGTCAAGCTTATGGTCGATGACCATGCCAATGCCGATGCCAGTGCTAATGGTGATGTAGAGCACGCGTTGGTGACGCTCTTTGAGGAGCATTGCCTCACTGAGTGCGGCGAGCTTGGCGTCGTTTTCGGCCGTTATGGGACAATGGGTGATTGAACGCACATCATGCACGATGGGGAGGTTCTCCCACGGAAGGTTTCCGAGCTTGATGAGAGTGCCTTTTTCGCGGTCGATGCGTCCTGGCACGGCAACGGTACCGGCTTTGAAATTTTGGCTAGCAAGACCCTCTACCGTTTTACGTAGCTCAACTAGAAATTCACTGTAATCTTGCGGTGTTGGGAACTTAACCGCCTCTTTTATAACACCGTCATTTGTCAGTGCCGTGACCAGTGTTTTTGTGCCGCCGATGTCGATGCCTATATACATTGCTAACTAACCCCCACCATTACTTGCTTTGCCTATAGTGTAACACCTTGAGGGGTGTCATGAACACACTACTTTTATACGTTAAAAGCTTGAACCGATGCAGACGGTATGTGCGGAAAATGCAGCTATGGCGCACCCCCTTTACTTACAGATAGGTAACAGAGTATAATGTGAGTAATCTTTCTGAGGTGTTCTGTGTGATTCACTCACACGTCTATGTCTCGAGAGAAATACACTACAAAGGAGGCATCGTAAGAACATGCCAAAAACTACAT
>CAYUUR010000011.1:0-8516 GCA_964448075.1 uncultured Candidatus Saccharibacteria bacterium | reverse complement strand
TTCCACCCTCTTGGTGATCTGTTGTTGCTGATTACAACGGCCACACACTAAGCTTCGCTTTGCTCAGACTACGCATGTGTCCTACTGTTGTAACAGACAACAACATATCATCCAGGAAGCCTCCAGAGTGCCAGTAGCTGCAAAACCCCTTTGTCATTCTGAGCGTAATGAAGTGCAGTCGAAGAATCTCCCTTTCTATATTCTTTTTCCCCGTACTTTTGCGTGGCCAAAAGTACCAAAATCCACCGAACGACGCAAAAAACCGGCTGACTGCCACTTTTTGTTCCAGCTGTTTGGTGCGTGCGGAACTCGCTTACACTCAAACAGTCCTCCTTACGCAGGCAGCTTACACAAAAAGTACCAATCAGTTTTTATGCGATGCTCGGCTCTGGCGGCGACCCACGTATATTTGCTTCGAAGGTAAGTTATCAATCATATACATAGCTTCGCTACGCATGTGTCCTTGTGTTGTAGCAGACAACAACATCTCAGCCAGGACGCTTCCAGAGTGCCACTGAGCTCCCAAGCCCCCTCTGTCATTCCGGACCTGATCCGGAATCTAGTAAACAAAGAGTCACGCTAGTGACATAGCTAAGGTGACTATGCGGAAGACTCCTGGCTCTACCTGTTGTCAGTAGCTACAACTCCCGACAGGTGATGAGACTTGTTTGACGAGTGAAGGGATATACCAGTGGTATATCCTTCATGAGGAGTTGTCTCGTCAGTTGTAGCTCTGACCAACTGGAGACCACGTAGTCGGAGCCCTAGTCTAGAGTTTTTGGTACTTTTGGGTTATGCCAAAAGTATGAGGAATGAGGAAAGTATCGATTTATGCGTCAGTGAGGGGGTGGCTGGTCCTGAGAATAACTAAGCGAATTGATTCGTGGTTCCCGCACCACTGGCGGATTCTCTTTTGGACCGCCAAAAGAGAACCAGAAAAACTCGGCACGCTTCCACCCTCTTGGTGATCTGTTGTTGCTGATTACAACGGCCACACACTAGGCTCCGTTACCACTTCGCTACGCATGTGTCCAAAAGTCGTAACAGACAACAACGTCTCAACCAGGATGCCTCCAGAGTGCCACGAGCTACAATAACCCCTCCGTCATTCCGGACTTGATCCGGAATCTATTTAGCATAGAGATTCATGGTTAGCGAACTAATAAATTTCGGCGTTGCTGAGGGGAAGGATGCGGGCGACTAATTTACCGACAACTTGGTCGGTGTTTATGGGGCCAAAGGTACGACTGTCGAGCGAGTTCGGGCGGTTATCACCACTTACAAATAACTGATTGGTACCGAGCGTATATGTGCCGTCGCCATCAGTTTCTGGTATGTGGCCGTTTGCGCCGTAGGGCAAAGTTGCATCGGGCCGAAAACCAGTGGGGTTCTCGGTGTTATATACTGTTATGAAACCATCTTTCACGACAACTTTGTCGCCAGGTAAGCCAATAACGCGCTTCACAAGTTGTTTGCTACCATCATCCTCTTCATAATTACCAAGCCCAGGCTCACTAAAGATGATTATATCTCCGCGATTTGGTACGAACTGGTGATTGGTAATTCTTGACCAGGTGCGAGGTAATTTCCAGACTATAAGACGGTCGTTGTTTTGCAAAGTAGTTTCCATGCTTGGGCCATCCACTTGATATGACTGGAATACGTACAACGTTAGCATGAGTGCAATAACAGGGGCCATGAGTAATATAAACAGCGATGCTATCGTGCTTTTTATGTCACCGTGCTTTTTAGGTGTCACCGGCTCAATAGGTTTGGTTGCATTCGGAATCAGTGTTGAGGTTACCCTTGCTTCGGTAGGTGCTGGAGCACTTGGCTCGGGCACCGGTTGATTGTCGGGTGGTAAAACTGGTTCGATGGGGCGGATATCATTCACGTTATAACTATACTCGAAATTAACTTAAAACGCTATGGTTTCTGGGTCGCAAAGGAAGTTTCTTGGGGCTTTGGTTATGTGGATAAGCGGTTTGCAACCATGTCAGTTAGCAGGGTATAATACATAGACTAGTACTATGAATACAGACAGGTATAAAAAAGTTCAATTATATCGACCTGCCCAGCGTGGTGGTATTGATGGTTTTGGCATACAAACCGTAAACCGTCAGATTCAGTATAATTCGCGTCAACCACATGCAGCGGACTTACCTACGGTAGCTAAAATAGCACCTGTAACCAAGCAAATAACCCCAGCAAGTCGAGCGGCTGTAATTATTCAAGAGCAGGCCGCACCTCTCCCCCAGCCGAAAGTGCCCTTTATTCAAACTATGACAGATCAAGTCCCACTTTCGATGCCATCATATGACACCCCAAACCGTCCAAAACTTGTTATCGGCCGACGTAAAAAAATTCGCCGCATAGTAACTCGTACAACTACTAGTGTATTGGCACTTATTTTTATTGTAGGTGGGTTTTTGACGTGGCGTGGCTACGCGACGGCTGGTAAGGTACTGAGCGGTACGACTACGGTTGCAGCGCTTTCAGGGGAAAACGTTGCGCCAACACTTCTCAAGGGTGAGGGTGATGGTCGTGTAAATATATTGTTGATGGGCGTCGGTGGCCCCGGTCACGATGGCGGTGATTTGACCGATACAATGATTCTTGCCAGTGTTGACCCAGTAAATAATAGTGTCGCACTACTCAGTATCCCGCGAGATTTATGGGTTAAAATGCCCAATAACTATTATGGCAACTCACAAAAGATTAATGCAGCATTCAGTGCAGGCAAGTACCAGTATTTGGGCAAAGCAGACCAGCAAAATTCTGACCCAGCGGCTATTCAGGCTGGGCTTAATAATGTAGATACGGTCGTCAGCCAAGTGCTCGGCACCGATGTTGATTACCACGTACTGGTAAACTTTGCGGCATTTGCACAAGCGGTCGACACTGTTAACGGCGTGTCGGTAGATGTAAAACAGCCTCTCATCGATGCAAGCATGGCATGGGAAAACAATAACAATGCTACCCTTGTTCCAGCGGGCAATCAGGAAATGGACGGTAAAGAAGCTTTGCTCTATGCACGGTCGCGTCATTCGACATCAGACTTCGATCGGTCCGAACGACAACGACAACTCATCGTTGCGTTGAAGCAAAAAGTGCTCTCAATCGGAACATTTAGTAACCCCGTTAAGCTTGATGGTCTTGCCAGTGCATTTGGTAAAAATGTTTATTCTGACCTAAGTACAAAAGCGGCTCTTCGCCTCTATGACATCATGAGAAATGTAGATGACAAAAACGTCCAGTCGCTTGACCTTGTGACTGCGCCACATAGTTTTGTGACTACCGACACGGTTGGTTCGAGCTCGGTCGTACGACCAAAGCTTGGCCTTGATGCGTACTCTGACATACAAGCATATATTCGCTCACAACTCCGTGACGGCTACCTGATTCGGGAAAATGCCCAAATTGTAGTTGCGGGCAATACGGAAAAACAAGCAGCCACAGCTATGACGATGTTGAAAGATTACGGCTATAACGTCACGGGCACGTTGGTCGCGACGTCTCCGGCTAGTCAAACCACTGTAGTTGATTTGAGTCAGGGCAAAGCTCCATATACGCGTAACTATCTCGAGAAACGATATGGTGCGAACATAACTGATAAATTGCCGGTTGGACTAGTAGTGCCTAGTGGCACACAATTTGTTATACTTGTAGGTGAATGAGAGAGTTCCTACAAAAGATCAAACCAAGCCGTGGTTTTTCGCACGTTATTTATATCGTGCTAAACCTGGCGCTGCCGATACTTGTGCTCGCATTGGTCAAAACATCATTTATTTGGCCGGCGATAGCTATCATCCTTATCAGCAAATGGCGTATGTTTGCCGTACGTCCTCGTTTTTGGCTAGCCAATATTCGTACCAATGCAATTGATGTAATCGTAGGACTGTCATTACTCGGTTTTATGGTGGTTTCACCTAACGATTGGTTCCGTATCGGTTTCGCTGCTGCTTGGGCTATTTGGCTAATTTTCATAAAACCTCGGATGACTGTTCTTTGGGTGTCACTCCAGGCGATGATTGGTTTTGTGCTAGGCCTTATGGCACTTTTTGCGCTGTGGCCTCGGGCGCCATTAGTCGTGTTGGTTACTGCGGCCGGTTTCCTCTGTTTTTTTGCGGCGTATCATTTCTTTTACAGTTTCGATGAACCACACACGCTGCTACTATCATACTTATGGGGCTATTTTGGAGCGACACTAGTTTGGGTGCTCGGACACTGGCTTATTTTCTACTGGATTATCGCTCAGCCAACGCTCCTGCTTGTGTCACTTTCAATGGTTTTCGGCACGCTGTATTACCTAGATCACTTCGATAGGTTGTCGGCACTGGTACGTCGACAGATTATTTTTATCGGCATCGCGACAGTACTGATAATTTGGTCCGCACTGGTATATTTCCACTGGTTGCATGGTAGCAGCATAGTCGTCTAGATTATAAAAAGGAGGTAACACTATGGCGATAGATACACCTGACACACCTAAAAATAACAATCAGAACGAGAAACTTTCACGCAATTACACCTATGCTTTTGTGGCGCTTGCGGTTCTCGCGATTGGTTTTCTAGGGGGTTTTCTTGGGGCGGCGAGCCAAAATAATTCGGGCGCAAACAGTTTGGTGCAGCAAAAAACTATTCTGAAAAACGAAGCTAACGTCATTAGCGATATCGCGAAATCGGTTGGCCCGAGTGTCGTGTCGGTTAGTGTCACGAGCCAGAGTGCGGCAATTAATTTTCCATTTTCAGATTGGTTTGGTTCTGGTGGTGGTGAACAAGCGCAGCAAAGTGCTGGAACCGGTATAATCCTGACCAAAGACGGACTCATAATGACCAACCGTCATGTCGTGCCGACTGGTACAACGGCCGTGAGCGTTACATTAAGTGATGGTACAGTGTTCGAAGGAGTTCAGGTTATTGGGCGCACCAGCAACCGCGATAGTCTTGACATCGCATTTTTGCAGATAGGCGATCTGAAGGGGCACACCCTCACACCAGCTAAACTTGGCGACTCCAGTGACATGAAAGTTGGTGACACGGTAGTTGCCATAGGCAATGCACTTGGTCAATTCCAAAACACTGTGACGAGCGGCATTATATCGGGCTATGGTAGAAGCATTGAGGCGGGTGATGGCAGAACATCGCTCGAAACACTAGATGATCTTTTCCAGACCGATGCCGCGATCAACGAGGGTAATTCTGGCGGCCCGCTGGTGAACTTAGCCGGAGAAGTTATCGGTGTCAATACGGCCATAGCTAGCAACTCCGAGGGCATCGGGTTTGCTATACCCATCAATAATGTTCGAGGGCTTATAACCAGCGTCGAAGAAACCGGTAAATTACAACGTCCATATCTCGGAATTATCTATGTTATGCTGACCGATGATACGGCTAAACAGTATAGCCTGTCTGTTAACCGTGGCGCATACGTGCCAAAACCTGAGCAAATGGGAGGAAGCGAAACGGTTATATCCGGCGGTCCAGCCAGTAAAGCAGGTGTTGAACCGGGCGATATCATCACCAAAGTAGACGGTATAAAAATCGACGAGAAAAAGAGTCTCGTGTCGATTCTCGGCAACTACAAAGTAGGTAAAAAGGTCGAACTTACTGTCGTACGTGGCAATGACACGATAAAATTGACTGCTACACTAGCTGCCGCTCCTACTGATTAGTATCAGTTAATGAGCTCGAAAAGCTGTGCAAGACCATCTGTTTTTGTGAGTTTATACATGGAGTTGTTCGCCAAAGCAGCAAGTGCATCGTGCTGCTCAGTCAGTGACTCGGTAATAATGTAGCTGGGTGATTTTGGTATTGCGGCGGCCTGCGCAAAAAGCTGCTCATAATGATCAAGCCCATTGTTGCCACTGAAAAGTGCTAGCTCAGGTTCGTGTTGAGCGGCTTTGTTGACCGGGAAGTTTGTGGGCACATAGGGCAGGTTGGCGAGTACAATCGAGTCTCGGGTCTCGAGTTTCGAATCTCGAATAGGCTGCAAAAGATCGCCGTGAAGTAGGTGTATTTTTACGTCGAATTTATCGGCATTTTTTTGGGCAACTGCTAAACATGAATCATCGATATCAATCGCAAGAAATTGTGCATTTGGGAGTTCTAATTTTGCGGTTATGGCTAAGCAACCGGAGCCCGTGCCAACATCAATTACTGTCGTTTGCGACTCGTGGCTTGCGACTCGTTTCAAAAGCTCGATCATGCTTTCACTTTCAGGTCGAGGTACCAGTACATAGTCGTTTACAAAGAACTCACGACCATAAAATTCAGCTTTTCCGCGCAGATAGGCAAGGGGAATGTGCACGGCACGTAGTGCAACTTTAGTATTCAACATTTCAAACACTTCAATCTGTAAAACGTGCTCAGGGTGCGCTAAGACCCACGATTTATCACACCCCAGCTCATCACTAAGCAACACCAAACAGTCAAGTCGAGCTGTCTCGATATTGGACTGCTCCAGACTTGATATATTTTCACCCAACCAAGTATCAATTCTCATAATGATTTGTATGATAAACAATAAGAAATAAACATAAAACCAAACCGCCCGTGGATCATGAAATAGTCGATTCTATTGTGTTTGTTTTCATCCAAATAAGTCTTGCAGATTCGTCATTTATTTCGCGAATCTCATTAGACTTATCGGCATTAAGTAGTCGTTTGACTTTTGCGAATTTCAAAATAAATTGAGTTTCCTTAAGTGAAACGAAAACAAGATTTAGGAATTGAACCTCGGCTTTATCGAGAATCAGATTCAGAAACCCATGCTTAATTTTTATTGCTCTTCGCATACTCTAATTATTATTGGCCGTCGTTGATTAGTTGGCGTTCATACTCGGCGAGTTTTTCGATGAGATCGTCGATGTCGCCAGCCAGAGCCGCAGGGATATTCGAACGTGAGTAACCTATGCGGTGGTCGGTGATGCGGTCTTGGGGGAAGTTATAGGTGCGGATTTTTTCACTGCGGTCACCGCTACCGATGAGCTTTTTGCGGTCATCACTGAGCTGCTTTTGTTCTTCTTCAATCTTAATCGCGAGCAGGCGACTTCGGAGGACGCTGAGTGCCTTGGCTTTGTTTTTAATCTGCGATTTTTCGTCTTGGTTGGCAACGACAATTCCCGATGGCAGGTGAGTGATACGCACGGCACTATCGGTCGTGTTGACACTCTGACCACCATGCCCACCACTACGGAAGACGTCGATGCGCAGGTCGTTAGGGTTGATTTCGATGTCGGTTTCTTCGGCTTCAGGTAGTACCGCAACGGTAACAGTCGATGTATGGATACGCCCCTGACTTTCTGTTGAAGGTACGCGTTGCACGCGGTGCACCCCAGCTTCAAACTTGAGTTGCTTGTACATGTCATCACCGCGCATGGCAAAGATGATTTCTTTGAAACCGCCAACTTCACTCGGGCTTTCACTGACAAGCTCGGTTTTAAAACCTTTGATCTCACTCCAACGTATGTACATGCGGTACAACTCGGCCGCAAACAAACTTGCTTCATCGCCGCCCGCACCAGCCCGTATCTCGATGATGATATCTTTTTCGTCATTGGGGTCTTTGGGTGTCAATGCATCGGCGAGCTGTTCGTTGACGGTAGCAAGGGTTGCTTCGGTCTCGGCAAGTTCTTCGCGGGCGAGCTCGGCGAGCTCATCACTACCGGTGGCTAGCTCTGATGCCTGCGCACGTTCCGACTCCAGGCGATGTTTTTGGTCAAACAGCCCAATAATGGTTTCGAGCTTGGCCTGTCGCTTAGCGAGTTTTGGGTAAGCGGGGTCGCTGTAGACATCTGGTTCTGCCAATGTGGTCTGCAAGTCGGTGAACTCGGTACGAAGTTGCTTTTCTTTCTCTTCCATATTCTTCTTTCTAAAGTATTAGTATATACAAAAACCGCCGCAGAATATATCTGTCGACGGTTTTCGAGCGAGCTCGCTACTTATCGTCTGTTTTGTCAGTTTCGACGGCTTTAGCTGCAGCGCGGGTTGCAAGCTTTTTGGCGGCTGCCATGCGGGCAGACTTAGCTTTTTCGGCAGCAGCTGCACGGGCCTTAAACTTGTCAACGCGACCTTCGATGTCGAGCACGCGCTCTTCACCAGTGTAGAAGGGATGTGATGAACCGGTAATGTGAACTTTGACGAGTGGGTACTCAGCACCGTCGAGCGTGATGGTGTCGTTGGTGGCAACGGTCGACTTGGTTAGGTACGTTTCGTTGTTATTGAGGTCCTGGAAAACGACCAGGCGATAATTCTTGGGGTGAATATCTTTTTTCATTAGGGTTAATTCCTCGTGCTCATAGTAGTTTGTAGTGGTATGCGTGGCGGCTGGTTAGCGGTGAGCGACCGCAGTCAGCGTATCCCAAGCAGTTACCGCCTAGTATATCACCTCTGTTAGGCAAAAGTCAAACCTCCGTAAGTTGACCAGATTGCATGACCGATGTAATCTGTACGCATGTTGAAATTAGGTTTTGGATCAGATTATAAAGGCGGAGAATTTCTGCAGGCAGCATTTG
>CAYUUR010000010.1:0-10460 GCA_964448075.1 uncultured Candidatus Saccharibacteria bacterium | reverse complement strand
TAAAGACAAGTAAAGTATTAGTCTATGACGAGAGTAAGATAGACGCTAAGGAGGTTGTAACTAGTCTAGGGGCAAAGTTTGAGAAGGTAGAACCAGTTAAGGAAATCAAAGAAGAAGTAATTATAGATAGCATAGGAGTATAATCATTACTATGGATAACCTACAAGAAAAAATAGACCATCTTATAAGCCTTATCCCAGAAGATTATGACAAGCGAGATGAGCTACTGGCAGGGCTAGAAGAAGTGCCGTCAGAAGACACTTGGGTTTATGTCGCTCGGCTGTTTGTTAATGTATGTGGATTAGGACAATTACTAGACTCTAAGAATGTATGGTTGAAAGAGTTGCAAGAATATTGGGCGCAATTTAACACTGACGTAGCATGATAGAAGTCCGCTGCAAAGGCTGTAACAAGTGGTTAGCCTCTGCAACTATAATGGTGGCAGCTATTAAATGCCCACGCTGCAAAAAGATATTTGAATATCACGTATACACAAACACCTTGCATGTAACCAACATGTATAGTATAAAGAGTACAGAGTCCGCAGTGACCAACCCGAACATCGGGTAACCACCTCTGTAAAGAGTAGGTAGGTCTGCAGGGCTTTTTTTATTTGTAAAGACAAGGAGAAGCATGTCACAAGTTGGTAAAAATGAATGGGTATTGAACACTGGCGAAATCGCTGGTGGCTCAAGCAAGCTCATGGCTGATTTATTTAATGCCGCTGGCAGTGGATATAACGCCATTATCGAAGGCATCTATGTGCGTCCTAAAGGCGATGTTGGCGTTTCTGGTGTTGTAGCTGCAAGGTTTAACTTCTTACGAACAAGCGCAGCTGGCACGTCAGGCCAAACTATAGGTTACGCGTCTGCGTCTGAAACGGCAGCAAGCATTATCCCATTTGACACTGAACAGAATCCAATCCCAACGGGCATATCTGCTCGCACAATCCCTACTGGTGGTGCGACTATCACAGTACGCCTCGCTGACACAATGGTGTTCTCAGAAGAAACAAGCCCAGCAATATATAACGACCAACACATGAACGTGCTGAAACTGGGTCGTAAGATACGGCTACGCCCAGGGCAAGGCTTATTAATCAAGCAAGGTTCTGTAGCGTCAGTAAACAGCTACGAGTTTGATGTCTACTTCACTGTTGAGGAGCGAGAATAATGCTAATCAAATCAGAGGGCTACATTGAGAAGGCTTCTAAACTTGCAGAGGGCGAAGTAGAAGTTGTTGTATCGACTAGTGACTGGGACGCTCATGGTGAGCGCATAGACGTAAAGGGTATCGACTTCAAAAAGTACATGAAAGGTAACAACGTTGTGCTATGGGGGCATGACGGCTTTAACTTACCAATCGCTAATGCTACAAAGATGTGGCTCGACGGTGACAAGCTGATGGCTAAAGTAAAGTTCTACCTTAAAGATGACTTCCCACGCAAGATTTACCAATATGTTATGGACAACGTAGTTAAAGCGGTATCTATTGGTGGCATGGTTGAAGAATGGGGTGAAGATGGTTTGACTATCAAAAAGCTCACTATGAAAGAGTTTAGCTTTGTATCAGTACCTGCTAACGAGAACGCACTTGTGACGGCTAAAGCTATTGACGGTAACGAAAAAGCAGAATTGCGCTCACTAGCTAACGCTTACGCACGTAAGATGTTGACAAAAGATGCTGGTACATCAGGAATCGTTAAGGATATTGAAAGACTAGAAACACTTGTTGCCACTCTAAAGGAAGTAGCCGTTGGCGAAACCCATGAGGATAAGGCCGACAAGAATAACAACCTGCGCGTAGTATTGCGTTCAGCGCAAGCGGTCGATAAGCAAGCAGAGATTGTTATCAAATCAGTTAAACTCAAGGAGAATAATAAATGAGTGATACACAAAGTATTGAAATCGACGAAGCGGTAGTTACTGCTGTAGCTGAAAAGGCTGCTGAGTCTGTAAAGTCATCTATGGGCAATATGCCTACTGCTGACGAAATCGCTGAGAAATTAGCAGAGAAAATGGACAAGCCAGCTAAAAAGGCTATCCATGACGAAGCTACCAAAAGCGACGCTAAAGTTACTGACGCATTTGGCGAACTTCCAAAAGAAGTACGTTTTGCTAAAGGTCTTGTTGCTTACAAAAACAACGACCAAGCTGGCATTGCACAGTACAACAGCTATGTAAACAAAGCATGGCAAACAGTAAACAAAGCTAACTATCAGAACGTTACAACCGCTGCTGATGGTGCTGCTCTTGTACCAGACCCAGAGTTTGTTGCAGAAGTAGAACGCTTGACTGATGAATACGGTGTTGTTGCACGACTCGCTGATATTCGTAAGACTGACCGTGACTCTGTTACGTTGCTTGCTGGTACGAACGAAATTAGTTTCACACGTACATCAGAAGCTACAGCGCAAAACGCTCAGAAACTCACTTACAGCGCTACAACTGTAGCTCTTGATAAGTACATCGCTACATTGGTATTTACCAGTGAAGTCATCGAAGATGCTGCTATCAACCTATGGGAAGATGCTACAAACGAAGTTGCTCGCGCACGTGCTAAACTGTTTGACCAGTTGGTATTCACTGACTCAACTTACGGTTTGCTCTACGCACCTGATGCTGGTGAAGCATACAAGACTATCACTGTTGGTTCAGCTTACACTGACTTTGACGCTGATGACGCTATGGACGCACAGTACAAAGTTGTTTCAAGCGTTCGTAAGAGTGGTCGCTTCTTCATGCACCCAACTATCTGGAACGAGTTACGACAAACTAAAGCTGCAACTACTGGCGACTACCTATTTGGCCCTCCAGGACAAGGCGTCAACCCAACAATCGATGGCTACCCTGTCGAGTTGGTAGACATCCTCCCTGCTGTTGGTGACATTACTGCTAACGAACCATTTGCAGTCTTTGGTGACCTAAGCCGTATCAAGATGTACGTTAAGCGATTGCTTGAGACTAAAGTCTTTGACTCTGGTTCTGTACTAGATGCAGGTGGTGGTACTATCAACCTGATTACTCAGGACGCATGGGCTATGCGTGCTACACTTCGCTGTGTACCTATGACTCGCTTCCCTGGTGCTTTCGTAATAATTGGAACTGGTACTGTCTCTTAAGACAACTAATGCCAATTAAATAAGAAAGGATTAACATGGCAAGTTTGAGTAACTTATATGTCGCAGCAGGAAGCCGTATCGCACTCGGCGGTGTTGACTTAGGTCATACTGTCGATGGTACGGAAATCGAAATCGAGCGCGACTTAACAGAAGTGAAAACTGACCTGTACGGAAGTACCCCTGTGGATTACGTGGTTGCAGGACAGAAAGCATCTGTCAAGTTAAAGCTCGCTGAGATTACGCCTGGTATTCTTAGTTACGCCATACCTGAGAGCGATTGGGATGTTGGCTCTGCTGACGACCACTTGCACTTCGGTACAAAGGCTGGCTACAGTTTACGCGACGACGCATTGGAGCTTGTTATTACCCCACAAGGTAAGAACACAGACAACCAGCGCACTATTACGCTATTCAAAGCCGTGTCATCCGATAATGTTTCGTTTGCCTATAAGGTAGATGAGCAAAGTGTGTACGAAGTCACATTTACTGCACTAGTAGATGAGTCACGTTCCGCTACGGATGGGCGACTTCTGGGGCGTGTTGGACCTACTGGCATTAGCTAGAGTGAACCAACAAAAAGATTTGAGGGCTATATGCCCTCTTTTCTTTTGTTATGGTACAATAAGCACATGCTTGTAGATTATTACAACTCGGCAATCTTAAAATTAAAGGAGTACCGCAGTGGCGTTAGTATCGCAGAGCGATTTGGAAGCGAGACTACAAAGGAGTTTAACGAGCGAAGAAGCAAGCGCCTTCACGCTCATAAACGCCGCAAATCAAGCCTTTCTCGAAAAAAAGATAGGCAGTAGTCTTGAAGATGGTACTCCATCAACTCGTTATTATGATGGTGGGCTGCAACACTTAAAGATTGACCCTTGTACTGCTGTAAGTGCCGTTAAGATTGTCAATGATGACCAAACTGTAACTGATACGCTAGACAGTTCAGATTACACGTTAGAACCTATTAACAGAACACTAAAAACGCAACTTCGTAACAGAGGCGGTCGCTTTCCTGTCGGCATAAACAACATAGCCGTGACAGCAACATTCTCTATTTACGATGATACTGCAATCTTGAACATGGTTAAGAGCGCTTTAATTGATGCACTCATTTCAGAACTAGACAAGTCTGGCGACATACGCAAAGAGTCTATCGAGGGCTACTCAGTTGAGTTTGCACAAACAGCAACACGTAACGCACTAGAAAGTGTGGAATATCTATTCCCTGAGATTATCTGATGAAGCCTCCGATGTTGCACACTGCGTACAAGCTAACAACTAGCCGTAACGCTTACGGTGACTTTATACGCAGCGCAGAGACAGCATTAAAGTGCCACTTTCGATACATTACGGAACAAGTTACTGCTACTAATAACGAGACAATACAAAGCGATGCTATGGCGTGGTTTGAACCTGACAGTGGTGTTGAGCGCAAGGACATAATCAAGTTTGATGATGAATACTTTAGGGTTGAACGAGTTACCAAAGCGCGAAGGCTCAGAAACCCTAGAGTACTTTTTATTAAATGCGACCTACTTAAGTATGGGGTTATATCATAATGAGTGTACGAATTGACGACAACCTGCCACAGTTCACTCGTAGCCTTTATTCTGTTATGGATGACGCTATTAAAGAGGGCGCACGTGATACGTTACGCAACGCGCGAACTAGAGCGCCGTTTAAGGCAGGTCAATTGCGTAGTGACTCTGATATTCACAAGCAAGGGCGTTTATTGTGGCGTATATCATTTTGGAAAGAGTATGCACGTTTTCAGGAGTTTGGCGGTGACGGCAAACGGCGTGTTCGCAACTATAGCACATCGGGAACAGGCAAGCGTTACTTGCAAACATCAGGAGACGAACAAGCGATGCGCATACGAGCTGTTTTCAAGAAACATGCAATGAGGGCTAGACCATGAGTGATGTAGCGTATGAGACTGCTGTATGGCTTGAGCGCATGGCGTTTGGTACGGTTGGCACAGATATATTTGTAGACCAGATACCAGAGGGACAGAACGGTATCTTTGTCGAGAGTGCTGGCGGTCAACAGAATAACTACGTGCCTATCAGCGAATCAGTCGTTGACATTTACTGTAAGAATAGCAGCGCAGATGTTTGCAAAGGGACACTGATTAATATAAAGAACGCAATTCACCGCATGTATTCAGCCGATATTCATGATTTGCACGTTTACACGTTTCTAGTGCTAGGAGATATAGAAGCGATACAACGTGACTTGGAGTATGCAAAGTTGTATAAATTAAGTGTACAAGTAATAAATAGGGATACAGCAGTCATATCATAAATAAGCTAGGAGCAAAGCATGTCAGTAACAATACAAGACTTACAACCAAAACCATTCAACGTTGAGATTAAAGGCTTAACTTTAGAATGTAAACCGCTACGCATGTCTCATGCCCTAGCGATTGCCAAAATTGGCAACGTGTTCGAGAACGCAAAAGAAGCTAGTACACAATCAATGAAGCAAGCCGAATCTGATATGGATGAAGTTATCGGTGAGCTTATCCCAGAACTCAAAGGCATACAGTTAGATGTTGGAGCAACCTTGCAGCTTATTACACAGATGATGGAACATATACAGCCAAGTGATAACAAAGAGCTTGACGAAAAGGGGGTTAAGTTTGATACTGACCCAAAAGCACAGGTGACTGGCTAATGATTATCCCAGAGTTTATCCGCTTTTATGGCTATACAGCTACAGAAGTTCTCGATGAACTCGCTACGCGTTTCTTTACGCTAGTCAATGCTATGTATCGCCTACAGGCTACAGAGTCACTACTACACATCAATACAACGTCTGTAGCGATGGCTGGCGGTCAAGAAGCACAAAGTACTATCAGCGCTTTAGAAAAGCAAGAGAAGGGCTTAGATGGCGTCTTGAGTGAGGTCAACACATTACGCGAGGTGAGAAATGTCTAGTACGCAAGTTGGCTCTATTCACTATGACTTAGGCTTAGACACATCCAAGTTTGATAGGGCTGTGTCTGGTATATCAAGCAAGACCAAAAAAATAGGTGACTCTATGACCAACATCGGTAAGAAGATGACACTCGGCGTCACCTTACCTGTAGTCGCTGGTGCTGCGTTTGCGGTCAAAGCTGCCTCTGATTTGAATGAGACGATTAACAAAGTTGACGTTGCGTTTAAGAAACAGTCAAAGGTTGTTAAGGAATGGTCAAAGACTTCTATTAACTCTATGGGTCTTGCTCGACAGTCTGCGCTAGACGCTGCTGCTCTGTTTGGTGATATGGCTACGTCGATGGGTCTTAATACAGACGAAGCGGCAAAGATGTCTATGGGTATGGTGCAGTTGGGTGCGGACTTGGCTTCATTCAAGAACATATCTTTTGCTGAGGCTCAAACAGCTTTGGCTGGTGTGTTTACTGGCGAGACTGAAAGCTTAAAGCGACTTGGTATAGTGATGACAGAAACAAACCTCGAAGCTTACGCACTTGCAGAAGGAATCACAAAGCCTATACAAGAAATGTCGCAAGCTGAAAAAGTACAGCTACGTTTCAAGTACATCATGGAGCAGACAAAGAACGCGCAGGGTGATTTTAGTAGAACTTCACAAGGTACAGCTAACCAGATACGCATTACGCAAGAGCGCTTCAAAGAGCTGAGTGCAACTATTGGTCAAAAACTTTTACCATTTGCTAACCAGATACTAACATTCTTGCAAGGGTTAATTGATAAGTTCTCAGCATTAAGTCCAGGTCAACAAGACTTTATTCTTAAGATGGTTGGTATTGCTGCGGTACTTGGTCCGTTGCTGGTTGTACTTGGTACGCTTGTTAAATCTGTCGCTGCGCTTATACCGCTGTTTGCAAGCCCTGTATTCTGGGTAGTAGCAGCAGTGCTGGCTGTTGTTGCTGGTGCAGTTTACTTAGTATGGAAGAATTGGGACAGGCTACGACCTACCTTTGACGCTGTTGTAGCTAAATTAAAGATTGTATGGGCGTGGTTTGTTATCTATATACTCCCTGGACTAAAAATGGTGTGGAGCTTTATGGCGAATCAATTTGCTGCAGCATGGCGTGATATTAGGGCGTCATTTGAACAGGCTAGAGTTGCACTTGCACCATTCATGCCACAGCTTAAAACAGTTGCTAAGTACTTTGGTATTGTTGCACTCGTAGTAGTTGGTACGTTTGTAGCAGCAATAGTTTTGGCAATCGCAGTTGTTGCAGCTATAGCAGTAGGTTTAGCTCGGCTCATAGGTTGGGCTGCAAAAGTTGTTGGCGCTATAACTGCTGCTGGCGTGGCTATATGGAACTGGCTTGGCGGTTTACAATCACGGGTAGTTGGTGCGCTTGCTGGTGCTGGCTCATGGCTAGTTAGAAGCGGTGCTGCAATCATAGAGGGATTAATACAAGGTATCATGAACAAAGCTGGCGCTGTAGCTGGCGCTGTGAGCAGCGTACTTAAAAAAGCTAGAGACTTGCTGCCTTCCTCACCTGCTAAAGAAGGACCGTTCAGCGGTAAGGGCTGGACACTCTACAGTGGTCGCTCAATCATGCAAGGGCTTGCACAAGGTATTAAACAGTCCGCAGCATTGCCACAAGCAGCCTTAACAAGCGCGCTTGCTCGTAGTTCAATGGTTGCTAATGTTGGTATGGCTATGCCTAACAAACAACAAGCTGCTGGCAATGAAACAAAGATATATGGCAACGTAAATATTGGCAGTAAACAAGACGCTGACTACTTCTTTAACAGGACTAATCGTAATCAAGACGTATTATCAATGGGTCTAGCACCGATGGGGGGCATGTAATGGCTATCATACAAATGAGTGACCCTGTATATTTCAATGGTACATCGTTACAAAGTATTACTGGTCTACGAATAACAGGCACAGATACATTTAGAAACCCCACAAGAGACTTACAGAACTTAAGTATTGCATCAAGTGACTTCACTGCAACAACGTCTGGTTTCTTTACTGAGCATAAAATAAACGTCCGCACAGTTATAGCTCGTTCTGGCAGAGAACTGTTAGATGAGTCTATCGGTGAATTAAAGCGCATACTCTACCCAATTAACAAAACCCTGCAGCTACCTATTGCTGGCGAACAGCGTAAATACTTAAACGTCAGCGTGGCAAACATAGGCTTTTCAGACGTTGCTGGTGGTTATGCTGCTGTTGATATAGAGTTTGTTACTAGCGACCCATGCTCTTATTCTTTGACCAGTTCAGAGATACTTAACGTCGTGAACCTTACAAGTGGCGATAAGTCTTATCCTATTATCTTTAGTGGTACAGCAAAACAAAAACCAATCATTACATATACTGTCGACTCATTCACTCCGTCTACGTCAGTCGCAGTCACGTTCAGCAACCCCACAGACGGAACGTCTATTGAGGTAAGTAGAACATGGACAACAAACGATGTATTGGTTATTGATAATCTTGCTATGACAGTTAAAGTCAACGGTACTGCTGTAGACTTTACTGGTAACTTCTTAGAGTGGGATAATGGCAACGGCTTTATAAACTACGCTGATGACTTCACGACTAGACAAGTAGATATTAACGTTACGAACACCAAGCGAAATCTATGAGCAATGGGAAAACATATCAATACAAGCACTACAATAGCACTGGCACTATTTTCTATGGCGTTCTGAGCAATGTAGTCAGTGAATTTTCATTAAACAGAGAAATAAATAGCGCTGGTTCTGCAATACGCTTAGAGCTTGCAACTTCTTTTCAAGATGCAACACCGACGCTAGAATATGACAACGTTGGTGATGAGTTAGGTAACACACTAGCCGATGAAGATGGTAATGATGTTGTTTCGGATGTTTTTTATGACTTGGGTACTATACCAAATCTCAACGACAGAATACTGGTATATGAGTTTTCAGATGAGCATCCTGATGGTGTACTAATGTTCACAGGTCTTGTTTCTAAATTTGACGCTAGTTATCAAAGCAACACCGTGACTATAGATGTTCTTAGCTATGGCGTTCAGCTTGATAACTACATTGTTCAGCTATTGCCAGGCGCAGAGTCAACTGGAAACTCGCTTTATGATACAGATGGTCAATTTAATGCTGATACGACTTACGGCTACGCTCAAGAGTTTACTGTTGCTAGTGATATTACTAACCCCTCTTTTTCTATCAATATGCGCGTACAGGGAAGCGCACAAGTTGCATTTTATCTGATAGAAGGTACTACAAGCTCACCAGGTGCATATATATCATTTGTGCTTCGTAGCTTGACAGAACAAGATATGGGAGAAGTGCTACTTACTACATCTGGCGTCACTCTGGCTGCAGGTACTAATTATTTTTTCAGAATCGCTAACACTTATTTAAAAAAAGGGATAAGTTCTTTTGAAGATTTTATTGCACTTGACTCGACAGGTTCTTATGCTGGCGACACATATACTTTTAATACCAGTTTTACTTATTCGCTATCTACAAGCTCACTTACGTTTTCTATAATTGCGCCAACTGGTGCTATTGGTGGTCAATTTAACACCTATGACCCTAGCGACATCATGCGAGAACTACTTGATAGCGCAAACGCTCAGGGTGCTATACCTGCATACACAACTTCATCAATAGTCGATACTAACTCAACAGTCAGTTATACATTTAAGTATTCAACATATCTTGAAGCTATGAAAAAAGTTGTCGAACTCGCTCCTGCAGATTGGTACTGGTTTGTATCTTGTGCAAACGGAACGGTTCATTTCAACGTTAAAGGCGATACAGCACAACATACTTTAGTGCTTGGCTCGCACATACATGACTTGGATATATCACAATCACTAGAGACAGTTAAAAACAACGTGTACTTCTCTGGTGGCGACACTGGCTCTGGCACTAACCTGACAGCCAACGGCAATAACTCAACATCGTTAGCTAGATACGGTTCTTGGCTTGAATTACCATCTGACAACCGCGTTACAACATCTGCAACAGCAGACATCATTATTAATTCAATTCTTAACCAATTTAGTACACCTAAATTTGCTATCAAGGTGTCTGTTCCGTCATCAACTTATGACATAACTACGTTTGAACTTGGGCAAAACGTATCGTTCAGGAACTTTAATAGTCTTGTTGACTCACTCGTATTACAAATACACGGTATTAACTACACACCACAGCGAGCAGAATTGACACTCGAAATCTTACCGCCTACGCAATCGAAACGTGTTGAAGATATAAAACGTAATTTGCGCCTGCAAGAAACAAGAGATAACCCAAATGATACATAACCATGATATATTAAAAAAGGAGCTATAAGCTATGGCACAGAAACAGATTAAACAATATACAGAGGAAACGACACCAGTATCGGG
>CAYUUR010000009.1:0-10664 GCA_964448075.1 uncultured Candidatus Saccharibacteria bacterium | reverse complement strand
AAGTGTTTGACCCATTTGGGACGCTCAATCCGGGCGTAAAGCAGGTAAGCGACGTCCGCTCACTGGCTAGCGCTCTAGGCGACGAATATGGCGCCGCTGACTTCGCGCGATTTGGACTATAAATAGGTGCGGATGAAAGGACTTGCCACGTCCCGCGGGCCCGAAAGTCGGTCAAATGAGCACGGCTCATTTGTGACGTTTTCTTGCGAATTGCCCCAGGCAATTCTCACCTCCACGCCGTTCGGGTAAAGGTTCAATCTAAATTCAAACCAAAGTAAAATACCGAGCAAAGGCCCGGTATTTTAGTTTGGTGCGGATGAAAGGACTTGAACCTTCACGCCGTAAGGCACATGCTCCTAAGATATTGGACTCCGTGGCATCTCCTCTGTTAACTTGCGAAAGTGTGCGTATTTAACAGGGGTGATATTTTGCCCACCTCTGTTGAGTGGAGAAATCGGAGGAGTCTTTTTAGAAAAGGACTCCTCTCATCGCCTCCTCTTGTGATTACTGCCTGCTTCTTGCAGTGTGTCACAGCTATATTAGAGGTATACTATACCATATGAAGGCGGATGATTTATTTGATATTGAGGTAACGGAAGATGCACTCGGCTTTGGTACCTTGCATACCGAGTACACGTTAAAAACGGATTTAATTCTTGAGCTAACAAAAGTATCACGCGCAGATATTGACGAGCTAGAGCTCGCTCGAGCACTCCTCACCACCCTGCGGGACGACCTCGTGTCTTACGGTACAAATGGCGTAGATATGCGCCTTGATGACGAAACGTTCAAAACGGTACTGCGCCTTACGAAGGTTGTTCTCAAAAGAAATAATCTCCCTGAATTATCACTACCATTCCGCGACTTTTCTGGCTTTGGTGACTATTGGCGCAAAGAAGGCATGTCAGGCGGTGGGAGCTGGTCAATCCGACGCGGTTTCATATAAGACATTTTTAATCCGATCATTGATGAGATTGAAGAGAGACAGGATAAAGCGTACTTTACGGATTTATCTACGCCCGTATCAGAACAGCCAGTTATTGGTGACTGGAATAAAATCAGAGAAGAAATCACGCAGTTGCGCAATCGCTACGCAACAGCCGTCACTCCTCAGGACTTCAGTGCGGTTGGTACAGCCTGTGTCAGAGTTATCGAGGGCGTGTCACGAGTGGCGTACAAGCAAGATGTACACGGTGAGTCTACTGACACTTCAGAACCTCCTGTCGACAAAACAAATATCCGCATCGGAAGGGTCATCGAAGTCGGATTAAGCGGCAGGAAGAATGCCGAGCTGCGCTCACTTGCGAAAAGTAGTAGCGAAGTGGCACATAAAGTGAAGCATGCAACAACGCCCAATGCATTACAAGCTGGAATTGCTTGCGACGCTACAATACTACTAGCCAGTATCGTCCAGCGTGTCGAACAAGCAAGGTCTGAAGAGGCTGAGGTGTAGTCTATGATTTCAAAAACCGACTACATCACCTACCTAAAACATCCAGCATGGCTCTGGCTCCGCAAGCACGACCCTGACTTTCTTCCGGCGCCTGACGACAATTCTCAAGCTATCATCGACGAAAGGCGTGAATTCGAGAAGCTAGCCGAGCAAATATACCCTGAGGCGATACATCTTGACCGCAACAACTATGCAGACATGCAGGAATGGGCAGATGAAACCAAAGCCTTGCTTGAGCAGGATGTTGATACAATCCTACAAGCCGCTTTTCTCTATGATGGCTTTCTCTGTATTGCCGATGCCATCACGAAAGATGGCGATGCCTATACACTGACAGAAATTAAGGCGACTACCTCGCCAGACAAAGAGCATATCTGCGACCTCGCCTTTCAGAAGACGGTCATTGAGTGGAGTGGCTTCCCGATTCGCACCGTACGAGTGCTACATGCCAACAAGGAATATCTTCGCAGCGGAGATATCAAAGTTGAAGATATCGTGGCGTTTACCGACGTCACCGACAAAGTGAATAAAGAAGTGCCCAATGCTCCTGAGCAAATGCGAGCAGCTGCCAAAGTAGCTGAAAGTGACACAATGCCGAGCGACTCACTCCGCTACGCTGGGCTTGGTGCTGCTGGTGAATACCGAGAGATATTCTACAAGCTTCATCCAGACATTCCTGAATACAGCATTTATGACCTCGCCTCAAACAAAGGAGCTGGCACAGACAAGCTTATCGGAAGTCTTGAAGATAGCAGTATCAAGCTCATCGTGGATATCCCTGAGTCAACTAAGCTCCAGCAGCATCAGCAAGACCAAGTGCGAGTGACGAAGCTCGATGAGATTATCGTCGATAAAGATGCTATCCGAGTATTCCTCGGAGATATTGAATTCCCAGCCTACTTCCTCGACTACGAGTCGATAAACCACATCTTTCCGCCATTTGACTACACCTTTCCATACCAACAGGTTGTCTTCCAGTATTCGCTGCATATCATGCAAGAAGACGGTACGCTGACACACACTGAGTATCTGCATGATACGAATACGAACCCAGCCGAGAGCGTCATTGCCCACCTGAAGCAAGATATTGGCGGCACAGGCTCGATTATTGTCTGGAACAAGACCTTTGAATGCTCTCGCCATAAAGAATACGCTAAACTCTATCCCGTACACGCAGATTTCTTTAACGATCTGAACGACCGCACGGTTGACCTTGCTGATGTATTTAGCAAACGCCTCTATCTTGATAAGCGGCTCAAGGGTAAGTTTTCTATTAAGAAGGTGTTGCCACTGCTATGCCCTGAATTATCCTACAAGACACTCGGCATTCAAGAAGGTGCCACAGCTAGCCGTTCGTGGCGTGAAGCGATTGTCGATGGAACGAGAGACGATAAAGACCAGATATTAGCCGACCTACGTGAGTATTGTGGACTAGATACGTATGCGATGGTGGCGATATATGAGAAGCTGAAGGAGCTAATCGCATGACCAGAGATGAATATAAGAAGCTGCTGCTCAACAAAGGCTTTATCTTCGAGAAAACACAGACTGCCTATCCGAGTAGCCGTGGCGAAGAGGATAAATACATTCATCCTGACTACAAATACAAATTTTACATATCCCGCGTGTCACTCGACGACGAATCACTGTATGGCTTCTTTGCTGGCAAAACTAACGCACAGCACTTCGATGATATTCATCTCCACAACATAGACAGCGATGATTGGGCTGGACAAGCTGCGTGGACTGATGACGCTTTCGTGGAGTTAATGAATCGGCTGTAGTGACTCTCGGTCGAGATATACTAGAACTATGAGCAGTAAAAAGAAAACGCCTCCGATGACACAAGAAGAAACGGATGAGATTATTACTGTTATCTTGCCGACGATAAATAATGACTAGTAAGCACTTTGCTCCATGGTGTCCAAAATGTGGCTCGCAAGATATTGCCGAGTATGTAAACGGAATGCCTGATTTTATATACTACGAAAAACTCGAGAGACAAGGCTTCAAATTCATCTATAACGGCTGTGTGTTAGATGGCGAAGAGCAAGACTTTCACTGTAATAGCTGTGCTAGCGACTATACGTGGCAGGACTGGCATATGAAAAGACGCAAGGATAAGGAGCGGCTGAACACCAATTCCTAGCGTGGCTGACGGTCGTTCCAGATAGCAATAACGCGCTGCGTTTCTTCTTCGTTCAGCTCGTTGCCTTGAATTTGCCCCATAGACAAACCGATTACGACCTTTACGGCTTTAGTGATAACTTCCTCTGACCAATGTTCCTGATGCTTTAGGATGAGTATCGTGCGCCCCATCTTCTCCCATAGGGCAATTTCTTGCTCGGGATGTGTATCGTATTTGAAGTTATCGATTGTTTGCTCAAGCGATACGCTCAAATACGGCTGAAATGTATGGTAGATGAGCGCAATACGATCGATAAGCTCCGCAGGAAGTGTTTCTGCACGTTTCTCGAACTTCAAATCGTCAATCGGTACCATTTTCACGTTGTCGTCATTCATGGCTCTATTGTACACGTTTGGTACAATAGACGGTAAGAAGGTTCGTGCTTACGCCATGTGCGAGGAAGCAGGAACTTTCTTTTATGTTTTGAGAATGTAAGCCAGTAGCTAAGACTGTCTGTATTTTTGTGCGAGCGGTATAGTGACTGTTCTCGTTGCGTGAGAAGCACTACTTAGTGATGCAATCGGACGGTGTTCGTAGCCAAGATGAATAAGTCGAGCACCTTGCTTTTGTGCTTGCTTGAAGGCAGGCAGAAGGTCTGTATCCGCACTTACTATGACGATTTCTGTGTCGGGGTTTGCTTCTGCGACAATCCTTACTGCTAGCCCAACGTCAACGCCTTTTTCAACAAGTTTCCATTCAGTTGTCCCATCCTTGAGCTCGACTTCACGGGCGCGTAAATAGCCGATCTTTACAAAGGTAATGCGTTGCCGTTGTATCTCATTAACGAAGTACGATTGCAAGCGAATTGCCGATTCAGATTTGAGCTTTACTTCCTCGGTTTGATCGTAAACTCTTAGCCTAGCACCGAACCAAAGGATTTCAGAGGGCACGCTATCTGCAAGGATCTCTTCAAGTAGACCTCGATAATTAAAGCCGCTTAGCGCAAACCTGTCTGCTGGCCTACCGTTATTACCCAGTAGATGGCGCAAACCGTAGTTCAGGTTCTCTCCGTCAATTAAAACAATTCGTCTCATATTCATCTATTTTACCGCTTATACTCCTAATAAACAAAGAACCTCGCGAGAACTTACGTCCAAGCGAGGTGCTGTAGTTACAATGTAGCACGAAAGACGCATGAATGCAACGTCAGATAGCGCTTTTTTCCTCTCTCGCATGGTATAATAACAGGGCTACAACTTATAACAATTTTGTTCAAGTGACAGATTGCTGTTCACGAGGATAGAAAGCGGCCATATACACCGCAATTTACTCTTCGTGAGCACAATTGTCATAAGTTGTAGCGACTTAGTATATGGTCGCTTTTTTGTTTTTTAGAGCAAGTACAGCGGCCAGCAATGAAAGGTCGCTACATTTAATGGGGTTAATTGACAACAGAGATCGTACACTACAAGACGCACTAAAGAACACTTTACCTAGCACAGACCGTGTTGATATTCTCACGGCCTATTTCTACTTCTCGGGCTTCTCGGCGCTTGCAGATGAATTGAAAGACAAGAAAATACGCATCCTTGTCGGTAAAGCTATTGACCCGAACAATATCGATAAGTTGACCTCTAATATCAAGAATGATCAAGAGGTTGGGCTGGAGCGCTATACGAGTCTCGATTTTGAGAGCATGGGGCGAAGTGAGAAGAAAAATGAATACATTGAAAGCTTTGTTAAACTCTTTAATAAATCGGCTCTATCCGAGGCATTTGATGGCACAGAAGACCAGCGCATGCAAAATATTTTCGAGGAAAAGCTCAAAGACGGCTCACTCGAAATTCGTATGACCAACGAGGACAACCATGCTAAAGCCTACATCCTGACGAATAAACCTGAGTTCTCGCAAAACGGTGACTTCAAGGGCAATGTCTTCATGGGGTCAAACAACTTTACCTACAATGGTCTCATCGGCCAAGGTGAGCTTGCTATGTCGTTTCGCGACAACGAGAAATATGATGAGCTACAAGGACATTTTGATAGACTATGGAACGACTCGAACTCTATCGATATACAGACTCAAGAAAGCAATGACGACTTCATTCAGCAAATAGAGCAACGCCTCTGGATCCATGCCACGCCCGATCCTTACAAGGTGTTCATTCGTATTCTGCATGAGCTGTATGCCGAAGTTGAGGCCGAGGATGTCAAGACGCCAAGCTCTATCACTGGCGGCAAGTTCAAGAACCTTAAGTACCAGCTCGATGCGATTCGAGCGGGAATTGACTGTATTAACAAGAACAATGGCGTCATCGTGGCGGATGTCGTGGGTCTCGGCAAGTCCGTCATCGGTTCGGCCATCGCTCATAACCTGAATATGACTACCGTGATTGTCGCCCCACCGCACCTTAAATCTCAGTGGCAAGATTATGTTACTCGGTTCAAGATACCTGGCGCAATTGTCGAGAGTAGTGGCATGATCAAAGAACTTCATCGACGCTTTGCGAACTACGATCAACCCGTGCTCTACATATTGGATGAGGCGCATCGCTACCGAAATGAGCTGATCGACGACTACCAACGACTTCACCAGCTTACTCGTTCGCATGTCGGCAACAAGGTATTGCTACTGACTGCTACACCGTACAACAACAAGCCACAAGATCTATTTGCGATGGTGAAGCTATTCCAGACTCCAAGCCGTTCGACGATTAACTCTGTTGATAATCTTGGCCTCCGTTTCCACGATCTTATTGCCGAGTACCGCAAACTCGAAAAACAAGGCAAGAAGAATATGACCGAAGATATCAGGGTAAAACTACAAAAACTCAGTAATGATTTGCGCCTGCTCATTGAACCAGTCGTCATTCGTCGCTCTCGTATCGATCTCAAGGAAATTACAGAGTATGCCGATGACTTGCGCCAGCAAGGTATCGACTTCCCAGATGTTGTCGGCCCCGACCTCATTCAATACGATTTAGGTAATCTACGTAGTCTTTATGCCGAAACACTCATCAAACTAACGGACGGCGAGAATGGCTTTGCGGGTGCACGATATCAGTCTGCGTCGTATATCCGCAATCTTGAAGAGTTTTTGTCAGAATACGATGCTATCTTTGACGATGTCTATCTGAAGACGACACAGGCTAACCTTGCGCAATTCATAAAGCGGTTACTTGTCATGCGCTTTGAAAGCTCCAAGTATGCATTCCATGCTACACTCGAAAAGATTATTCACTCGCATAATATCATCCTTAAATGGTGGGACAAGGGTTATGTGCCAATTCAGAAGCAAGGTGACCTTGCCGACCCTGATGACCTGGAGGACTTTGACAGTATCGATGACGTCATGGAACGCATAGATGCTGGCGAAGACGTTGATATAGAAAAGGTAAAGCGTATCGCTGCGCTCATCCCTAGGGAGCTATTTGATCCTGCATACGAATCTGCAATCCGTAAAGATCTCACTCTACTACAAAAGATAAAGAATGACTGGTTCTCTGACGGGACGACTGGGGACGATCCCAAGCAGCAGCGCACAGAAGAAAAAATCCGCGAGCTGCTAGCTGAAGACCCAGATCGAAAGATTGTCATATTTTCTAGTTACGCTGATACAGCCGAATGGGTGGCAAAGAATCTACGTGAACACGGTTTCAACCGAACCTTTTTGTATACCGGATCGTCGAAAGCCTCGGACAAAGTTATCGTGTCGGAGAACTTTGATGCCTCATACGACAACCAAAAGAACGATTACGATATCATTGTTGCTACTGATGCATTAAGCGAGGGCTTCAACCTTCACCGTGCTGGCGTCATTATCAACTACGATATCCCATATAACCCGACTCGTGTCGTACAGCGTATCGGCCGTATCAACCGTATCAACGAAAAGATATTCGACGAGATATTCATCTACAACTTCTTCCCGACAGATATTGGTGAAGATGTCGCCAATATCAAGGGCATCAGTACGCTCAAAATGCTACTCATCAACAACATTGTTGGTAGTGATACGCGGACGCTCACGCCAGACGAAGACCTGAAGAGTTATTTCAAGAAGGCTTACGATGAAGCCGACACCGAAACAAATGATCGTTCATGGGACAACGAATATCGCAATATCTATAACTCGATCAAGCACAACCAAACCTTGCTAGAGGAAGCGGAAAGTATTCCCGAGCGTACTCGTATCGTTCGTGAAAACCGTCCCGAAGCTGTTGCTATCTCGTTTGCCAAGCGTGGTAATGGCGTATTGTTTGCTATGGCTCATGAATATGACCAAAAAGCCGAGATTGTACCACCAGAACTTGTCCTTGGCCACTTCAAAGCAGAAGAGAGTGAAACATCACACAAAGGCGATGCTGCGCTCGATAGTAAGTTTGAGATTTTGCGTGAGCGCATTACCGCACAACACCCAGCACCAAAGGTAGACAAGCGACGAGCGGAGGCGATGAGAATCATCGATCTCTTACGAGAGAGCTATCCTGCCGAGAAAGATTACTTGTATGACCTGCACGACGTGATTAGAGAGTATGACGACTTGTCCGACGGCGAGCTAAAGTTCATCACACAGCTTCGGTTGCACCCAGACACCTTGAGCGAAACAGTCGGTGAATTAAAAGAAAAGTTCTCAATCCGCTATATCAGCGTCATCAAGAAAAAGGCCGAAGCTGTCGATAATGCCTCAGAAATAATTATGTTTACGGAAGATTTACGAAAATGATACTCGAGCACCCCTACGATAAAGAAGCATTTAGACAATTCCTTGGTGATTTTCTGCCAGACTTTACAAAAGACGAGCGTGAAGTTCGTGTCGATAACTCCATCCTGACATCTGTAACACAACTTGGTACTTCTCGTGATACAAACCTCACCGTATATGATGCAGAATGCGAAGAAACAGACAGTGGCAAGCGTATTGCCATCACTCAAGCTGCATTCAAGGTACTGCGTGACCATGGCGTACGAAATGCCATCATTGCCTTTCATGATGGCGCAGACCAATGGCGCTTGTCGCTCCTTACCTCATCACTCGAGCTAAAAGACGGTAAGGTTATCAAGAAAGACAGCAACCCGCGTCGCTATTCCTACCTCATGGGAATCGGTGCAAAAACCAAAACCCCACATAAATATCTCATCGAAAAAGGCCGTGTCACGGATATCAAATCACTCCAAGAACGGTTCTCTGTAGAGGTTGTCAACAAACAATTCTACGAATCAATTGCCGAACTATTTACTAAACTTGTTGGTGGTGAACGTGGTAAAACACGCTATACAGGCTTACTAAAGATTAACGGAGCAGCAAGCCAAGGTAGCAACCACCAAGAGTTTGCCGTCCGACTGATTGGTCGCATTATCTTCAGTTGGTTCCTCAAAGAAAAGAAAAGCGACTCAGGCGTGCCTATCATACCGAGTGAGTTATTATCGCTTGATGCCGTAGCATCTCATGCCGACTACTACCACAGCATATTGGAACCGCTGTTCTTTGAGCTATTAAACAAGCGGACGCATCAACGCCACGAATCACTACGCGCGACGCCATTCTCGACTGTCCCGTATCTCAACGGTGGCTTGTTCAACCCACAAACAAATGATTACTACCAGCAAAATACGTTTACTGGTGGCGGCAATCCAGGCATTATAGCCATTCCCGACAACTGGTTTACAGAGCTATTTACCGTATTTGAGCAGTATAACTTCACGGTGGACGAAAACACCAGCTATGATGTCGACCTCTCGATTGACCCAGAAATGCTTGGTCGTATATTCGAGAACCTCCTTGCTGAGATTAACCCAGAGACTGGCGAATCGGCTCGAAAGTCTACGGGCAGCTTCTATACGCCCCGTGAAGTAGTCGACTACATGGTCGATAGCTCGCTACTTGAATACCTCACATCGAAAACGAATGTGGACGAGCAAAAACTTCATGCCGTCATTAGCTGGGGACAAGAGGATGACGCTCATCATCCGCTCACCGATACGGAGCGCAGGGCGATCGTTGATTCACTTGCTACGTTGACTATCCTGGACCCTGCTTGTGGATCTGGTGCATTCCCAATAGGTTTGCTACAGAAAGTCGTCTATATTCTTCAGCAAGTGGATGAAACAGCCGACATATGGTTAGAGAACCAGCTGCGCTATGTTACGTCACCGGAGTTGCGTCGTGATATCGAAGAAAAGTATCGCAACGAGAATTACGACTGGCTGCGTAAGCTCGGAGTGATACGTGAATCTATATTTGGCGTCGATATTCAAGAAATAGCGACTGAGATAGCCAAGCTACGCTGCTTCCTGACGCTCATCATCGAAGAAAAAGTGAACGACGACTACGATCATAACCGTGGCATTCGTCCGCTGCCAAATCTCGATTTCAAGTTTGTTACCGCTAACTCGCTCGTTAGCCTGCCAGAAAGTGGCTCAAAGCAAAATACATTCTTTGAAGATACGAGCCATATTGATGCCTTGCGCAGTATTCGTAATGAGTACTTTATAGCTGATGCTGATCATAGAAAAATGCTCCGTGCTGATTTCGCAGAACTACAAAAGGCAATGCTCATCAAGACACTCGACGAATTTGGAGGGTTGTCTAGCTCGCTATACAGTACGCTAATGCGCTGGGAACCATTCGACCACAAGGCTACCGATTGGTTTGATAGTGAATGGATGTTTGGTATCGATAAGTTTGACATCGTCATTGCAAACCCACCGTATATACACCTAGAGAGCATGAAAGACATTGCCCAGAAGCTCTACAAGCCCCTCGGCTATAAGACGTACGAAGCACGAGGTGACATCTATTCACTGTTCTATGAGCGAGGTATTGAATCCCTCAAAGATAAAGGTGTTTTAACATTCATTACCTCTAATAAATGGATGCGTGCGGGCTATGGCAAGAGCCTCAGAGATTACTTTGTAGAAAATGCTAATCCACTACTACTCATTGACCTAGGTGGTGGCGTGTTCGAGAGTGCCACGGTCGATACCAGTATTATCGTGCTGCGCAAAGAGCCGTATACTGGGGCAACAAAAGCCGTTGCAGCGAACAAAGATTTTAGTGTAACAAATATGAGCGATTATATT
>CAYUUR010000008.1:9827-13737 GCA_964448075.1 uncultured Candidatus Saccharibacteria bacterium | reverse complement strand
GGTATCCAGTATGAGTCAGCGGTTGAGAAAGCATGTAGAGGTGGAAGTGACCAGTCTGATACTGGGTTGAAAGTTGGCGCTACAACACCGCCCCTGCCGACCATCATCTTTAATGCCCTAGACATTATGCTTCTTGTGCCGAACCGACACATCCCCATTTAGATGTTACAGAATCGTAAATAAAAGCTACGGTTAGAACTTTAGAAATGACTGTAGTAGTTGGTAGCGCTACACCCTTAGCTTCAAAACTAGAACCCCATGTGATAGCTCTGGCCGTGCCGTTGTCTTTTATTCTGATAATCAGCTCGTCAAAGTTGTTTGGCGTTCCTGTAAGGTTAGTAGTCATCGAGGTTATGGCAGTAGCTAAAGCTGTAATCGTAACAGCATCACAGTTATCGGTGTTGATTGTTGGGGTAGCTGATGAGGTGATTGTGGTAACACGAGGCTGAATACGAGCTATGAATTGGTCGTCTGTCTTGAGTGTATTCGCTGCACTGCGATATAGGTTGGTGTCTCGTGATGAACCAAAGGCTATACCGTGATTAGCATCTGTTGAGTTGGTGTCACCACCTACCCACAATGTTTGATAGGCTGTAGCCCCTGTAGCACTTGGACTATCGATGCGTACACCGTATCGGTTAGTGCCAGCGGTAATAGAGTCCTGCTTAAACCCATACGCATTAGTGAGTACGCCAGTACCACCTATGCTAGGGGTCGCCCCCCAATAACCATAATAGTTAGTTATCGTTGCCTGTGAGTTAACACTTGCACTTGCGACATACCCGTACACAGTAGGCATTACAGAAGCTGCCGAAGCGTGTGAACCAGACTTGATTGATATAGTTGGCGCTGAACGGAAGCCGCCATAATTCACGCCTGTATAAGTATGTGCCCCTGCGATATTAGGCGCAAATGTTGGGTTTGCAAAGAACATCATTGTATCTGTCAGTACATCAGTTGTGTTGCCAGATGGTGTTGGCTCGGACGTAACACCAGCCCATATTAGCGAGTTTGAGCTCAAGGCTTGTTGTGCTGTCGTCTTTATAGTGCTCGTATCTTTAAATGCGGAATAAATACCAAGATTTCCTGAAGCGCCAACTGTTTTTGTCCCACTGAGTTCTATCTGGTTAAAGTACCACTCAGTCCAGAAGCCAGTGTTGTTCGCATCAATGTTAAAGCTGCCATCTGCAACTAAACGCTGTCCTGCACCAAGTTTAATACGCCCTGTGTTATCCGAATCGTAAGTGGCGGCGTTAGCATAGAGGGTCAGGTTATCAGTTGTCGCCGTGCCCCCATAGACGCTTTGTCCGCCTTCTCGTCCGTCTTTTTTCACGTATAGTGGGTTATCCTCTGACATATTCATCACTGAACCAATTGGATCACCAGCCAGCACACTGAGAAAATGAACAGCAAGGCGGCGGTTACCTTCAGCATTTGGGTGCGTAGAGTCACTAAGCAGGTTGTACTCATCAATACCCATTTCAGGTATACCAATGGAGGCATCAATGATACCAAGTCCAAAGTCATCAGCGATTGCTCGTGCCTGCTCTACTTTCGTTTTGTCCCATCTTGTACCTTGTGTCGGTAAGATATACGGAATCCACAAAGCAACGGTACTGTTTGGCGCTGCCGCTTTGATTGTAGTAACAAGAGACCGCATGTATGTGTCGTAGTTGTCATAGTCATTAAAGCCGGTACAAAGAAGTATTAGTTTTGGTTGGTTATCAAGTATAAACTGGCGAGCGTAACTCAGTGTTGTGTCGGGTAGCTGAGACGTTAGCCCCGACTTGTTTGCAGGCCATATTCTAATGCCCTTGTCATAATTGCCATTATAAAAATACGCACCTTCAATGTATACACCTGTACCCCCACTTACGCTTATATGTATCGTGTGGTTACCAGCCCCTAAATCATCCGATGTCCACATGTTAGACCAGTTATCAGCACCATAGGGGTCAATAGTGCCGATGATTGTGCCGCCAGAACCACCATCACGGATAGTGATTGTCGCACCTAAGCCGCTAGGGGATATACGATATAAAACTGAAACACGATCACAGTATGCCGTGTGTTCAGAATATTGACCACTCGCATGATTACCACTGTGACCACCAAAGCCCGAACCACTATTTGTACTGGTTGTCGTATCAAACTTTACGCTCGTACCGCTATTGCAAGGTACATATCCCTCAACCGAGCCACCCTGTGTATAGCGCTGCAAGAAATCGCCTAGCCGCCACGTCCATGGTCGGTTTGTACTTGTGTTTCCTTGTTCACCGATTGAGTCAGTAATGGTGACTACATCTATTGCGGTGGTGTTAACATTTTCTAAAGCATCAAACCATGTCGTAAAGTTCTTGGGGCGATACGGTATACCACCATTTAATTTAGGCTGAGTACCAGCTAGCTCTATTGAGTTGTCAGTATAAGCCTTAACGCTTTGCTGTGATGGAACTTTACTAGCTGAGTTACTAGCCATCGTGTCTTCATCTAAGAAGTAACCATTGCCAACCAGGGTAGTATCAGTGTTCATAGTAGCGCCAGCAGCGTCTACACTAGCAGAGTCAACAGTATCGCCAGTGGATACACCGCCATTAACGTCTAAAGTGATATTTATATCATCGTTTAGTGTGATTGCTACATCTATATCTGTTTCAGCCATCTAGCTCTCCTGATTCACGTCTTGCGCTACGTTAAACTTGCCTCTGACAGTTTTAAGAATATTGCCAGAACCGTCACGAACTCCAAATTGATAGTAATAAGAACCCTCGGCTATGTTGGTATCTGTGGCAGCATCTAAAGTGACAGAGCTTATACCACTAGCAGGAGTTGTGTGGTTAGTGACTGTCTTGTTTATAAGAGCTGTGGTTGATTCTGGTGTTTCACGAACAGTAAAGTAAATCGTATAGCCTGTGATATTAATAGCCACACCATCGTTGTCTTTAACGGTGATGGTTAGCGTTCTATCTGTTCGGCGTTGTATATCTATATCAGTCATAATTTAATCCACTGGCACTAACGAGCATGTGCAATTAGGGTGCAACGGAGGTGTACCAATATCATTGTACTCTATCCGCATCGTACCGCCATCCTTTCCGTTAATAACATCACCAACATTAGTAAAGTTAGCACCAATCGTTTTGGTGCGACCAGAGTAAGTAGCGCAGAACTGGCAAGCGCCTGGGTTAGTGAGCCATTCAACTGTCGTAAAGCCATTCTGAAAGTACACCATCTCGGCTGTTGAGTTACTAGCACGCAAGCTTTCAGTTCTAGCAATTCTCTCTGCCCTGTAGCCCTTTGCGTCACTATAGACCTGCTCTACACGCTTTTTAAGTTTACCTACGCTCTCACCTGCTGTTTGACCTTGTACGAGGCTTGATTGTAATGCAGTGATAGTATCTTGATTATAAATGCCCGATATTTGTAGCACTTCAAGTTCTACCTTCTTGCGTATCTCTGGACTGATAGTTAATAGCTCGCCTGTAATGAAGTTAGCAACATCTTCGCTCTGTGCTTCCATCAAGTCAATCACTACAGGTACGAGTCCTGCAGCAAGCTCCTCAGAACTCTCTTTGATACTTGGTAACCATTCTTCATACGCTTTTGTGCTGGCGTTTATTTTGCCAATAATATCGGCTTCCTGCTTATCGGCAAACTTTGATATAACCGATTTCATCTTAGTGGCGTAAATATCGTTTGTCTTAACTAAGTTGCTACGAAAGTTCTCTTGTTCTTCGGTAAGGTTCTTCTGTTGCTGTGCTTTGCTGAGCTGCTTCTTTAATACAATCTTCTTTGCAGACTTCACGCCCTCTACTGGTTGCGTTACAGCGTTCTTCGGCATCAGTACATCACCGTCAGGCAGTGGCTCAAGCCCATCGATAGCACGAGCCTCATTTACGGTCATCCATAC
>CAYUUR010000008.1:1612-9727 GCA_964448075.1 uncultured Candidatus Saccharibacteria bacterium | reverse complement strand
ACTTCCTTATCCATGTTCGGTAACGTCACAATACCGCTTGGGCTGGCGTTATTCTTCATGTAGTTAAGCGTGAATACAGAGGTGCTTATCTCAGTGTCAATATAAATGCTGGCACGTTCCATTACAGACATACCGCGCCACTCGTTAAATGGGTTAGGGGTTTTGTCGTGATAGATTTCGTCTAGGTCAAACGGTACTTGGTTGCCATCGCTCTTGTGTAGAACATAGCCAATAAGCTCACCGCCCGACACTTTTAGTTCAATTTGCGCTGGGTTCAGTAAATGTAGTTCTTTTATAACTCTAGTGTTTTCGCCCCTTACGATATACCAAAAAGTCTCACCGTAGATGGTGAGTAGCATACCGTACAGATGTATGAAATCGCTGGCGTTCTGTCGTGGGTTAGGGTGTTCGTATAGCTTTAATAAAGGGTGATTCTCATATGGCTTGCCATCTTTTTTAGTGACAATCATATCGTAGACACTGAGGGACTTACCTATTTTGTCTACTGCTTTGAAAGTAATGCCACGTAGCTGGCGTTCAGGGACAAACGTACCCTGCTCTTGATAATTACGCAATACAGAGCCAATTGAATTGCCAAGCTGTTGTGCTGTCAATACTTTGTATGCAGCCCCAAGACGTTGTTTGAACTTCATTAGATACCTATGTTAAAGGCGCTCATGGCACTCTTTGAATATAATAGCACAATCACAATGCAATATCATCCATTGTAATTAAACTTGTGTCATTGTGGAATGAAAACGCCATCATCACTGCGTCTGCTATGTCTGGTGACATTCCTAATCGCTCTTTTACTTTGTCTTTACTTTCAAGTATCAGTTGCTTGTCCACAATCTTATACGATTGCATAGTCAGCTCCTTCTTGAGTTCGCCTATGTATGGGCAACTATCGAGTAGCTTGGCTTCACCCTTCTCGAAGGACTGCGCCATAAGGTGAGTGACTTCACTACGGCGGTTGTTGTAGTTGCCCTCTGCTTTACCACCAGCAATGAACTCTTTGACGTAAAAGCCTTTTTCATGTAGATAATCAACTACACCAGAACCGTTACCTACTGCATCAACACAAGCGTTCTCATAGCCCACGTTGTTTTCTACACAGTACGTTCGATACTTCATAGCCAACTCTGTGTTAGTTATCTTGTCGTCTTTGTCTTTCAGTATAGTAATATCAACTAACTGCTTGCCTTGCCACATTGCAGCAACAGAACGGTCACGACCAAAGCGTGCAACGTCAAGTGCAGCGTAGCGTGTACCATCCTCTAGTACAGATATATGCGCCCTGTCTAGGTGTTTATACTTGAATAGGGAATTGTCATCATCGCCATAGTTCCAGTTGTTATACAGATAACGTTGTTTCCAGTTCTCTGGTGCGCTGTCGAACTTATCATAATAACTCTTTGGTAAGAATGAGTCGGTTATCTCAAACTCTATAAAGGCTACATCGTTAGGTAACGTACCATTATCTTTCTTGTCATAGTAATCTTCTTTAACCCACATTTCGTTAGGGTTACAAGCAAGCAGCATAAAGTCTGGTGCGCCATTCTCATTAGCACGACCAACACGACCATACGTTGCCAAAAATCCTTCTTTCTGTACAGCATCAGCTTCATCTATAAATGCACAAGTGAGGTTCATTGACTTAATCTTGGAAAACTCCCTGTCGTGGCTTCGGTCAATCTCAAAGAATATAAACTTAGAGCCGTTTGCAAACTTCCATGTCATGTCCTGTCGGTTCTCTCGGTAGTCTGTAACGTTCATCTTCTGTGCTGCTTCGTCAAAGCTCATCATAGTACCACGCTTCATTTCAGTGGTGTTCTTACGACCTATGCCTATTACTGAGCCAGGGTATTGTTTAGCTAGTGAAATGAGCAAGGCAGCAGCGCCAAAGGTTTTAGATGTACCAAGTGCGCCACCAAGTACAATGACTTTCTTTTGTCTACTTCGTATCGTCTGGGCTACTAGATTCTGCTTCTGGCTGATTTGTAGCATTGAGGTTTCCTAAGTCTATTATGGTGGCTGCTTCTATCTTCTCTCCACCACTTGTGATGTCTATGTTCTGCTCATCAGTAACGCCAAGCATCTTCATAAGTTCACGGTACATCCGCCAGTCCTTGCTGCCTGAACGTTGCATACCCTCTACCAGTTCATCAAGCGATTCTACCATTGCGTCTCTAAGTTCTTTATGCTCCATCCACTTTAGTAGTGTGCGCCTGTCAATCCCTAGTGCCTTTGCATATATAATCGCCCTGCCTGGCTTACGCTCTTTGACAAAAGTAAGGAAGTTATTGAACTCCCATTTCTTGTACATTTCTGGTTGTGCCATTTATATAATCCTTTGGTCATTTCCATCATTAAGTTTTTGCGATTCTGTCGCAGTGTTACTATGTAAGTTTACACTAACATCAAACAATGAGTCACTCGGTAGTTTACCTAAGTCGAGTAGCATAGGGTTGTTGGTCCTGAAAACAATTTCATATTGTTGGTCATTGCTAACTAATTTACGTTGGGTTGTTCGGATAATTTCTGCTTGAAAGTCCATGTCTATTACTATACCACCATCACACTATAGCAACCCCCCTGCCCTGCCCTAGTGAGTCCCCTACTAAAAAAGTTTACAGGGGTTGGGGGAGTTTTACAAAAAATTAGAGCGGGGAAGGGGAGTGGTCAATAACTCCTTAGCAACAGATACGGCTTCATTGTAAGCCTCTAATAACCCTGGGTAATCCCTATGGTATATATGACGCTGCATGTGGCAAAAGTCACAAAGCCATATTACCTATAACTGCCTATAGTAGTTCTCGTGATGACCATGTGGTTTGCATTCATAGTTGCACCACTCACAGAACAATGGCCTAGTAAGTTGGCCCCGCTTTAGTGCTCTATATACAGCTTTACGAGCTAGAGTTTTAGCCCTTTCGTCTATCATAGCTGCTTAAACTTCCATCTATCAGTGTCTTTGTAGAAACGAACGTTGCATGTACTCATGTGTTCAGGTCTTATGATGCCATTTTTCACTATATGCCCGATGGTCAGGCTCATGTCGCAGTATTTGCTCTTGTCTATTGATAAGCTCCATACAACATCAGGTCCATACGGTTCATCTGTCCATGAACATTTACCTGATAGCCAAACATCAGTGGGTGCAAGCAAGCAATAAAAGCCTGTTGCGTCTACTGGCTGTATGCCCTCAAGCCTGTGGTCTAAACTGTAAAACTCAGTGTCACTAAAACCACGCCATGCACCGAGACAATACAAGCCGTGTCTGCCTACCTGTATACCTGATACATAGCCAAAGTTGCCATCATTTAATGCTTCATAGTCAGCTAGTAATCGTGCTAGGCAATCATCAGGTAAGTCACAGTCCCCCTCTAGTTGCCACACTAGGTCTGGTTGCTCGTATTTAACCGCGTCTCTTAATTTGTCGTGATTCTGTGCAATCTTCTGTCTGCGTGGGTTAATGCCTTGCGCTGGGTTTTCGTCTACATAGATATATGTTTTGTATGGCTGTATTGTTTGTTTTGCAATCTGCGCTTCTATATTGTCGCTATTCTCAACTGAGGCAATAGCTAACACTTTCATAGCTACAACGTACCCTCATACAATGCGTTTAGTACGCGCTCATACTGTGGCTTTAATGTTGTCCAGCTAATCGTGTCTGCTATCTTGTTAGCTTTCTCTGATTCAACAGCCATGTCACAGTTCTTAAACCACTCAATCTTGTCTCGTAAACTATCAGGGTCGCAACTGTACACTGCTATATCGGTGCGTGGTGTAATTGTGTCTACTACACTCGCTGGTACAAGCCACTCTTTAGGTAACATATAATTGTTAGGAGATATGTCAGGCATTAGAACAGGCATACCGCTTGATAGCGCTTCATTTAATGGTAAGCAGTTACCGCCATAACGTCGAGGAAATACAAGAAAATCACCATACTCATAAAGCTGTTGAGGGTTCTCTATGTTCTGTATGCAGCGAGCGTTCCTATATCTCCTACGGATATTGTGTGCCATGTCGTTACTCTGGGTTATTACTGTGCCGTCTGGTAGTTGTCGCAAATAATCCCACGTACCGTTTCTGTCATTAGTAGCAGGCTTACCAGCGATATGTATAGGCTTGTTGGTTCGGCGTAATCTGAAAGGGAATTGTGTACGGTCTACAGGGTGGTGTATTTGTACAGTCTTACAGCCTCTTGACTTAGCGTGGTGTGTTATTTCTTTTTGTAGCCATACGCTCGGCAGGATAATCAAGTCAGGCATTTCATATTGTGGGTATTTGATGTGGTCATAGAACTCTGGATTCTCTACGCAGACCGTTTTAACGCCCATCTCACGGGCAATTCTATACAATTCGAGGTTGTATACCGTTTCAGCAGTTAAAAGTACGTCAATGTCCTGTAGTAAGCTTCTGATTTGTGCTTCGTCTGGTATGCCTTTAATTAAGTGGGCGTTTTCATACCACTCATAGTGCTGCTTTGTGCCATTCAGATTAGATATGTCAATCAGTATTGTCTTGTGTGGGTCTAGATGTTTGTAGTAGTCGCGTGTTTGATAGCCTAAGCCTGTCTCTGATGCGATTGCTATCAAGCCTAAACGCATAACCCAACCTCGGCTTTCTTTCTAGCTTCAATTGCTTCTTCTTTAGTTTTGAAATAACCTAGCTCAACTCTTTTCTTAGTACCACCTATATATGCACGCCATAATTGTGCTGGTTTAAAAAAATGAACACCTTTGTAACCAGAGGTATTATCCACTCTAACTTTTGCGTTGAAATTATTTGTACTTCTGTCTACAATACGCAAATTGCTTTTACGATTGTCTAATTTGTCCCTGTTTATGTGGTCAATGTCTTTGTCACCATAATAATCTAAAATAAATCTGTGTAGTCTTATGTTTTTTTTACCATTTGCCCACAAAGCATAACCTTGGTCGTTCAAGAACCAACTTTTATTGGATACTCTCACAAAATCATCTTCGTCTATCAATGCAAACTTTCCTTTGCCATATTTCCCAACTAGACTAATCTTACGCATCTTTGTAGCCCCATACATCATCATCAGATGTGAACTTTCGTGTGCCTGCTCTGCCATCAATATGGTAACTGCGCTTAATGTTCTTTTCATTTGGGTAATATATCATCAAACGGTGTTTGTTCCAGCCAATGCGTCCATTATCATTCCAATCATTCATAACTACACCGTGGAAAATATCTTCAATAAAGAACTTTTCTCTGACATTTGGTAGCACGACATCGCGGTAATATAGCACGCTTGACAGGTGAGGGCGTTGTGACCATTGCACAGTTCGCATAAAGCCGTCTTTTACACCTATCATCAAACCCTCATGCTCGCGTGGTATGACGCCCTCAAAGTGAAAGCGTATTGTGTTAGCTTCACCGTTGTATATGAAGTCGATACACTTTTGCCAGTCTATAGGCATATCAGGTGTGAGTGGACAGTCACCCTCAACATATAGCATTAGTGGTGTTTTAATGAGGTCTATTGTCTGCATCATCATACTAGACTGGTGCATGTGTTCGTCAAAGACTACAGGTAAAACGTTTTTCCATTCGTGTAGGCACTTCCATAGTACGCGGTTCTTGTATTCGTCATAATCATCTTTTCTATCTACTTGCTCATCACGCAAGCCGTCTATCTGCAATATAATTTCAGATGTTGGCAGGTGATGGCGTATGGTTGACAGCGTTTCTTCTAACACGTCAAGGCTAGGGTGTGATGGTAGAACTGAGGTAACCAATATGACGGTGATGTTATCCATGTTGTAATTGCTCCACTACTTTATGCGCGAACTTGCGCTTAAATGCTATCCACCAGCATGTTATTTGATGTACATTTCTAGGGTAGTCGGCTAATAATTCAGGCACTAAGCCTGGCAATCTATCCCATTCGACAACTCTAGGAAACGGTACAATATCCTCAAACAACCAATCCCAATAATTCATAATGCTCATGTCGGGGTTTACTTCATCAGCTATTGGTATCGCCATAGATTCTAGTGCCTCAAAGACACGAAAGCTATCGGGTATGACCGCACCAGAGGGGCAGGGTACTATTTTTGCGCTCGCCATGTACTGATAATACTCTTGATGGTTCAAGCCCTGTGTAAAGCCCTCTGTGTATTTTGCGACACAGTTTTTATCCTTAAACTTCATGTAGTCTTTTAAGACTGTCTGCATATTGATGCGCCTTTTGTGTGTTATCTGACCAGAAAAGAATAAGTTGAGTGTTTTGTCTGGTGACAGTGTAGGCAATATCTCTTGTGACTGCGGTGGGTATGTTGTACCAAGTTTATTGTAATCGTCGTGTCGTCCTGGGTGTGGGTTCTGTACCCATATATGTATACTAGGATGGTCTATATCTTCTACCGTAAAGCTGGCTTCTTCATCGCCCATAAGAAACAAGACAACATGTTTAATCTTCTGCAGCTCTTTGTTAATCTCGTACACCATATCTGCATGGTGTCTCGCTGGCACTACTACAATAGCGGTATCGTCTTTTGGTAGTTTATCAACCTCTTTTGTAACAAAGCTAGGGGAGTGTGGCGGTTGCCAAAGGTTGCCAGCTATAAAGTCGTTCAGTAACCCATAATCCCAATAGTCATTGTTAGGAGTCTCCCTTTTCATTGACAGGTAGTAGACACTAACTTTGTTGAAGTCGTCAGTACTCACGCTTGCCTTTCAAAGAGCAAATCGCCCTGGTCAAAGTTCCAGTTTGCTTTCTTGTTAGGGTCAAAGGGCTTGCCGTCCATTGTAGCTGAGTAGCCGTACTTCATAATCTTTTTGACTAAAGCAGGGTAGGTGTCGTTAAACACTGGTGAAACTTCCATGAAGATGTAGTGTATCTTCTTCTCTTTGAGCAGGTTTTCTAAGCATTGAATAGCGTATTGCTCGTTACCTTCTAAATCAATCTTCACAAAATAAACTTCTTTGTAATAATCACCGCCGTCTGTATTAAGTCTGGCTGGCGGTATCTTTTCGTCTACCCATGTAGTTTCAACAAACACCTTGTTTTCAACACCTGCAATCTTGATGTTGTTTTCAAGTAGTAAGATGTGGTCTGGCTGTCCCTCGAAGGCAATAACGTCATAGCCCATCTGTGCAGCCATGATGGTATACCAACCAATATGTGCGCCAAAGTCTACTACTAAACGTGTCTTTTTCTTGGTAGCCTTTTCTAGCACTCGCTTGATAATCTTGGTTTCATCTCTAGCCCAATTACCAGTGTTGATAATAGTGCGTGATACATCATCTTGACCAGGACAGTATTTCCCAGCAAGGTCGTTATACATCTCCCAATTGTAGACTTCCATTAAACCTATGTCGGTTTTAAGTGTTATTGTGTCGTGACCTTCGTGGCCTGCTTCGCAATCTACCACCATGTTTGTAACCCATACTCCTTTGCTAATTCTGGTATCGACCTGTCAGGGAAGTATCCCAACGGCTTATCTCCAAACGGTAGCTTAAATGTTTCTTGACCTTTGTCACCACCCCATTTCTGGCGGTAGTATTCTAGCAACGGTGGCGCTAGTACCATATCTGAATGATGTCCAACAGTCTGCGATATTGCATTAACCCACACTCTAGCCCATGCGCCTTGTAAGCCTAATAGCTCTAGACGGTAACACCAGTCTATCTGTTCAAAGTAACCTGGGTGAAAGTTGGTGTCGAAGTAGCCAACCTTTTCAAACAGTCGGCGGTGTAACGCAATCAAGTGCCAGCTATGGCCGTCACTCTCTATAACATTTTCGCCCATGAATGTTTCCATCTGCCTAATCCATGTAGTCTCTTTGATAGGACCAAACAGCATTGATTGACTCATAATGATTAAATAGTCCAGCTCTTGCTCTACAACTCGCCTAGCGCCTATATTCCACGCTCTGGCTACACCTAGATTATGTCCGTCTGGGTCACGGTAGTATTGAGCAGGATATTGCGTAAGAAGATAGCCGTCTTTTGTATTGTCTACGATTAACACATCTTTTAAGTCAATCCCTGACGCGCTATCTTCTCTTGCAATTGAACTCAAGCAATCATCTGCTAAGTCATAATCTATTACTGGTATTACAGTTAGGGTTTTCA
>CAYUUR010000008.1:0-1512 GCA_964448075.1 uncultured Candidatus Saccharibacteria bacterium | reverse complement strand
ACCATTTTCATTTTAAGCCAACCGTTTCAAGTATTGTTTGTACACGATTTACGTATGTGTGTAACTCTTTGGTTATATGTTGTGTAGATACTTGCACTTGTTTTCTATCAGTTGAGCGTTCCATGTAGTGCTTAATCGTCTTTTCCAAGTCGTCCCAATCGCCCCATTTGTATGTTGGTAACATAGGCCAGTCTTTTTTCAATGCGTCTATCTGTGGCATGATTAGAAAACCACCTCGCCCTGTTGCTTCTGGCACTCGGTCACTCCAGTAGTGCGAGGCTTCTTTTTTAAGACAAAGTGAATCACCAACTGTTACTTTGGCGCTTGCATAGAAGTCATTCATGTCGTCACTACGTTCAATTTTTGGGTCGTCTCCCCCTGGGTTTTTCCATACCCACTCATTATCAGCAGCTAGTTTTCTCAAGAAATCAACCAATTCTCTGCGATAGCTCCACACATCCTCATGATAACCACGCCCATTTGAGCCAACAAACGCTAAGTCACATTTGTATTGCTCTTTAGCTACACCAAAATGTGCTGCGTCATGGCGTACAGCAGGCGGTAGCCAGATATGGTTTTTGCCCATAAGCTCCCACTGTTTCTGATAATCGCCGTCAGCCGTAAATATGTATGCTGTGTGGAACATAGGCTCTAGCCACCACTTGCGACCAGCTCTACCAGTACTCCAGAATGTATCTAGGTGTAGTGTGGCGGTTGGTATGCCAAGCTTCGCGCAGTCGTGCATCAAATCTAGTACGTCATTAAGCGGGTAGGCGTCACCCCATGTACCTGTCCATAGCAACATATCACAAAGCAATGCAGTAGTCCGCACCTCAGACATACTTGCTTTGTCTGGGTTGTGTTCATCGCCCTCTTGTAGCTTGATAACTTCGTGACCTAAGTGCTCAAAAGCCTTACGCACATCGTTTTCTGTACTGTACTCAGGAGCAAAATTACCAACATACGCAATTTTCATACCTGCCTCCATAAAAAAACACCTGCCCCAGAACCGCAAAGAACAGGGGCAGGAGTATTGCTATTGAGTTTTGCGGTTCTTTTCATACGTCTATTGTATCATGCTAGTGCAAACATTTTATTCTAGCTGTCTTATTAATATGACACTCCCTACATAAATATTGTAAGTTCGACAACTGGTACTTGAGTTCTGGTCTGCTGCCCTTATTGTGTATGTGGTCTATATCTAGCTGACCACCAACACCGCAACATCTGCATGTATGACCAAAGGTTTTGTCCAGATAGGGGATAGCGACATTCTCTCTAAACTCTTTCCAGCGTTCGTACTCCTTACCACGCTGCTGTATACGCTTCTTACTTTCTATTGGCTTACGTGGCTTGTGTTGCCAGCACCAGTCTGAGTAGGCTCTAACACCGCACTGTCTGCAAGTATGGCTCATTTACGCCTTACTTGGTCTATACCTATCGCTAACAATACTATGCAAATAAACTGTATTAAGTCAGTAGTACTCATCACTTACCGTCTTTCTTGGGGGT
>CAYUUR010000007.1:10254-16529 GCA_964448075.1 uncultured Candidatus Saccharibacteria bacterium | reverse complement strand
CCATCGCGTCATCCTGAACTTGTTTCAGGATCCCCTACAGATCAAAACGAGATGCTGAATCAAGTTCAGCATGACAATGCACTCACCCCCGGAGCCAGCTTTGCAAAACTGTTTAGGCTCGACGATACCATCATAGACATCGAGAACAAAATGTTCACACACCGACCTGATTGCTTCGGGCAGCTTGGTGTTGCGCGCGAGATTGCTGGGATCCAGCACAAAGCATTCACAAGTCCAGACTGGTACTTGCAGACTCTCAATGTGAACGATAGCGAAACATCGTCTGCAAAAACAGAGCTGAGTCTAACAGTTACCAATGAGTCAAACGACAAAGTACCACGTTTTATGGCGGTCGCTCTCAAAGGTGTAGAAGTTAAACCAAGTCCATTGTGGCTACAGTGTGCGCTTGTGGCGCTCGGCAGCAAATCGATTAACAACATCGTCGATGCAACCAATTACATCATGTTGCTTACAGCCCAGCCAACACATGCCTATGACTACGATAAGCTCCGTGGTGCGACGCTTGGTGCCCGCTTGGCTAAGGCTGGTGAAACCTGCGAGCTACTCAATGGCAAATCATACCAATTAGTCGAGGACGATGTCGTTATCGTTGACGGCGAAGGCATCGTCGGCCTTGGCGGAGTGATGGGTGGCGGTAATAGCGAAGTCACTGAAACGACGAAAAATATCGTACTCGAATGTGCAGATTTTGATATGTATGCAGTTCGCAAGACAAGTATGCGTCATGGTCTTTTCACCGACGCAGTGACACGCTTTAGCAAGGGTCAATCTCCGCTCCAACAACCGGCTGTGCTTGCTATGCTCATGAAATCAGTAATCGAAGTGGCTGGTGGGGCGCAAGCCAGTCAAGTGTTTGACGAAGGTAAAATTGATATGCTTCCGTGTATCGTTAAAAATTACCACACAAACATGATTCCGGTGAATGACACCTATGTAAATGAACGCCTCGGCCTGACACTCAGCGCTGACGAAATCGGTCGGTTATTATCAAATGTAGAATTTGATATAGAACAGTTTAGTGATGGCATGAATGTATTCCCACCGTTTTGGCGCACCGACATCGAACTACCAGAGGACATTGTCGAGGAAGTTGGCCGACTGTACGGCTTCGACAAGTTACCGCGTGTCTTGCCTGAGCGCAGTATCAAGCCTGCTCCCAAAAACGCGCGTTTTGAGATGAAACGCCGTATCCGCCAACTGCTCGCTCGAGCTGGCGCTAACGAGGTACTTACCTATAGTTTTGTGCATGAAAACGTACTAAAAAAGGCCGAACAAGACCCATCGCAGGCATTCAAGCTCGGCAACGCGCTGAGCCCAGACTTGCAATACTACCGCCTAAGCGTGCTGCCGAGCCTGCTCGACAAAGTGCATGGCAATATCAAGTCAGGTCACGACGAATTCGTACTGTTCGAGTTCGGCAAAGCCCACCGCAAGGGCGACAATGGCGAAGACGGTCTGCCACGCGAATACGACCGACTCGCTGCCGTCTATGCCGCTAAAAAATCCGACAAAACTGCCTACTACACTGCTCGCCGATACGTTGAGTCGATCGCACCGGATGCCCAGTTTGTACCACTCACAGATTTTGGTGTAACTGGGTATGCCATTTTTGAGCAGCTTGCCAAACCGTTTGACCCCCAGCGCTCAGCTGTCGTTATGAATGGCGAAAAGTTTGTTGGTGTCGTTGGTGAACTGCACGCATCGGTGCGAAATAAATTCAAGCTACCCGAAAGCTCGGCTGGTTTCGAACTCTTCCAATCATATCTGCTTGGTTTGCAGCCCAAGTCATATACCCCACTGAGCCGTTTCCCGAGCGTGACACAAGACATCAGTCTGCGTGTTGACGCCGGAGTACCACAAGCCAAGCTATTCAATGCCGCCCGTGATGCCTTCAAGAGCATTCAGCCCGCCCAGACGACAGCCAAGCTTCATACTATTGGCATATATCAACCCGAAGACAGCGACACCAAGACTATTACATTGCGACTCCAAGTGGCAAGCTACGAGCGAACACTCACGGACGCCGAGGTTACTGGTTTTCTCGACCATATCACCGATGCGGCAGCTAGTAGCCTGCAAGCCAGCCGCGTTTAACGTGCTTTTTTTCTCACTAACAGGCTAGACCTAAGCATGTTACTGCTATAAAATTCTTCTATTTTGTTATCTAAATTACACACAAACGGAACGAAGCGTGCTAGCATGAAATTATAAGTGCGGGAGCACGTAACAAGGAGGTTCTATGGCTGGTCAAGAAAAAAAGCTCATACGATTACCAGATCAAGGCATTATTAGTGGAGTTGCTGCTGGGTTTGCAGACTATTTTGAGATGGATGTCACGATGATGCGGCTGCTTTTTGTGCTGTTCACGCTTGTTTCGGGTGGCACGATCATTGTCGCCTACATTGTGCTGGCACTTGTCATGCCGACGCCAGATGGCATCAAGACAGCCGCGGCTGATGTTGGTGAACGGTTGAACAGCTTTGTCGATGAGATCAAAACGAGTGGGCGAACTGAGCGTGCTAGCAACCTGTTTGGGGTCGGGCTTATTTTGTTTGGGCTGTGGGTGCTCGTCGGGCAGTTTTTCCCCGATTGGATGAAGTTTCAGTGGCGCTTGCTGTGGCCAAGTCTCATCGTGCTGTTTGGTGTGTGGATGATAATGAGGAGTAAAAAGTCATGAGTGACGAGCTAAAAAAGTCACGCAAAACTAAAACTGAAGCTGAAATTATTGAAAATGCACCCGTGGAGACACGAGAAGAACCCGTTGTAACTAACCATCCAGTCACACCAAAGTCACGCACCTGGCGCATTGGCGGTGTGTTCTGGGGAAGCCTGCTCATGCTTATCGGTGGTCTGCTGCTTCTCGGCAATTTGGGAGTTATGGATGTTAATTTTGCCAATTTGTGGCAGCTGTGGCCCGTGCTCGTTATCGGGGCAGGAGCGTCGCTGTTGGCGCTGCGTGGTTGGGTCGGTGCGTTAGTTTCGGTGCTGCTCATGGTTGCCTTGTTTGTTTTGGTCGTAGCGGTCACCGTTAAAAACTCGTTTCTTAACATTTCGCCCAATGTAACCACCACGACGCAGACAGTTGTGCCGACTTCTGCGGACATAGGCGAGGGTGTGACAGCGCTTGATCTGAGCGTCAAAACCGGTGCCGCTGAAGTTGATGTTTCATCTAACGAAGATACCAAATACGCTCGTGCTACCATGACGAGTGGCGGTTTAAAACTCAATGATAGCTATAATCGCCGCGGTGACACACAGTTTATGACGCTCACTACAGACACTAACCGCCGTTTTTGGATTGGGCCATTCCGCAACGATTTAGCACTCGACGTGACTCGTTCACTGCCGGTGTCATTGCATTTTGACATGGGCGCAGCAACCCTTCGCGGTGATTTGTCGGGTGTTCAGCTCCAGGCTCTCGACGTGTCAGCCGGAGCCAGTACCATCGACCTAAAGCTCGGCTCACGAGCAGCGCGACAAGACATCTCGCTTGAAGCAGGAGCGAGTACTGTGACACTACACGTACCGAAAGATGCCGGTGTGCGAGTGCATAGCGAGAGCGGACTCAGTAGCACCAATTTTGACGGTGTCAGCAAACGCTCAGATGGACTGTTCGAATCTAACGATTTTGACAGTGCCGAAAGCAAGATCACTATTCGTTCCAAGCTCGGCGCTTCGAGCTTTACCATTAAACGATACTAAGCATCGTAACAAAGGAGAAAATCATGGACTCAATCTATTCAGTACTTGGCTGGGGCTCACCAATTGGCACTGGGCTATTCCTCGTTTTTCTTGGCCTCTTTGTCTATTTGCTGTCACGCTCTGACAATCGTCATAAAAAGTAACTAGTTAAACGAGCAGTAGTTTTCACATACTAGCTGGTGAGTTATGCATGGCTCGGCTTGCCCTTTGCTCAAGTTGTGCGCTATGCTAAGTATAAGAAGTTTTCAAAGGATTATATTGTATGCACGACAAAACAAAAAAACCGCTCATTGGTATAACAGCAGGGACGCTGCCCAATGATGTTCATGAATGGGGTCCAACCGCAGTTGGTCAGCTAAACACCTACGTTGAAGCAGTAGTCGCGGGCGGCGGCGTACCGATGATTTTACCGTTGTGCCTAGACGATGAGGTCATACGATTGCTGGTCGAGACGTGCGACGGCTTTTTACTCGCCGGAGGCACAGATATTGACCCGACACACTTCGGCGAAAAAAACCAGTTCAGCGAAGACATCGACCAAGTGCGCGACGCCTTTGAACTGCGACTGGTCGCTCGTGTCACTAAAACCGACAAACCAATCCTTGGTATTTGCCGCGGCATGCAGCTTTTGAACATAGCGCGTGGCGGCACGCTCTACCAAGATATCAAAACACAATTACCGGGTAGTTTAGACCACCAACATGCTAAAACGATTCAAGACTACACCGTGCTGTCACATGATCTGTCCATTGACTCCGGTACGCGGCTCGGCCAAGCCTTAGACGTGGGCGCTATCAAGACCAATTCACAGCATCACCAAGCCATCAAAGAGCTCGGTGAAAACTTGGTAGTCAGTACTCGGGCGAGTGATGGCATCATTGAAGGCATCGAGGACCCAACCAAACCGTTTGTTGTCGGCGTCCAGAGTCACCCTGAAGCGCTATTCTCGACCACTGAACACCGTTGGTCAGCACTGTTTGAGCAGTTTGTTGCCGCCTGTCGAGGGTATTATAATTTTGACAGCCCAGCTTCGGTTTTAGTTAGCTCAAACGATATTGAACTCGACCCCGCGCAAACCACAGCCTTGGTGTCGTGAGTTAACTCGTTCTTAACGACACCGTTGAATTCACGATAAAAGCCGTGCCCCAGAACTCGCCCTTGTTTGACATAGGCACATGACATAGCTGAGTTTTCGCTGCCTCGACAGGGGGGTATTGCATAAAGAGTATAATGATAGTATGGGACTACCCGATTACGAGAGGTTTAGGGTAAATAAAACTATTGTGACTAATTCGCCGCGCATGCTGGACGAGGCACTCGCGCTTCCACAAGGCAGAATCTGCGACCTAGTGCCTGGCGAATGGGCAGCCGCTCAACAGGGTTCAGTCAACTGGGACACTGACACGGGTAAGTGGACGATCGACACGTGGAACCAATGTGTTCAGGGTAAATTTGATATATTCATTTTATCTAAAATGCCGGTTGTGATGCGGGCTTGTGTTACCGACGGTCAAGGAAAGTCGAGCACTGATTATATTGCCGACGTCCGCTACGTGCATGACATAACAAACATCAATCGTCCTATGCGCTTACATGATGAAAACCCTGAAACTAATCCGATTCTCCGTGATTTATATCGTAGCCATGGCACTGTTATATTGAGAAATTTAATCTTGCCAACACCAAATGAAGCAGTCTTGCAAGGTAACCCTGATTTTTATGTTACCGCTTTTGAACTTTCTGAAGAAGTCGATAGACTGGTACTGAAAAGTATCGGAGCAGCCCATCCGCTCAACCCAAACTATGTTGAGGCGCAAGAACAGTACCGAAGGTTGCATAATCCGGCGATAAAAGGTAACCCGCGAAAATAATGGCCCACGACCACTCGAAATATTTACGGATACAATAGAATCAGTGGACGGTAACAATCATGAGGAAGATTAAGCTATGAACAAGACTGATTACAAAAAAGAGCTGAGCGACTTCTATGGTGGCAAAGTCGGGCAGTTCGCCGTCGTAAACGTCCCACCGATGAACTACTTGATGGTCGATGGTCACGGCAACCCTAACACTTCACCCGAATACGCCGACGCAATTCAGGCATTGTACCCGGTCGCCTACGCACTCAAATTTATATGCAAAAAAGAGCTCAGCCAAGATTACAGTGTTATGCCGCTTGAAGGCTTGTGGTGGACCGAAGATATGGCTAGCTTTTTGACCACCAGCAAAGATGATTGGCTTTGGACAGCCATGATTATGCAGCCGAGCATCGTAACCAAGGAGCTGTTTGAGCGGGCTTGCCAGCAAGTGGCCGATAAAAAGGCTCCAAAAGGCCTCGACCGCCTGAGGTTCGAGACATACGCAGAGGGCAGGGCAGCGCAGGTTATGTATGTTGGCCCCTATGCTGACGAGGGACCAACCATCAAGCAGCTCCATGCCTTTATCGCTGAGCAGGGCGGTACGCTAAGTGCCACCAACAAGCACCACCACGAAATATACCTCGGTGACCCTCGTCGTACTGACCCGACCATGCTCAAGACCATCATCCGCCA
>CAYUUR010000007.1:0-10154 GCA_964448075.1 uncultured Candidatus Saccharibacteria bacterium | reverse complement strand
CGCCAGCCGTTTTGACCAAAGTCGTGATTTCACGTAGTGTCACAGTCTCAGTAGCACGTTTTACAGGGGTGGTAATTGAAAATACTAGACAAATGTGCTACAATATAAAGAATGGAGTTTTCACCACTTTTACGTATGCCTTCGGATGAAGCATTGACTCAAGAGGTACACGCAGATGAACCCGAAGATCTGCTGACGGCTAATATTGAGCTGTTTTGCCACGCCTCGGCCATACCTTTTCAGAACCGATTGAGGTACCTCGTTGGCGACAAACCGCCAAGTTACACGTGGGTACCGCTCGACGAGATAGCGAGCAAACTTGGAACAAATGAGGAAACGCTTGAAGACATAATCTTTGAGATGCACGTACCCGAGGAGCTATGTAACAAAGATGCCGATGAAGTTATACATTTATCGGCTGATGTTGACGTAGTTTTGAGTGATGAGTATAAGTGGCGGCAAAAATACGCTGAGACAGACAACTTTGTAACCGCACCACAAATTGCCGACATCTTTGGTATGAAAGTTGATTTTATTGAGGCACTTATGAAAAAAATAGGCATACCACCTATTAAAATCCGACCAGACACAAAAACTGCCATATACTTCTACCCTAAAGAGTTACTTTTTAGGGTGCGGTCAGAAATTATAACTTTTCCTATCGTGAGAGACGGTAGAAAAAACAAAGCACAAGTTGCCGATGAGCTTGGCGTTCGGCGCAACTGGATAGAGAGCCGAATGGGTGAAGATGCAGACCCAGACCTCATGAGAACCGAATCAAACTGGCGTGTCCTTGAATACTACTCAGATATTTTTATAAACCGTTTAAAAAACGAAAAGGATACTCTGAGTAGTCAAAACGACGCTAGCACAGTCACGTACCCGAAAAGTCAGATTATAAAACTGCTGGGTATGGATAGGGATTGGATTGATAGAGAATTGCTCGGCTATATAACTAAAAAGAAAACAAAAGTTGACTTGTACGGCAAATCCTATGACGAATACCCAGAAAGTGTATTTCTAAAGTTACAAGCTTTAACTGAAAAGATACGGCACGCTCCCATCGCAACTGAAGAAGAAGTAGGACTCACGAAGCTTGTTACTCCCATCGGTATTGGAAATGCTACAGCTGAATTAATCTTGACGTCCTTAGGAGTAGTACCTGTTAAAAAGCGATTACCTTACAAAGAACGGCTCATTGACGTATATAACGTTGACTTGAGGCCGGCTATTGTTGATGGGCTCGTAGAGCTTCGGGAACAGCGCTATGTGGATCTTGTCAGAGTTATCAGTCGCTTAGAAGCGGACGGAGAAGCACTAAAAAGCGTTAAAAGAGCTGAACTCAAAAAGCTAAAACTACAAGCTAGCAACGCGAAAATGAGGCTAAACGATGCTTACAAAATTTGGCAGCGTTTTTATGGGCTCGACCAAGAAACGTAGTCGTTAGGCCGACAGTTTACATTTAAAAAAGTTTATCACCCAGCATCAGCACGCCGGTTTGTCTTGCGAGGGTTGTCTCATTGACCTCGTGCGACAAGCCGAGCGTGTTACGCCGTGCTTCAATATCTTGGGTGCCGAAAGTGATCATGAGGTAGTACTCTTTCGGTTCGCCAGTAACGACATCGAGACAGCTCGTACCGTGTATTTCGCCTGGATTAAATTGCTTCGCAAAGAGTTGCACGATGGCTTGCCGCTTTCTAAGATATCTTTGCAGCTCGCCGAGATTATCGAGCCAGCCTTCTTGTCTTAAACTTATGCAGACGTTTTTAACAGTCAAAGGGGCATCTTCGCGAGCGATAAGACCCCACCCAATTGCCGTAACCATGCCAGAAACTGCTCCCTCCCACATGGGGTGTTGCGTTTCGCTCTGACCACTAAACTCATACGACATAATGTCTCAAAACTATACCACAACCCCCAACTGTCATCATCGCCCCACCCAACATGTGTCCATGCTTACATTTGCGTCGCAACCTTTAAACAACCCGTACGAGTTGTTTTACGAGTACTATTTATTGTTACTCTGTAAATCTAACGCGAACCATGCCCAGTTTTGGTTGTAGTAGTTATTCGCATCGCCCCACGAGTACGCTTTTGAATTGAATTTCTGGTTTAAATAATTATTTGCGTAAGTACTAACTCGGCTATCATTAAGCAAATATGCGTTAATCGAAACGGCGGACATTGGCGCTACATCCAAATACTCGACTGAGCGCACGCCTTGGAGATTATATGCAGCATAAATATCATTAGATTTTTCGACTTGCTCGCTATAAAAACTGTTGATTTTAGCAAGTATTGCGCGAGCTTGCTCATCTTTATTGAATTTCAGATCTAATCCCAAACGCCAGTTGATACGAAATGCGTCATACCCGTAGGTGTTTTCATCTTTGACGGTACCACTACTTACTCGACCGGTGTTGTCGATATACGCCCAATTCGGGAACAGACCTATTGGCGACAAATCTTGTACGTCTCGTAATATTGCGTAACTATCATCGGCGGCCCTTTGCCAGTCATGTGTTTTGTCGTATTTAGCGAAATACTTGAATTGATAAGGAGAGTAATATGATGGATTGATTCTAAATAACTCACCTTGCTGATCCGCAGAACTAAGCGTTACGTATCTCCCATCAATCTCTTTTATCTCTTTTTTCCAAATATCATTTAAAACTTGAATCGCGGCTACTTTATATTTCACATCACCCCAACGCTCAAATGCTCGCAAGAGCGCATAAGCAATATCGATGTCGGCATCTGTAGCTGAATTAGAATCCGTTTGCTTAAAAGTACCATTTTTTAATTGCGTCCATTGCCATGAGAATAATTTATCCGACGTACGGTGTTGCATATGATCAGTAGTCCATTGCCAAAAACCATCAAACATAACTTTGTCATTCTGTCGTTCTGCCCTAATCATGGCATACGATTGACCCTCTGAGGTAGTCGACTTTGTCTCTGGGTCTAACACCTGCCCGTATGATTTTATAAATACTTTTTTGTATGATTTCCAAGAGTTGTTAAGGATAATTTCATCATATGACTTGCGTTGGTATATTTTGATAGGCCCACTGTAGGCTAGTGTAATTTGATTATTGGTAGATATCGATTCTTTAGGTATAAACAGTGCAATAACCTTAGAGTTATCAAGTAATTCCGTTAACATTGGAAGCCCGGCTTGAGTTCTGGTTTCACGCTCAACCTTAGACGATGTGACAGCATACTCAATGTTCATCCAATTATTGTGAAGAAACTTGTCCGTAAGCGCCGGATCTTGGTCTACTTTCCAATAATGTTGCGGACCTGAGTCATTATATATATCATTACTCCTGTTGACGAGAAAATCAGATATCATATACCCGTCAACCGATGAGAATGAGTCCATGTCTATATTATTTAAATACCACTGATATGCATGACGTTGGTGCGTCGCAAAATCAACGTTATATAATTGGGTACGATGTGCGTACACGAGCATAAATGGCATCAGAATAGTTAAGAGTATAGCTGTTGCTAGTAGTTTAAATTTAATGCTTCGTACAAATAAATTTTGCAAAATAGTATATAACAGCATGCTTATACATATAGAGAATAACGGGATTAATGGGATAAGATACTGATCATTAACAATTCCACCTCGTGTAAGATAGAAGATATATAGTACGGACAATAAACCCAATAATAAGTAATTCCAATTTCGTTTAATCAAACCCCAAATTACTATAGCCAAAGTAGACACTGTCCCTGTTATGAGTAAGGGGCTATCTGTTGGTAACCAACTATTTCGTAATGCGAACATAAATTCACTGTCACTCGACAAAAAGAAACCCCCCTTTCTAGATGACTGCCAAGATAATGTTTCAATAAGGCTCACGTGTGGAACGGCGTCATCTCCAAACACACCGTGTGGAAAAAGCTCTCCCTTTAGCATGGCAAAAAGTAGATATAAAAAGATTACGAGACTAAAAACCGAACCCCACGATATAAGTGTCATTTTTCTTTGATTTTTATGGCATTGAAGATAAATACAGATTATAAAGGCCGGCAAAAAGAAGATTGCTGATTCTTTGCATAATACTGCTGCCCCGAATAAAATTGAGGACCATATATACCTAGACATTTTTTCAGTTTTTAGAATAAGTAGTATAGAGGCAAGTAAAAACATCACCATGATATTGTCCAACATCACCATACGATGTAGCGGTATGCCTACTGGACTTAGTGCAAAAAGTAAGGCGCCAATAACAGCAGGCCAATGCGACTTAGTTATTTTTTCTATGATTTTAAATACAAACACAGTAGAAAGTATTTGTATGATAAGCATAAACACACGCCCAGAGTCGATAAGATTATTAAAGTCGACAAGCTCATAAGTAAGTTTTAGCCAACCAGCTATTACCATCCAGCCTAAAGGTGAGTGGTCATACCAATATGTGTATGGAGCAAGCTTTCCTTGAGTTGCAAAGGAATACGCCTGTGACATATACGTACCTTCATCATCAAAATATGATGGATAATTAAACATATTCCAACCGTGTGCAATTGCCGATATTGAAATGATAATCAGTAGAATTATCAAGTCCTTTTTGTCAATTTTGGCAAAAAGTTTGCAGACTTTTTCTTTAAGCGCGTTTAACATTACAACTTTGCCTCTAATGGGGTTTTTCGGTGAAGCCCGCTATGAGATGTTTTCTCCCAGTTGGACTTGCCTTGGATCTCCCTGATAGATGCTCGTATGGCACTATAACCAAGAAGGAACTGATAGGGCAAGAATGTTACTACAAGATTTAAATACCACACTGGGTTAATTTTAAGTTTCTGTTCTCGAGAAAATTCATAAAAACCTACGAGATAAACCATCAGTTGGAGGATAATTATCAGCAAGGGCATAAAACTAACAAAACTCAATATAAATGGCAGACCTGCTGTTAGCCCAATATAAACAACGAAAGGTGTCAGAAAGAGTAACAGGGCTTGCACAAGTGGGAATGCTAATACATAAACACAGAAGACTCTTTTACCAAAAGTATCGTATTGACGCCAATTTTGTTTTTTCAAGATTTGCAAAAAGCCTTGGTTCCAGCGAGTCCGCTGTTTGATAAACGATTTTACTGAGTCCGGTGTTTCTTCTTTAGTAATGTGGGATGGGTCGTACGTAACCACCACTTTCTTCCCTGCGGAAGAAAGCTTAATCCCTATATCTGCATCTTCGGTGAGACATGCCTCATCCCAGCCGTCAATTTCAAGCACGTCTCTAGTCTTGAAAAAGACAGAGTTTCCTCCGAGCGGTACCATCCCAACCTTTGCATGAAAGTGCATTCTTGACTTGAACCAAAAGTAATACTCAAGTACATTATGCACGCTAAACCAATTTGAATTATAATTCATGAGTTGTACACCGGCTTGGACAATGTCCGCATTCTTTTCGATATACAGTGTGTTCGCAATGTTCAAAATATCATGGTGAACTTCATCTTCTGCGTCAAAAATTGTAACGATTTCATACTTGGCGAGTTTTAAACCAACATTTAAGCCATGAGGTTTACTAATTGGCTTATCTGCATAAGCAACGACTCTGAGATTTGAAATGGCATGGTTCACTACAACCCTTTTTGCGGCCTCAAGGGTTCCAATATCACCATTGTCACATATCACAAGAACTTCATACATACTCTTGGGGTAGTTCATTTGTGAGATTTTGCGTATTGTATCGCCAATCACAGCTTCCTCGTGGCGAGCGGGCACTAAGATAGTAAAAGTTTTTTGAGGTTTTTGAAATTTTTTCGGGCTAGCATTCTCGAGAATTCTTTCTGGGTCTTCCCATGCGTATAAGCTTAATGCGAGATTAATTAAGCCCTGAAGAGTCAGCGCTAGTATCAATACAAAAAATGCAATTTCAACGATTTGCATGCTTACGCCAAATGAGGTTATCGCTAATCCAGTAATTTGTAAAAAACGAAATACAAATTGCCACAAATTGCGCGAGCAAGTAGTACATCCCGACTACTGTGTGAAGAAGGCTAAATAATGCGACAGTCATCAGTGCAGTACCCGTAGACGCAAGGCTGTATTTTGCAAAATGTCGCCAAGAGTTGTCGCTAACTCCTCGGAAAGTGTAAGTTGAGTGAAGTATAAAATTCGTGAGTATGCTTATCGACACCGCAATTGCAGATGCAGCAATTGTGGGTAGTGCAGTTGTCGTTGCTAAGAGATATAATACCCCCAAATTTATAACAATGCCTGTTGCGCCAACGGTTGCAAACCTTTGGAGCTTTTTAAAAGAAGAGTTAGGGTTTAGACCATATGCGCACTGTAAAAAGCCGATTATGTCACTTAGCCTCATTTTTGAGTCACCAAATCTGCGATCCCTAAACACAATTGGCACTTCGTGTACTTTGTGCCCGGCTTGTAGAAAAAGATGAAGTAGGTGCATTTGAAAACCGTAACCGTACGTATTAATACTCTCGTAATCTACTCCGCGTAAGGCACTTGTGCGTATAGCTTTAAACCCACCAGAAATGTCTTTAACAGACGAATCTATACCACCGACATGCGTTGCCACAATATTTGCAACCTTACTGTTTACTATTCGTTTTATTGGCCAGTCACCAGGGATGGCGCCACCTTCTGCATATCTTGATCCGATAACATAATCATGCCCGTCATGGATTGCGTTGACAAGTGTAGGAATCGCGAACGGGTCATGAGAAAAATCGCAATCCATCATTACAACTATTTTAGGATCCTTTTCGTCGAGTACATGCTTGAAACCCCTGATGTATGCTTTTCCCAAACCTTCTTTTTTGCCTTTTACAAGGTAGATATTGTCGAACTCTTGTGAAGCGGCTTCAACAATACTTGCAGTACCGTCTGGAGAGTTGTCGTCTATGACATGTATATTGAGGTTATAGCCGTTAGTGTTGCCCATTTTTAAGAGTGCACTTAACATGGGAGTAATATTCTCCGCTTCGTTATAAGTGGGCAATACAATAGATATTGAGTTCATGTTTTACTCAGAAAAGCCTAACGCAACAATTTATAATAACTACTATATCACCGATTACAATACAAGTAAAGGGTATTATGTAAGAATTATTACATTTATTAGATATTATTGGGAGTTTGGCTTGCGAGCATTTACGACTGTGGTGTGTCGGCGGTGGGGGACGGTGTGGGGGTTGGGGGTTGAGCCCATGTTTTGGCTGGGGCGACTTGGGCGAGTTTGATTTCTCGCAGGTTGTCACGTATTTCTAAAATGGCATTTTCTATTTTGCGTCGTCGTAGTGTGTGCAGCACGTACAACACGATAATGACTACAGTGAGGATTATCGAGGGTACGACTATAAATGCGATGAGCTTTTCGAGCTGATCTTGGATGCCGGTTGTTACGCCCTTAGTGATGTTGTCGTTCAAAGTATTTTGTAGTGAGGTTAAATCTTCCATAACCATAAGTATAACCCACAATCTCGTTGCACCATCTTTTTGAGACAAAGTTTGGGGGCGGGTGCGCGTATAATGAACCTATGACGCAAACCAAGGTGCAGCGACTCGCAACGGTTGAATGGCTGACAGGAGTTATTGTTATATTGGTTGTGCTGGCGGTATGGGTGCAGGGCAGAGATGCGTTGGCCGGCAACCTGACTATTTATGAAGTATTTCCGTTGTTTGGGCTGCTGGCATTCGTGCTGATGTGGACACATTTCACACTTGGCTCAGTTCAGCGCCTATTGGGCATCGAGCAAAAGGCTCACTCGGCCTACTGGAAGGCTTCGTCTGGCCTCGTTCTGTTCCTGCTCATCGCACATCCGGTGCTCGTAAACTATGGGCTCTTCCGCGACGGCCTCGGCCTGCCGCCGGGTAGTTACCAAACAGCCTACGGTTCAGAATGGCTGTTTGTGCTACTTGGTAGCGCTGCACTAACAGTGTTCCTCGCTTTTGAGTTTCACCGCTGGTTCAGCGACCGGTCGTGGTGGCGCTACGTCGATGGGGCACAAGTCTTCGCCATGGCCGCAATATTCGTGCACGCCCTCATGCTCGGCCAAGAACTCACCATATCGTGGTTCAGAGTCGTGTGGTGGCTACTCGGTATAAGTCTTATCGCCTCGGTTGTGTACAACCGCGTATATGATACTAAAAAAGGAGGGTCGTAATGGAACCAAAGCAAAACAATGTCGGGTACTGGGTCGGTGGGTTGATTGTGCTCATACTCTTAGGCGCGCTCGGCTACTATGTGTTGAACCGTCAAGACGATGAGCAGACGTCGAGTACCCAGTCGACCGAAACCTCGCAAACGGCAACTGAGAACAACACAAACACTACCGCAACGCAATTTCAGCCGGTCGCTCCAGATGAGGCACTGACAATCTTCTTTAGTGATGATGGTTTCGACAGCGGAAGTTATGCGGTCCAAAAAGGTCAGACGGTGACCGTCAAAAACACCTCATCTATGACACTTGAGTTCGCCTCTGACAATCACCCGACACATCTTTTGCAACCCGAGCTTAACACGCAACCAATTGGCCCCGGTAAATCGACCACCTTCACCCCGACCAAAGTCGGCACATGGGGTTTTCACGACCATCTGCAGAGCCAGTACATGGGTGAGCTCGTTGTCACCGATTAGCACATGCAGTTGGCAGCTATTGACCTTGCATTGATTCCAAGCAACTACATACCAGTGAATTCCTCATTGCACACCGTATAAAACTGTTGAGTTGCGGTTGCAAGAGGCTTATGATGATGATATGGCAAACTTCGAGTTTATTCGCCTGTCTACGCAGCTGCCAACATTTGACGGTACGTTTTTGGTGACCGCCGCTGAACTAGAAAACACTGGCCACGTTGTGCCGCAGCCAAAACTGCCAGCAACTATCATTGAAGATGCGACCACAGCAGAACTAGATGTGAAACCTGCTCCTGATGGAATTGATGACGTAGGTGGAGATAATGAACTGTATTTTACGCCGGTGCCTAAGATTACACCTGAGCGGTTTTCGCCGAAGTTTAAAAAACGAGTGAGGATTGCCTCGGGAGCACTTGCGGTCGCGTTTGGTCTTCCGGTTGTAGACCTAGGAGCTAGTTTGCTTTTTTGGGATCAACCGAGAGAACCATCAGTCACACAGCACACGGTAGATTGCACAAATGCAAAATTTATCTATGACAAGTCGCCTGGAACGGGGCTTCCTACTGGACATCACACGGCCGCAATCTTCGGTCCAACAGTAGAAAAATATGGTGGGTGCATGCTATCAACCGATTTTGGGACACGACTTTCAGACGTAAAAACTACCGAGCTATTATTAAAAAAGATAGATGAAAGTGGCATCAAGCCTGCCGAAAGTGGTTTTATCGAAATTGTCATAGACGGCGATAGCGCGGGTGGCATTTATGCAAAAAAGGCTGCCAATGCGATTGCGAGCTTACCTGGCGGCATGACAGACTTAGTACCAGGCAAGAAGTTCCATGTCATCGCACTTAATTTAAACGCAACACCGTATAACAGTGATTCGATTATCGATAAGCCAGCCGAATGGGAGACGAGGAACTGCGTTCCGTTTGGGAAGGGTACAGGCGTGCTCATCAACGCTGGTGGGGTTATAAAGCGGCGAGAAAGTTTCTTGGATTGGATTGTGCTCCGTGATATGGGCATCAATGCGGGTTTGACGAGTGGCATGCTGTCTTCGCAGCAGGCTTGTTCTGTTTTCTTGGGCTACCCCGACTCAGTTAAGGGTGAAAACTCGACAAAATTTTATGAGTACTCAGTCGATGATGATACGGTTAACGGTGCCCACGCCTTCAGCCACATAAACCGCGTGGAGGGTGGCGGTGTAATCCTCAATATGCTGTATGACACTGGTCATACGACACAGTGGCTCGACTGGCAATCGTGGAAGTACATGCCGAATTATGAATTACGTCTGCGACAAATCCGACGACTCGTCGAGCCGAGAGCGTATGCCTATCGAAACATTCCTCGAGCCGAACCATGATATGCATGCCATAGTGTGTAATTAAGCATGAACCATCGAACCATCGGGCTTATTCTTTGCGCATTGGGGTCAAGCTGGGTTATACTAGAGCTATAAACAAAGAAGGAGGTGCCTATTCTGTTTGGAAGAATCAAACGAGTCGCGCTAGTACTCCTCGGGAGTTGT
>CAYUUR010000006.1:0-18707 GCA_964448075.1 uncultured Candidatus Saccharibacteria bacterium | reverse complement strand
TCTAGAATCTTGAATGTCTTCACGCATATTCTTCGACAACACTTCGTTGCGCCCAAAATTACAAAGGGGTTTTGCAGCTAAATGGCACTCTGGAACCATCCTGGACGGAAATGTTGTTGTCTGTTACAACTTCAGGACACATGCGTAGCTAAGCCTAGTGTGTGGCCGTTGTAATCAGCAACAACAGATCACCAAGATGGTGGAAGCGTGCCGAGTTTTTTATCTTACTTTTTGGCGAACCAAAAAGTAAGCCGACCGCAGTTCGGGAACTGCTACGAAAGTAACTTAGGGGAGACTCTTTGACTATCCTTCGAGGCTGCTAGATGTGGGTCGCCGCCAGAGCCGAGCATCGCATAAAAACTGATTGGTACTTTTTGTGTAAGCTGCCTGCGTAAGGAGGACTGTTTGAGCGAAGCGAGTTCCGCACGCACCAGACAGCTGGAACAAAAAGTGCCAGTCAGTCGGTTTTTTGCGTCGTTCGGTGGATTTTGGTACTTTTGGCCAAGCAAAAGTACAGGGAAAAAGAATACAGAAGGAGAGATTCTTCTACTTCACTTCATTACGATCAGAATGACAGCGCGAAAATATCAGATTAAATAAGCAATGCCAAGCAAAAAGCATGCAGATTTATTATTAACCAAGTTATTTCTTGTCGCTTGGAAGTGGGAATTTGAGTGCGAAGGTTCGAACCTCATCACGGATTTTGGAAAGAGCTTTCTCGTCTTCACGCGCGTCAATCGCCTGTTTCATCCAATCAGCCACCTTGACCATGTCTTTTTCTTTGAGCCCACGAGTCGTAATCGCAGGTGTACCCAGTCGAATGCCACTTGGGCGGAAGGGTGGCAGCGGATCATCAGCGATAGAGTTTTTATTGAGCGTAAGTCCAATTTTATCTAGCGCCTCTTCGGCAACCTTACCATCTATGCCAAAGCTACTGTACACATCAGCCAAAATAAGGTGGTTACTCGTACCGCCAGTAACGAGCTTGAAGCCACGCTTTGCGAGCTCATCAGCCAGCACCGCGGCATTTTTAACTATTTGCTGAGCATACGTCTTAAATGCTGGCTTTAGCGCTTCGCCAAAAGCAACAGCCTTCGCTGCAACGGTATGCATGTGTGGGCCGCCTTGTGTGCCAGGGAACACTGCTCGGTCAATAAGTGTCGGGATGTTTTCAAGTGTCTTTTCAGGCGCCTTCAGCGGTGTCGACACAGTCCCCTTGCTGAGGATGAGACCGCCTCGTGGTCCACGCAATGTTTTGTGTGTCGTCGTCGTAATAACATGGAAGCCGTAGTCAAATGGGTTTTTAGCAACGCCAGCAACAATGAGCCCCGCGATATGCGCCATATCGGCCATGAGCAAACAGTCGTCACCTACTTCGCGGGCGATGGCAGCAAACTTTGCATAGTCAAGCTCCCGTGGGTAAGCGCTGAAACCGGCAAGTATAATCTTGGGCTTGTGCTTGAGAGCTAGCTCACGCAACTCGTCATAATCTATCTCACCGGTCGCTGGGTCTTTCATCTTGTAGCGGATGAAATTGTACTGGTGCGCGCTACGTGTGACTGGCGCACCATGGGTCAAGTGACCGCCGTGACCGAGGTCCATGGCAAGCACCGTGTCGCCACTTTCGAGCCAAGCATAGTACACTGCTTCGTTTGCGGGAGCACCACTGTGCGGCTGGACATTGGCGTGGTCTGCCTTAAAGAGCTTCTTGGCGCGGTCAATGGCAAGTTGCTCGAGCACATCGGTGTTTTCTTGCCCACCGTAGTAGCGCTTACCAGGATACCCTTCGCTGTATTTGTTGGTAAAGATACTACCCATAGCAGTAAGTACATCACGACTGACATAGTTTTCGCTCGGTATAAGTTCAAGACCCTCACGTTGACGCTTTTCTTCTAAAGCAATCAGATCAGCTATTGTTTTGTCATCCATGTAACACCCCTTCGTTGAAAGTTAGTATTCGTAGCGTACTCGTCTCATCTCGGTTTGTTAGCTGTTCGTTTTGCTTTTATTTTTGAAGCAAAACGCCGCCATTTAGAGATGGATCCTCCACGGCACACTCAGATCATACCTATAGTTTACACGCTTGGCAGGTATTGTGCTGTAGTAATTTTTCCAAACTTTTTGAGCCACATCGGTCACACGAACACTCAACAGGGCTCACTTCAGCACAAAAACCGTGAGCACATTGGTTGACCTACTTTATACTTTTTGTGATATACTAATCGCCATGATTACTAAGACCAATGAAAAAATCGGCGAGTTTGTTGCTCGTGTGCGCCAAGAGCGCGGTATGACACAGACTGAGTTTGCAAAACGCCTTGGCACCAGCCAGTCAGCCGTAAACCGTATAGAAAAAGGCAAGCAAAACCTCAGCCTCGAAACCCTCTCCCGCCTGAGCGAAGCCCTGAACAAGCAGATAATTAGTATCGGTAGCGGTAGCGTCAACTTACGTATCGAGGGCGGCCATGAGCTAAGCGGATCAATAATGCTCAAAACCAGCAAAAACGCCGCAGTTGGTCTACTCTGTGCAAGCCTTCTCAACCACGGTACGACCCGTTTTAAAAACTTCCCCCGTATCGAGGAAGTTTTTCGTATTATCGAGGTTCTTGAGAGCATAGGTGTCCAGGCTAAGTGGCTCGAAGGTAACGACCTTGAGCTAAAGCGCCCGAACGAGTTACAACTCGACAAACTCAACAAAGAAGCTGCCCGCAAAACCCGCTCAGTCCTCATGATGATTGGTAGCCTGATGCATGATTATGACAGTTTCAAGATTCCGTATGCTGGTGGCTGCAAGCTCGGACAACGCACCGTCGAGCCACATCTGTTCGCGCTCGAAGAATTTGGCGTCAGTATCAAGGCTGGCAATGGTAACTACAACGTCTCAGTTGAGAAAAAATCACCAGGTCGCTTTGCGCTCTACGAAGTCGGCGACACCGTAACCGAAAATGCCCTAATGGCTGCCGCTCGTACGCCCGAAGAAACCATTATCGAATTCGCTAGTGCGAACTACATGGTGCAAGACCTCTGTTATTTCTTGCAGAAACTAGGCGTACGAATAGAAGGAATCGGCACAAGTACCTTGCGCGTTCGAGGTGTCACTAGCGTGCGCAAAAACGTCACCTATGCTCCTAGCGAAGACCCCATCGAAGCGATGTTCTTCATCTCGGCCGCCGTTACGACCAACTCACAGGTTACCATCGAGCGAGTCCCGATAACCTTCGTCACCCTCGAGCTACTCAAGCTCCGTAAAATGGGGCTCAGCTATGACATAAGTGAACGATACAAGGCCGGCAACGGCGAGACCGACCTCGTTGACTTGACCATTCATAAGCATGACGGCTCTTTACGTGCGCTGGTCGACAAGATCCACCCCCTTCCGTTCCCTGGCATCAACGCCGACAACTTGCCCTATTTTGTCCCAATAGCCGCTGTCTGCAAGGGACGCACGCTCATCCACGACTGGATGTACGAAAACCGCGCCATTTACTACACCGAAATGACCAAGATCGGCGTCAACGTTGAATTGGCCGACCCACACCGTGTGTATATCACCGGCGCAACCAAGTTCAGCAAAGCCGATGTCGTCTGCCCACCCGCCCTGCGCCCAGCTAGCCTTCTTCTCATCGGCATGCTTGCCGCCGAAGGCACCAGCACCCTACGCAATATCTACACAATACAGCGTGGTTACGAAGATCTGGCGGAACGTCTCAACTCCCTCGGCGCCCACATCGAAATCTTCCAAGACCTCTAACGTATACCTACGATAAAAAACTTAAACACAAGCCTATTGACTTATGCGCTATTGTGTGCTACTATGTGGGTATAACTGTTTTGAGAGGAGTTATAGTTTATGCGAAAGATCTTACAATCATTAATCATTACTGCAGCAGTTGTTGCAAGCGGTAGTACAATCAGTATCATGCAGCCAAGCGCAGTCAGCGCAGCAAGCTGTGTCGACGGTTCGAAAAGAAGTAATCTAAAAGGCGTTTGGATGTCTAATGACACCGTTACAGTCAAAACCCGCTCAGGCGGCAAGCTGTGTAAAGACGTAGAGATTTTTGTGAGCTCATATGTCATGCCAGCAAATTATAACGGGGTCGGATTCTTTGGTAACAAAACTGCATACCCACAGACAAAGTTTGACAGCAAGTCTGTCATCCTGAAGGCTGGTACCGATGGTAATACAACCACAACCATCGCTGTTCCTGACGAATGTACCAACGCTCAGATGGATGCCTACGTTGGCCCAGAGGTCACCACTGTTGGCGCCAAAGGTCACATGGGTCGCACTATTAAAGCTCAGATTGTTGTTAAGACAAAGACTGACTGTAGCGTAAAGCCACCGGTTGAACCTCCAGTTCAGCCACCTGTGCAGCCACCGGTTACTCCACCCGTGACTCCTCCGGTTACGCCTGTAACACCTGAGCCAGAAGAAGAGCCAGAAGTTCTTCCTGCAACTGGTCCAGCCTCAACTGTTGCTGCTATCGTCGTGCTATCGACGCTGATCGGCTCAGCTGCAGCTTACCTGCGCAATCGCTCTATCGTCTCTCGATTATAAATAAAAACTACGGTAAACATAAGACCCCTCAGATATCTGAGGGGTCTTTTTGATATCAACAGTGAGCGAGCTCAGGGTAGTGACGTAGCTCGGCGGCGTTCTGGACAGTATAAACTGCAGGGATAGGTTCGCCGTGCTTATTGAATGTCTTAGAACCAAACTCGACCGTATAAGTAGTGATGCGTGGTTCTTGACTGCTAAAATCACCTGCTGCGGTTGCCTCTGGGAATTGACACTCTCCTAATGAAAGTAGTGCAAAATGCGCAATATTCCGTATGCTGTACACGCTTTCACCACCTGAAAAACCATCTTGGCTGACGACAGTCTGAAATATTTGCTGTCGTTCGTTTGAATCGTTTTCATTTGCTACAGCAGCGACTACTGCCACTGGTATTAATAAAGGGCTAAAAAGCTTTAGTATCTGTCGGATTCGTCTCGGTCGGAAGCTTTGCTGCCCCCGTTGCTGGTAATAATCAGGGCTTGACTTGTCCAGCTCACCGCCCTGCTGTAATTTAGGCACTATCATCGTCGGATTCCTTTATTAAGAAAGCCACATTCGATTTGAAAACTTCTTAAATTAGTCCACTCGCTTAAGCTGAGCCAACATAACTGGTGCGGGTAGGGAGAATATAGCCTCACGCCGTATGAGCTTAACTTTTGGCTGGCTCATTCGGGTTCAGCATATATTTTGCCTAAACGGCAAAATAGCGAACTCCTTCTACCTCGATCCACCTATCGATATCAGATATATTGACTCAACCCAAGCTAACTCAATATATCTGGTGCGGGTAGGGAGAATCGAACTCCCATCTCAAGTTTGGAAAACTTGCATACTAACCGTTGTACTATACCCGCAGAAGTTACCCCATGTATTATACCCGATTTTCTACACCTGTCACCCTCTGTTATAATCTGAGGTAGGCGCACCTGCCCTGGTAGCTCAGCTGGATAGAGCAGAGGACTTCTAAGCCTAAGGTCACAGGTTCGAATCCTGTCCGGGGCGCCACTATGATTACAAGGTAATCGATATGGTCATTTACATCTTATTAGCACTTCAAGACAGGATTCGAACCTGTGACGTCAGATTTTGCGCATGCAAAAGATGTAAGTCGCTGGAGCGGGCGAAGCATTCGCGGTAGCGAATCATCCTGTCCGGGGCGCCACTATGATTACTTGGTGATTGATTTGGTCATTTACATTTTGAATAACTGAAAGGTCTCACATGTCAGGTCTAGAAACAACGTATTATGTTATCGCGATAGTATTTATGGTCGTCATGCTTGGGCTCGTTACTGCGCTCGTGGCAGCCATTATCGTCATCCGCAACAAATTTATCGCCCTCGAGAAGTCAGTTCAAGACAAGTTCCACAATGTCACCAACAACGTCAATAAGGTCGTAGAAGTCGCCCAAGCCGTCCGCGACGTTGCTCGCGCAGTTAAAGGCAAATAACAAAACTACTATGGGCCGCTCAGACAAAAACACCACAAAAAAACAATCAGTTACTAAGCGTTATATCGCCAAATTTGATAGTTTGCAGCAACGCCACACATTTCTCGGTCTGCCCGTCGCGATTATCAAGAAATACCACGAGGACGAGGGCGGACACCAGGCCGCACTTATAACCTACTATGGGTTTTTATCGCTTTTTCCCTTATTCCTCGTTGCAACAGTGGGCATTCAGCTACTAGCCCAAAGCAACACGAGCCTCAAAGAACGTCTGCTGGCGAGCATAACAGGCTATTTCCCTGCCATCGGCGAAACGCTAACTGCCAGCTTCCATAACCCGACCAAGACAGGTCTCGCACTTGCTGTTGGTGTGCTGATAGCGTTTTACGGCGCCAAAGGTGTGGCCGACGCCGTACAACATGCGCTTCACATTGTCTGGAGTGTGCCGCGCAAAAAACGAGCCGGTTTCCCTGTTGCAACCATTCGCAGCCTGCTCATAATCATCTTTGCGGGGCTTGGGCTGCTCATCTCAGCGGCGTTATCGGGGTACGCGACAAGCTCGACGTTTGCCTACCCCGTCAAAATTGTGCTTGGTACGATTGGTTTTATTACACTTTTCACGGTGTTTTGGGGAGTGTTTACGTTTGGCTCATCGGCACGAAAACGTCCCATTGCGAATGTTCCAGGTGCGCTTATCGCTGCTGTCGGCCTACTTTTTCTGCAGTCAATCGGCGGTCTACTCGTCGCTTACCAGTTGCAGCGGCAGACTACACTAAACTCTCAGTTTGGCATCGTAATTGTCCTGCTTTTTTGGATTTACCTGCAAGCTCAGGTGTTTTTGTATGCTCTCGAGTACAACACTGTCCGTGCACATCATCTGTACCCTCGCTCGCTTAACGACACGCACCCAACCGAAATAGATAAAAAAGCCTTCGCCCTCTACGCCGCCCGCGACAAATACACTTACGACGATCTGTAGGCTTCAAAAACACGCAGGCCTAATGCTTCAGTTGCATTTTTGATGCCGTTACGCTATAATCACCTCTGTTTTCTGCTCGACTTTGGGTTTAAAGGAAAAGAGCAGCCCGACAAAATGTGAACCATTTTGCCGGCGCGATGAGAAAAACCAAAGGTTTGTCTCATTACCCTATGGCGGATTAGCTCAGTTGCTGTCCGAGCCGAATGGCGAGTTGATAGATATCAGCGCCAGGCGCTCTAACCAACTGAGCAATAATTTCACCATTTCAATCAGTTACGGCGGATGTAGCTCAGTTGGTTAGAGCGCCAGTTTGTGGCACTGGAGGCCGTGGGTTCAAGCCCCATCATTCGCCCCATAAAAAATACCTAGGCTTTAAGTCTAGGTATTTTTTTATATGCTACGAGTCTTGGGGTCTGAACCCATGGCTCAGATTATGCCCTAGGCAAAAGATGCAATGCCGTGGGGTCGCGTAGCCCCAAAAGGAAACGGGAGTATACTCACGTCCTTTTGGGGCGTAGGAGCGTAGTGATAGTCCCATCATTCGCTCAAAACAATACTATTGAACCGTAACGACAACCTTGCCATGCACTTTGCCGCTCTCTCGAGTTTCAAAAGCACTTTGGATGTCGGCAAGTGGGTATACCTTGCCAATTTGGGGAGTTACGACACCAGCATCAATTAGTTGTCGTAGCTCATCAAGCTTAGCAGTAGTAACGTGCGTGCTTTGCGTAATTGCAGTCACGCCCAGTTCAGCTAGTTTTGTTTCATCTGCTGGGGCTATCATCGATACGGCTACTCCGCCCTTTTTCAAGATGCTCAGTGCCTTGTTGAAATCATCACCGCCAACGGTGTCAAAAACTGCATCATAGTCTTTGAGCTTAGCAGCAAAATCTTCTGACTTGTAGTCGATAACTTCATCTGCGCCGAGCTGTTTGACGTAATCGAGCTTTTCTCCGGATGCGGTTGTAGCTACATATGCACCAAGATGCTTGGCAAGCTGGATTGCGACCGAGCCGATGCCACCTGCACCACCGTGGATAAAAATCTTCTGGCCTGTTTGAAGGTTGATATGGTCTTTGAGCGCTTGCACCGCACTGACACCGACGAGTGGGAGTGATGCGGCTTGTTCAAAGTCTAAACTTGCTGGAAGTTTTGCAATCTGACCTGCTGATGTTGCGGCGAATTCTGCAAAGGCACCACTATTGCCGGCCACGACATTTGCCTGACCATAGACTTTGTCGCCCACGCTGACATTTGTCACACTCGCACCAACTTCGGTGACCGTACCAGCGATATCGCCGCCGAGTGTAACCGGTAATTGTAGTGGGATTGCTTCTTGCAAGTACCCAGCGCGAACCATCGTGTCAAATGGGTTCAAGCTCACGGCTTGGACCTCAACTAGGACCTGGCTATCACCCACGACTGGCGTGTTGACCTCATTGATATCGACTACTGTGGCGTCACCGTATCTACTAATTTGTGCTGATTTCATTGTATTTCCCTTCTAGGAGTGCTATAATTGTTGTAGTACCATCAAGTATAAGTCACTATACTTTTTATAGCAAGTAGTTTTTATGACAAAATCACACCACACATCACAAACCTGCGTCTCAACCATGAAATTACTGGGCGATTACTGGACGCTACGCATCATAGATACACTTAAAAACGGTGAGGAGCGGTTCTGCGAGATTCAACGCAGTCTGGACAACGTTAACCCAGTTACCCTCACCACGCGCCTCAAAAACCTCGAAAAGTCAGGGCTTATCGCCCGGCACGAAGAAACGCTCGACAAGATTTCTGTTTGCTATTCGCTTACCCCGCTCGGCCATGAGGTGTTACCCGTCATCAGAGCCCTTGACCGCTTCTCACTCAAAGCCCGCTCAGTATCTGTTTCGTAACGTGAAACAATATAAAAAACCTCCCGCGGTTGGGGAGGTTTTTTATTGGCTCTACGTTGTTATTTACAGAGCGATGAGTTCGATTTGGTCTTTGTCTAAACCGGCTTCTGGCAGTCTTTTTTTGCTTACATAGATTGCTGCGGTCAGTAGGCTCACCGCGAGAAGCGTTGAGGCCAAGATAGAAGTGCCAGTGTTTTGCATTTTGCCTGCAGCAGCGGTCACTGTAGCGGCTGTAGTGCTTCCGAGCACTTGCCCTGCATTTGATGGTGTCACAGGGTTCTGAGGGGTCGTAGGAGTCACAGGCGTTGTTTCGCAGCTGACCTTAAAGACTTTGCTCTTGGCTTTTTCATCTTTCAGATCAGCCTTGCCGTACAACGTAACTTTGTAGTGGCCATTTGCTATTGTAACACCGTCTTTGGTGTTAAATTTGGTAGCCGAGATAGCGTAGCCCTCGGTGTCAGTTGGGCCAAAGGCGTAAACTGCCTCAGACGCAACACCGTGAGGTGCGTCGTTGCCTTGTACGTTGAATTTCAAGTAACCGGTCTGGCCACTATCAAATTTGAAACCTTCGATGTCAAATGCGCAGACTTGGGGGTCGTTATTGATCTGCTTTACAGGAGTGCCGATTTCATGAACTTTGAGCGTGCCGTTATTGCCAGGCACTTCTTGTTTGTCGGTTTCGACAGGAGTTTCGTGCTTGGTAGGTTTGCCAGGGGTGTTAGTTTTCTCTGGCTTAGGCGAGTTGTCAGATTCGACATCAGCAGCGCAGTCGACGGTAAAAACCTTGGTCTTTGCCTTTTCGTCGTCTTGCTGTACACCTTTTTTAGACGTATCTTTGCCGTACAACGTCACTTTGTAGCGTCCGTCGGCGATTTTAACCCCAGTACTGTTAAAAGTCTGGCTTACAGCGTAACCATCAGTATTAGCAGGACCAAATGCATACTGTGCACTCGGTGCGCTACCGTTCGGACCTTGCACCGTAAACTGCAAGTAACCGGTCTGAGCTTGGTCTAGCCCAAAGCTTTCAAGGTTAAATGCGCAGACTTTGGGGTCGTTATTTTCGGTGCCACTAGGAGTACCGATTTCGTGCACCTTGAGCGTGCCGTTATTGCCAGGTGCGGCACTATTCTTGGGAGCTGCAATGGCTGGCATTGAACTCGCCATGAGCATAACCGCAACCGTGAGAGTGGTTGCGCCACTAGCAATAATGGTATTGAGAGACTTCTTCATTGTGATAACACCTTCCGTAACAAGTAGTTAATAAACGCTACTATTGTGTACATCACTATTTTATAGTTTTATTTACTTTTTGTCAATACTATACTACTTTATTGTACTTTTGGCGATTTTGGCGTCTGCCATAACATAAAAGACCCCGGCGAACCGGGGTCTTACTGTTTGAGTGTGTATATCTACACTATAGGTACGGTGAATGGTGTGGCAAATGCAAGCTGCAATTGTTCTACCACACGTCGCACGCTACGGGCGATTTTACTGCTCTTTTTACTGTTTTGCATGACAGTCAGCAGTGCTGCTCCGAGCAAACCAGTGTTGAGGAGCGTTATTAATGTCGTGTCCGTGCCGGTATCGGCCAGTACTGCCGTAGTCGCTACAACTGGTATTGGAGTAACTTTGACAGGTGTAGTCGGGGTCGTGATGACATCACCGAGTACTGAGCCACAGGACGTGTTGGTGTCAGTGAACGTCCATGAGGTATCGGTCTCTTCAGGGAAGACGAATCCCTCATTTGCGGTGGCAGTAACGGTGTTTTTACCGTTAACCCAGCCAGTTTGTTCATAGGTTACACCGGTAACAGTAGGGATTGACAATGTGTCATTGTTCGGGCCACACACCACTGTGACGCTCGGTGCTAATGGTGTTACTTCCTCATCTTCATCAGTCATTGGGCAATCATCACGCGATAGTTCCTGACCTGTGTCATAGGCAAGTACGTACGATCGGTCCTGGGCATCCGAGAACCAGCCGGGTATTGTGCCGTCCCACTGGTTGTGTTCTATCGAGGAAATGCTCACACTTATTGGGTTTTTGCCATCTTTGAGGCGTTCATCTACGCCTGGGGTACCGACGTACTTACAAACTAAGACTTTGCAAGGGGTGTCCGTATCAGTAAACTCCCAAGTAGTAACTGCACCTTCCGAGAAAACGTAGCCTTCGTCGGCAGTAGCCGTAACAGTCTTCACGTTGCCTTCCCAACTAGATGTCTCATATGTTACGCCATCGACATCCGGTATCAGGATGGTGTCATTCTTTGGGCCACACACAACGGTAACGGATGGGGCAAGTGGCGTTACTTCGGTGTCTTCATCGCCCGCTGGGCATTTTGGTTCTGGCTGACCAGTGTCTTCGGCGATAACGTATGATCTGCCTTGCGCGTCATTGAAGTAGCTACCTACGCCAGCATAATCTTTGATTGCATTCACGCTGACACTAATTGGGTTATCGCCAGTCTGCAAACGCTCATCTTCTCCGGGTGTTCCCACATATTTACATACGAAAACTTTTTTCTCAGGTACGACTAAAGTTTCTTCTTCGTTTACTTGTCGCTGGGCAAGTGAGTTATTGTCGAGTTCTAGGGCGACGAGTAAAGTTTTAGGCTCACTCGGTCCGTTCTCTGCACTTGCTAGACCGCTGTTTTCTTGGTTTGCAGAATCGGGCAGGTCAGTAGGTACTTGCGATAGTACCTCATCTTTTGAAGTAGATTGTTCATCGTCGTTCTTTTGCTCTGAAACAACCACTTTTTCTTCAGCAAGAGAATTTGCTGCTGCATCACTCTCTTCTTGAAGACTTAGCTGAGGGTTGTTTTCTGTTGCCGCGAAGACGTGACTCGACGCCAGCGGCACACAGGCGGTGGCTACTACATATGCCACCAAGAACGTTAGTGACACGAGGCCACTGGTCACGCGTGACGTCAGGCGACGTAACGGCACCGTTGATAGGATTGTTTTCATGGGTACACCCCTCCTTCGACATGCGCGTTGCGCAGGTCACATTAGATTGAAGCACGTAAGCCTTTAGAGAAACTTTTGGTTTTGTACCATTAGTAAACACTATATTTGCAATTCGCTCAGTAATAATACTTACATGAGCTGCGCTGCGTTTTAGGCATACTTAAGAATGTGCATCGAAATCTTGGAGGGGTGCGTGCGCTGCTAGGCGAGCACGGTTGCCTTGCGGCGGTACCAGACGAGGGCTGTGGCAAGTACTGTGAGCAATGTTGCCAACAGTGTTGTTACGATAGTTGAGGTGCCGGTTGGGGCTAGTGGGAAAGTTTCGGCCAGTACTTGTGGGATGAAGCTGTTAACGAAGGTACAGCTTGCTACTGCGCCGGCGGCTAGCTTCACGGTCAGTTTAGCACCGTCGCGGGTCATAGTTACTCCTGTACCAGTACAGACAATGTTGTCGAGCTTCCAACCACTCAGTTGATCTTCAGTGATGGTGTAGGTGCCGGGCAGTACATTTGCAAACTTCTTGCTGTTGGTGCCAAGACCACTACCGTCATCTACCAGGCTGAAGGTCGTGTTAGCACCTGTTTTATCCTTTGCGACGTCAGTTGTAAAGCTAAATGCTTTGGTGCTATCTGGCTGTACGTCTTTGATGACGGTGAGCTCAGCGCGCTTAGTGTTGGTAAAGGTACACTCAATCTTGTCATTGTTACCGACTTTAACTGCCAGCTGGTTGTCATCACTGACGAACCAATCGGTATCGCCACAGTCTAGATCGGTCAAATCCCAGCCAGTTACAGTTGTTTCGGTCACTACATACCAGCCTGTAGGTAGGCTCAGGGTCTTTTCACGTGACTCAGCACTGTCGCTGCTATCTACAAGGTCAAACTCGTCTGGAGCAGTACCTTCTTCGGTGAAGCGGTCTTCGTCAAAGTCGGTAACCGTTTCGTCTTCGTCGTCGACGAGGACTGGTTCGACATTAAATTCGAACTCTTGTGTGCTGTTTGGCTGCGCATCTTTGACGATGGTCAGGTCGCCCATTTTACGGGTATTGGTAAAGGTACATTCAACGTTTTCGTTATAGCCGATTTCCACAGATGCTTCTTCGTCTTGCTCGACTTCAAATGGGTCGCCGTCACGGGTACAAGTAAGTGAAGTGAACGTGTAATCTGGGTGTTGATTCTCTTTGAAGTCGTAACTACCAGTAACAAGTGTCTTTTTGTAGCCCATTTCGTAACCAGAACCAATGTTGTACTCTATGTCCCATGTCCAACCGTCTGGGTTGGTAGTTTTATTGCCATAGCCGTCATCGACGACTTTATTGACTTTTAGCGTGCCAGTATCTCGGGTGTTTACAAAGGTACAGGTGACATCGCCGTTCAACCCAACAAGTATGCTTTGACTCTCATTTGGTGCAATTAGATTGCTGTTTTCAGTTACCACCCTATCGGTGAGTATTGGCGCGTTCGTACAAACACTAGAGGTAACATGGTAGCCGTCTTTTTGCATTTCAGTTACGGCGTAGGTACCTGATGGTACTACCTGGCTATTATTGCTGCCGGTCGCTATATCTGATTTGTCTGCGTCTTTTCCATCATAGCTCCACGTCCAGTTCGTTACATCTTGACTTAGGTGGCCAAAACCATCATTGACGTTTTTGATGACCGTAATCTTACCACGTGCTTCGTTGCTGAAGTTTTTACCTGTCACATTCTGGCCAAGTGTCGGATTAACTGGGTTATTAACACCCGTAATTTGTGCCCAGCCGCTGCCGAGTGAGTTTAGAACTTCTTTAACGTAGTAGTTAACACCAGCGACGAGGTCGCCAAAGCTGTAGTTTCCATCCGCGTCAGTCGTCGTACTACGTTCGTCTTGGTCGAGCACGCCATTTTGGTTCTGGTCGAGGTAAATGACCCAACCGCTGACCGGGTTCATTCCTTGCGTTACCCATGTAAGGTCAGTGTTCGTTATAGTCTTTGTGCCACTGATGCTTGCAGGGTTGTCATCGTTTGTAATGTGACACGTAGTGCTCTGGCCGAGCGCGAGAGTGATTGAAGTGCCGGTGTTGGCTACTGGAGTACAGCTCCAGTTTATGCCAACGTGGTAACCAGCAACAGTTGTTTCGCCAAGTGTGTAGGTGCCAGCATCGAAGCTTGCATCAGACAGTGCCCCACCAGCACCGCTTATTGATGTTGCGCCAGTCGCGGAAAGTGTCCAGTCAGTTGCGCTTTGAGTTCCACCGTTGTCATTCGTGACATGCTTGATGAGCGTTAATGAAGGCGCGATATCGTTATTGGTGATAGTACACGTAACATCATCATCAAGATTGATTGTAATCTGGTTATTGACGTTAGGCGTTTTATCATCAGTACAGCTCCATGCGCTTGCACTGTAGCCACTTGGACCAGCACTTTCGCTGAGGGTGTAGGTGCCAGCTTTGAAAGTTGCACCGCTTACGACGTCAGTGCTTCCTGCGGCACCAGTACCACTAAGTGTACCGGCATCACCGCCGTTCGCAGTTAGTGTCCAATTGCCTTCCGTTGCGGTTCCGCCGTTATCTTTAACGAGGATTTTATTGAGAGTTAGCTTAGGTGCATTATCGTCGTTTTTAATGGTACAGGTTTGTTCTTGTTCGGTGACCGTTCCGCTACAGGTGCCTGAGTATGAGGTCGTATAGCCGCCGCTATTCGCTTCTGGTTCGACAATGCTAAAGCCTGAACCTACAGGCAGCGTGAGTACTCGCTCGCCATCAGGACTTGTAGTCGCAACGAAAGTCTGAGCCGTTCCGTTGTTATTCTTGAATGTGAAGTCATTTGCAGCAGTCTTGGTGCCACCGTTGTCGTTCACGACGTCTTTGACGACTTTGACTGTACCTAGTTTGCGGGTGTTAGTGAAGGTACAAGTCTGATCTTCGCCGGGGTGAACGATAATGCTAGTACTCGTTCCAACATTAACTGGGACTAGTGAATTGAGGTTGCCGCACCACCAGCTACTGTTATAGTTGGCTAGATTCGTGCCTGTACCTGCAAGCTCACTAACACTATGTGTGCCTGCTTCTACTTTTATGCTACCGGTCGTACCTTCGTCACCAACATTTGTAGCCTTGGCTGTTCCATCAATCAGAAGGTTAAATTTGCCTTCGTCTGATGATGGTTCAAGTTGTTTGATGACCGTAATGTGACCATAGGCTTTGTTACTAAAGTTATTGCCGGTCGAGCTCTGTCCAAGCGTCAAGTTGACAGGGTTGGTTACGCCAGTAATCTGTTCCCAGCCATTGCCGAGTGAGGTGACTACTTCTTTGACGTAGTAGTTCACGCCAGCAACGAGGTCGCCAAAGCTGTAGTTTCCATCTGTGTCAGTCGTGGTACTGCGTTCGTCTTGGTCGAGCACGCCATTTTGGTTCTGGTCGAGGTAGATGACCCAACCGCTGACCGGTGGCTTGCCGTCGTTGGTCCATGTCAAATCGGTGTTGGCTATTGTCTTTGTCCCGCTGAGGCTTGCAGCGTCGTCGTCGTTGGTTATTTGACAGGTTGTGCTCTGTCCAAGTGCTAGTGTGATTGACGTGCCGGTGTTGGCGACAGGAGTACAGCTCCAATTCACACCAACATGATAGCCGGCTATGGTTGTTTCGCCGAGTGTGTACGTGCCTTGGTCAAAGCTTGCGCCTGATGCTACACCGCCAGCGCCGCTAATTGATGTCGGTCCGGTTGCAGAAAGTGTCCAGTCGGCTGCAACTCTCGTACCGCCATTGTTATTTGTAACGTATTTGACGAGTGTCAACGAAGGTGCATTGTCGTCATTAGTAATTGTACAAGTGATATCATCGTCCAGATTAATTGTTACTTGGTTGTTAGTAACGGTTTTACCAGTACAGCTCCATGTGCTTGCACTGTAGCCGCTCGGACCAGCACTTTCGCTGAGGGTGTAGGTGCCTTGGTCAAAACTAGCGCCGCTGACAACGTCTGTGCTACCGGCTGCGCCAGGGCCACTGAGCGTGCCGGCTGCGCCGCCATTGGCAGTGAGTGTCCAGTCACTTTCATTTGCGGTGCCGCCATTATCTTTGACGAGAATCTTGTTGAGTGTTAACTTTGGAGCTTTGTCATTATTTGTAATAGTACAAGTGGCTTGGCCACCGTTGGGCACGACTAGGTTTGAACAGTTCGCGTTGCCATTGAGGGAGTTGCCATAAGTCGTTGCGTAGTCACTGTCTGCGACTTCAACAACACTGTATGAACCGGCATTGACGCTTTGGCTGTTACTTGCGTCGGCTTCAAATGGGAGTGAAGAACCGCCGTTGACTGTGTAACTGAAATTTTGAACAGTCTTGGTGCCACCGTTATCGTTGGTTAGTACCTTGTTGACTATGAGTGTGCCTGGTTGATCGTTGTTGGTAATCGAACAAGTGACGTTGTCGCCAAGATTAATAGTTACTTGGCTGTTAGTAACAGTTTTACCAGTACAGCTCCATGAGCCAGCTGTGTAACCGCTTGGGCCAGCACTTTCGCTGAGGGTATAGGTGCCAGCTTTGAAAGTTGCACCACTTACAACGTCAGCACTTCCGGCTGCGCCAGGGCCACTGATCGTGCCAGCTGCGCCGCCATTGGCGGTGAGCGTCCAGTCACTTTCATTTGCGGTGCCGCCATTGTCTTTGACGAGAATTTTGTTGAGGGTGAGGGTTGGGGCATTGTCGTTGTTATTGATGGTACACGTTGCGCTCTGCCCGAGTACGAGCTGGATTACGCCGTTAATGGCACTGCCGCCTTGACAGCTCCATGTGCCACCTGTGTAACCGCTTGGGCCTGATTCGCTCAGCGTGTATGAGCCAGCGAGGAAGTTGGTAACACTGCCCGAATTAACACCAGTTGTGCCTTGGAAAGAGGTAGCCTGGGTGCTACCGGTCGCGATGAGGGTCCATGATGTGTTTGGTTCTGTACCGCCATTGTCATTGGTAACAGTTTTAACAAGTTGCAGGTAAGGTGAATTGTCATTATTGGTAATGGTACACGTTGCGCTCTGACCTTCAGTCAGGGCAACCGACGCACCATTTTGTTGGCCACCTACACAGACCCAACTGCTGGCTGTGTAGCCAGTTGGACCACCGGTTTCGGAAAGGTTGTATGTGCCGACTGAGACTGGGGCGTTTGTTACGGCTGCCGCACCTGTGGTACCTGTGAGAGGTGTTGGGCCAGATGCGTTGAGCGTCCAGGCAGTTGGCAGTGCGGTACCGCCGTTGTCATTGGTAACGTTTTTAATGAGCGTCAGGCTTGCGGCTTGGTCATCGTTGGTGATAGTACAGGTGGCGCTCTGACCGAGTGTGAGGCTGACTGATGCACCGTTTTGTGTTCCACCTACACATACCCAGCTGCTTGCGGTGTAGCCACTTGGACCATTGGTTTCTGAAAGGTTGTAGGTTCCAGCCGAGACAGTTGCATTGGTAACAGCTGATGCACCTGTTGTACCACTTATTGGGGTTGGACCGGACGCGTTGAGTGTCCAGGCAGTTGGCAGTGCGGTACCGCCATTATCTGTGGTGACGCTTTTAACAAGTGTGAGGTGTGCGGCTTGATCGTCGTTGGTGATTGTACAGGTGATGTTTTGGCCGTTTACCGGTGTCACCGTACCACCTAAAGCCGCTGGACAACCAGTGCCAGTTATAGAAACAAAACTATATCCGGTCGCACCGGCTTCATTTATCGCAACTGGTACTCCAGCTGGTAACGTTACGGCCTGTCCACTAGTTGCGGCGTTACCGCCGATAGTAAGACCGAAGTCATTCACACCAAGCGTACCACCATTGTTATTAGTAACACTTTTAACGAGTATTACGGTGCCGGTTTGCCTAGTATTGGTAATAATACACACGATATCTGAGTCTTCTGGTACATCAACGCTAAAAGCTCCGGTGCCAGTAGTTGTCACGCTCAATGTCGATCCAGTACCATTGGCACTCTTACACTCAACTGAAATGTTATAGCCAGAGAGTAATGTGCCAGCAGCGCCAGTTTCGGCAAAAGCAGTGACGCCTTTGGCAACTGCGCGCTCACCCGTAGTTGTGCCATTACCGCCCGTGGCGTAAACAGTCCCGGCAACACTCAAGTTGAATGTTCCTGGGTCTGTGGTTGGAGATAATGATTTTCTAACCTCGATTTTGCCACCACCGACTGAAATAATGCAGTCTGAAGGGTCAGAGTTTGGCTGCTGCGAAGGATACGAACAAACATCTATAAGTGCTGCTGTTGCACCACCTACACTTGCAGAAGTCACCGTACAAGTGGCTGTTGTGTCATTAGGGCTATTATCACCAGTAGCGAATGGTTGCGTTGCAGTAATTGAGACTGAGCAGGTTGTTCCGTTTAAGGGTTGCAACGTGGCGCTAAAACATTTATCGACTGAGTTATCATCACAACTATAGATTCTTGGGCTCGACACAGCCTGAGTGGCTGGGGTGCCCGTGACAGTTACGCACACTGAATAATTGGCGAAGCCATCATTATCGGTGTCATACAATGCGCAAGCATCACCCGTATTGTTCCCCGTCCAGCCCGTATCATCGTAGTTCCAAACCAATTGCTGGGATGTAGGCAAACCAGCATTGTCTTTACACATGCGTGTGAGGTCTTTTTGACCAGGCTCGTCATCAACACCCTGCTTGTCAGGAGTACAAATTTGAGCAGCACTAACTTGTGCTACGGGGATGAACGGGGCTACCATGCTGATGGTGTAAGCGGTGAGGAAAAGTAGCGCTGCCGCAGCGTTTTTGGCTCTTGTCGACCAGGTCTTAATGTTGCTTATGTTTGTCATTTGCTGCACCTCGCTGCTTAATTTGTTACTGCGTTGACCTGATAACTACCGACCAAAC
>CAYUUR010000005.1:0-49340 GCA_964448075.1 uncultured Candidatus Saccharibacteria bacterium | reverse complement strand
TGTACCAAACAAAACGTCCATGCTTTGCATGGGCTTTTTGTTTGGTCCTTGCTGGCGATTCGAACTCCCGACGCCAAGGTTCGGGGTGAAAACTGCCTGGTGGCATTTTGCAAGAGAACCTTCACCCGACAACTTGATGTCGTGGCAGAAGTTCTGGGCCTGCCAAAGGTAGGTCGAATCCCTTCTGACGTACCATTACATAGGTTATCAATCCCTATCTTTGATATCATTAGACATATGACAGACTCCTCGATAGATCAATACGAACTAAACCAGTTATTCCGAGTGTATTCACCTGTGGATTTAGTTGAAGTAGAGCGTAATGCTGCTGCTTTTGCAAACGATGTGTTCAACCTAACTGATGCTGCGGGTGGGAAGTTTGTAATGAGAGTTTTAAAAATTCAAGATCCTGCTACTGTCAACCTAGAGGCGAACATGCAAGTAAGACTTAACGCTGGTGGCATAAGAACTCCATTGTATCTTGAAATAGGAGACAATAATTATGTTGGTAGTCAGAATGGGCTCAACTTTACGCTCAGCAAACATATTAAAGGAAGTGTCCCAACAATAATTAGCCCAAAGCTAGTTGCCGATTTTGGAGCTACGCTTGCTCGGGTTCATGATTGTCTAGAGGGCATTGTTGTGCCACCAAATAAAATGCAGTGGTTTGACCCAAAAATTGTTCAAAAAGATCTAGATGCTTTCGATGGTGCGAATAAACAAAAAATCACAGCTCTAGTCAAAGCCGGAATACAATTGTTAAGCTTGGGACTTCCTGAGGCTGTGATACACGGTGATTTATGGGTAAGCAATATATTCGCAGAACATGATAAAGTCACAGCAGTTTTTGACTTCGAAACAGCACAAAATACAGTACGAATTATTGACCTCGCCAGGACCTACACATCAATGAAACGAGAAACTAGTCTTTCCCAGGATCAAATCATTACTTTAATGATAGATGGATATAACTCGGCCGCCTCGAAGCCATTAACACGACACGAACAAGATGCCTTTAAGTTATCGATAGTTTATGTATCAGGTGTTGTAGCGGCATGGCACGCTGCAAACACTACCGGACGTGAAGGACCCTACATCGAAATAGGCGAAGAAGTCCTAAATAGCACCTAGTTTAATTCTAAACTCATAAACATACGGCGCACAGATTAACGCGCATTAGCACGATACAACTCCATGCTTATTGTGTTTCTTTTTCCTGCGACGTATAGTTAATTAAAACAAACTGAATAGGAAACACTATGGCAAAAGCAAAATCCAAGAAAACTTCATACGACCCAAACGGCGTCGATATACTCGCGCTACTCTTCGCAGCTGGCTTTATGCAATCCGTGCTAACGACTTTTCACCACGTAGCATTTAACCAATACATCGGGCCTCCGACATGGTGGTCGCTTGTTGTGGCTACATTGCTCACCGGTTATTCAGTACGCAAACAAAAGAAGCTTTCTATAATTAATGTCATTGTACTAACAGTTCTAGCCGTAAGCTCACTATTTTGGGTGTCAGGGCTAAGGGCAAACTTCTATTTCTAAAACCTAGAGTGTGGCTTTTCCTGCTATGATTACGGCATGACCGATGCCCACAAGCTGGCTCAGCGCTACTTTGATCTATCCAACCAAAGTGCCCTGGATGAGATCGCCAAGCTGTTCACGCCAAACTCAACCTACGACTCAGCAAACACCGGCTCCTACCACGGCCGTGACGATATCATGGCCATGCAGCGCAAGTTCCACGGCAGTTTCAACGAGCTGAATTGGCAGGCCCAAAACGTTGAGGAGGTGCAGCCCGGCCTCATCCACTTTGAATTTACCTTTACGGGCATCAAGTTAGACGGCACACAAATCACTGCTTCCGGCGTCGAAGACATCACGGTCGTAGATAAGCATATCCAACATTTCTCGATCCGCGCCAAGGACTGAGCGACCGTTCGCACATCCACTTTTGTGTGTCAAATGGTCCGAGTTCGAGTATAATAACGCCAGGTTTAAAAAACAAAATGCCAAACAGAAGCTATCACTTCCATATATCAAAGAAACAAGAAAAAACACTGATAAACAAAATCTGTGCGGTCTTTGCTGTGATCATGCCTTTGATTACTATTCCTCAGATCATTCTTCTGTATAGCAGCAAAGACGCAACGAGTCTTTCTCTCTTATCCTGGGTACTATATTGTGTTGGCTGTATTCCGTTCTTGATCTTTGGTGTCATATACAAACACTGGCAACTTATTGTGTTAAACGTCTTGTGGCTAATCGTTCAAGCCATAATGATAGTGGGCATAGTTATGTATCAATAGCGGTGGTCTTGATGAAGCGTATTTTGATCGTGGGTGTCAGCGGCACAGGCAAGACTAGACTGGCAAATGTACTTTCTAAAATGCTTGGTATTCCTGTAGTGCACCTCGACTCTATCTTCTGGAAAGAGAATTGGATTGAGCAAGACGACGCTGTTGTTAAGCAAAAAATAGCTGAAGCGATAGCCAAAGAATCATGGATCATAGAAGGCTATTTAGAGCCACTCTCTCGGCAGCGAGTCCAAGCTGCGGAAATAGTTATCTATTTAGATTTCCCTGGCTATCGTGCGGCCCAAGGTGGCTTGAACCGAATGCTGCGACATCGCAAAGTACCACGACCTGAGATGCCGAAAGGGAATGTCGACAAGTTCGGCTATGCATTCCTGAAATCTCTATACAAACGCGAAGAGCGTCCAGAGATCGAACGGGCGGTCAGCAATAACCCTAAGCTCATAAGGCTGACTAGTCGTAGGGCAGTTAAAAAATACTTATGTGGCCTGGTATAATTGCCGCATGAAACTATTTTGTGCGTATGCATTTACTGGCGAAGATATCGACGAACTGACCAGGCGAATGCGCATGGTTGTCGACACGCTCAATTCCAACGGGCACGACGCGTACTGCAACAGATTTGATGCGGTAGTGCACAAGCTGCAGCAAGAAGACGACATCAAAGGAATCTTTCGGAAGGCCTTCAAAAACATCGAAAAAAGTGATGCCATCGTGGCGATCGTCAGTTCATCAGAAAAAAGCATCGGCCAGATTATGGAAATCGGCATCGCCATGAGTCAAGGCAAACCCGTCTTTTTGTTTGAGCACGAGTCCGCCGCAGGCTCATCCTATCTGCCACGTCTAGCAGACAAACACTTCACCTGGACAACCACAGAAGATCTAAAACAACAGCTACAACAGATCTAGCTCAACTCGACTGACCTGTAAGCTAACTACTGTGGAATGAACTAAGTGCTAGCATGGCCAGGCCAGTGAAACAAAAAACTCTTGACGTAGTATTCCATATGTACTATACTCTCGGTATAATACTTAATTATCAAGGAGAGAAGAAGTGGAAACTTCACCAACAAATCAGAAAAAAATGGGACATATCCGGCGCGGCTGGGAAATAACCAAAAGCTCATGGCATGTGTTTAAACTCGAAAAGAAAGAGCTGATATCGCTCGAGATAATCTCGACGCTGCTGACGCTTCTGCTACTAGCGGTCTTTCTGACAGCTATGTTCACACTTGGTGGCGTCAATATTGCAGCGTTTAATTCCTCAACTGAATTATCACTAACGCCACTTGGTGTGGGGATGGGTATTGCTTATTACTTTGCGATGAACCTGGTGTTTACTTTTGTCTCGGCACTGTTTGTACACGTCGTTTACACGCGTTTGCAGGGGGAGGACGCGACGATTTCTGGCAGTTGGCGCGTGGTCAAAAAACGAGCCGGGCCACTGGCGTTGTTTTCGCTAGTCAACTCCGTAGTGCGTTATGTGATTGAGTTTGCGCAACAAAAGCTACCACTCGGCGGCAAAATAATCGCTTTCCTCGGTGGTATTGCTTGGACGGTTGCCACGATCTTTGCGATACCGGTCATCGTAACCAGCGAAGAAAAAATGTCACCTGCACAAACCATCAAGAAGTCATCCGGCTTGATTCGTAAAACATGGGGCGAAGGCGTTATTTCGCAGTTCGGGATCGCGGCGGTTAGCACACTCGTAACGTTGCTTTACATCATTCTGTTTGGAGCTATTGGCTTCGCAGCCTTTACGATCACACCAGTCGCGTCAGTCGCAGTTGCGGTTGTCGGCGTCATCGGTCTGGTGATCGTATTGCTGATAACAAGTATCCTTTCGGCGATTGCGCAGGCGGCACTCTTCTACTATGCCAGCACCGGCGAAGAGCCAGTAGCATTCAACAAAGAGTTGTTGCAGTCAGCCATGACACCGCGTAAAGCACGTAAGATATTCGGGTAGGACGACAATGTCAGACCTCGGAGATTACGAACAAAAACTCCTAGAGGGGTGGGAAGACGTGCACAAAAAAAGCCAGCTGACCTTGTGGATTATGCTGGCGCTGAAAGATGGCCCCAAGCATATGGCAGCCATCAAGCAGTTCATCACCGAATCGACTAACGGCACATTGACGGCGGATGATCAGAGCATGTATCGCGCGCTGCGTCGCTATCATGACGCGGACCTGGTCAGCTATCGTGAAGAGCCAAGCGAAAGCGGCCCGGACTTAAAGGTCTACTTTTTGACCAGTACCGGCAAGACAGTATTACGGCATTTCATCCAGCGTAACTTCAAGGACGTTTTCTACAAACCCGCCATCAAAGATTTGTTGCTGGGCGAGTAGGCCCTGCACAAGATGCCATAGGTATTGCGTTGCTACGCAATTAGTCGCATAATAGGCGCGCTATGAGAACAATTGGTGATTACGGAGTATTTGACCCTAACGTGGCGTTCGACGCGTTGATCCGAACCGCACAGTACGACGCCATCCCGCCGGAAGATTGCCGGATCGGCTTTGCGTACTGGGGGGTTGGGCGCTCGATCGGTGCAGTTGCAGTTTGTAGGAACGACAATAATTGGGGCGTTGTCTTCGAGGGGTTACGCAATAAACTTGGCGAAGACTATTTGTTCCGGGAGGTTCACCATGACGTGGATGAGTTTTTTGGAACTTGGCGACCGCTTGTTGAGCTTGAGCCTACTCCCGAAGACGTGCGCGGTCTTGACCTCATGGATTGGCTACTTGAAAAAGAGGTTGCAGTTGCACAGGAAAGACTTGACTGGCTTACATCGATGCCTGAACGAGTTAAGCGAGCGAAAGACTATCGTTATGATGTGGAATTTGCAGAAGAAGTACTTGATGAGCTAACGGCATTGCGGCAAAACGGTTTTTCACTTAAACGCACGATAGATTTCAAAGCTATCGTTGAGAATGCCCGTCACTAACATTGTGCGGTAGGTAACTCTGATACAATGTCGGCATGAAAATACTACTAACGTCGAGTGGACTACGCAATGATACGATTATCACTGAGCTTGAAAAGTTAGTGGGTAAGCCATTCAATGAAGCAACCGTCGTATTTATCGATACGGCTATGAATGTGGAGCCGGGAGATAAACGGTGGGTGATCGGACAACTGACCATACTTGATCAAATTGACTTCAAGGAGATAGATATTATTGATCTCGCTGCGGTCGGGAAGGATGTTTGGCTGCCACGCATTGAGCAAAGTGATGTTATCTTCGTGAACGGTGGGAATACCACCTATCTCAAACAGCAGTGCGATGCGTCTGGCTTCACGGAGGCCCTACCAGACCTACTAAGAACACGAGTGTATGTGGGTGCAAGTGCTGGTAGTTATGTGGCTACGCCGGATTTACGATTCAATAGCGATGGCGAAAGCAAAGAAATCGTTGACGGTTTTGGCTTGGTGGATTTTGGTCTGCAGGTGCATTACAAAAGTCCTAAGTTTCCATTGGCTAAATCATTTGAAGCGGTTAGCAAACGCATTGTAGACGCAGCGTGTCCGTACACTGTCTATGCGCTTGATGATGAAATGGCGGTCAGAATCGATGGCTCAGAAATGAGTTTTGTTGGCGAAGGCGAATTCAAAACTTTTCAACCAGCTATGCAAAGCGACTAGGCAGCTTCTTGGGTGAGGTCGACGCCCATGTGGCGGGCGATGATGGCCATGCGCATCGGGATCATGTGAGCCATTTGGGTGACGTCGCAAGCGCGTGGGTCAAAGTCAACATCGGGTTGTAGCTCGTTCTTACGAGGTCGAGGGTGTAGTATGACGCTGGTTTCTGGCATGCGCTGGGCGCGATCTTTGTCAATCACCCAGTTTTCGTATGAGCGTGCTAGTCCCTGGCTACGATGGTATTCTGCTGACGAATCGTTGTTGGCGTATTCGTCAGGATTCCGTCCGATATACAGGACATCTGTCGTGGCTAGAGCATCGTCTAACTCTGTCGTTGTTTCGAGGTTGTCGTCTAAGAACTCACAGTACTCTTCGGGCACGCGTGCAACCTTACTTTCAACAGCAACGACTTTTATGTCAAGTAGTTTTGCGCCGATCATGAGTGAGTGAAAAGCACGGTAACGTCCGTGATCGCCAACAAGTGTCAGGGTGAGTTCGTCTAGTTGCCAGCCAGCCTCGTGTTCTTGCTGGATAGTGAAGAGGTCGCCCAGTGCTTGAGTAGGATGCTCATTGGTGCCATCGCCAAGGTTGATTACCGGCACACCATGCCATAATTTTCCGGCTTTTACGTATTCGTCGATAACAGCAGCTGCTTCATGGGGACCATTCTCTTCTTTGGTCCTGGTGCCGAGGATATCGCATTGGGTCGCGAACGCTAGCCAAGAGTCGGCCATCGATTCGCCCTTCGCTTCGGCAGATGCTGACATACCACTGATGAGTTCACCGGTGCCACCAAGTTTATCCATAGCAGTTGTCATACTGCCACCGGTTCGTGTCGATGGCTGTCTCATCACTGCCTTCAGGACGGTGCTGGGTAGAAGATTGAAGCCTCTATTCTGAGGGATTGGGCTTCTGAGGCGTTCCTCTGCAACGGCGGCCTGGTCCATGTAATCGTAGACGTCAGCTTTCGCAAGCTGGTGCATTGATAAAAGATGTTTTCCTGATGGATCGCCATCTATCGGCTCCAAAGAACCTGGTGCGTGTAACGTTTCTACTGACATGTACCCTCCTATAAAAATACCGGTAGAGACTCCACCGGCGATTTAGCAATCCTAAGCATTGTAGCAGACGTTGATTAAGAATGAATATAATTGTATAATATGATTCATGAAAACTTTCGAGACGTCGAATATCATTGGTTTTGCTGTTCCGACGGCTGTTGCTGTCGATAACGGCGGCACCAACACTCGCATCTGGGTAGAGCGTGGCGGTGAGCTGCAAGGCGTCACTTACGAAACCCCACCAAACTATGAAGACGCTATCTGGCGGCTTGGTGCAGAGATAGACCTGCTTACCAAAGCAGATCAGGTGCACGGCGTTGGCTTCGCAATTGCCGGCAAGCTCGACAGTGCAGGGACAAAGCTCGAACAAGGCGGCTTGCTCGGCGAGTACGGTTGGGTCGGCAAGCCATTTAGGCAAGATATTGCGGATGTACTCATGCTTGAGCCGAGCGCAGTTACCCTTATGAACGACTGCATCGCCGCCGCTAAAGCCCAACAAGTTGTAAATCGAAAAACAGACGCGTCCGAAACCGGCTTTGTTGAGACTATTAGCACGGGCTTTGGTGGTGCTGGTTTTGACGGGGAACGATTGATTGCCGACGAGCCAGGTCACGAATTCCTACGACCAGGTGCGATGTGTGGTTGTGGCAAAGAAGGTTGTGCGGAAGCGCACATGAGCGGCAGTGGGATCGAACGAAAGTTTGGTGTGCCAGCTAAAGATCTGCCAGAAGAACAATGGAATGAGGTGATAGCGGACGCTGTTGAAGCGCATGCGCAAATGATCAATCGTCATAGCCAGATGGGCTTTGAGCCGAGTGTTATCTATTACTTTGGAAGTGTTATTACCAAGTCACCGTATTTGCTTGAAGGCCTCAAGGCTGGGTTACGAGAAGCTCGTGAGCGACTGGCACACCTGCCAGAACTCGATCCAGCAACACACGGCGAAGATAGCGGCATCTATGGTGCGCTCTTCGCAGCTCGTCAAGCAGTAGCCTAGCGGCGTTTGCGGAGGAAGTAGAAGGCCAAGGACCCGCTAGTGATCAGCGAAATTGCGGCAATGATCCAGAAGGTGTACGGGTCGCGTTGACCAGGTAACTGCACGTTCATACCGTACAGTCCGGCCAGCATGGTCGGAATAGTGACGGCGAGTGTAATGACCGTCAGGATCCGAATGGTTTCGTTCAGCTTAGTGTCCATAACAGCCCGGTATGAATCGCGCACGTTGGTGATGGTTCGCAGCAAACTTTTACAGCGAACGATGATTTGCTCGAGGTCGATTGAGAGATCTTCCACGAGGTCTTTATCGTCTTCGTACAGTTTGATCAGTCTACCGCCAAGTAGTTTTTCGATGGCGTTATTACTCGGGATGAGTGCGTCGAGGTAATCATTCAGCTTTCGTTCGTATTCCACAAACGTGGCGATATCGGCTGGCCGCAAACGTGTCACGTCGCCAATTGCTGCCCGCATTTGCCGATTGATTAGTGCCACGTGGCGTTCGTATTGCAGCACCACAGCTTCTAGCATCAGCAGCAAAAACTGCGTTTGCTGCGTGGTTGCGGCAATGGTCTTGTCCGTGAATGGCTGCCATAAACGCGCCAGCGGATCACGGCTAACGGTGATGATGTGGTCCTCGTGGATAACAAACATAATTGGCGTGGTGAAGTCATTGAATTCATCATCAGTGTCTGGCAAGCGCGTGATCAGGTAGATCGCGCCGTCCTCCGCCTCGATACGGGGCACCTCATGCGGGTCAAGCGCATCCTGAAGGATCGTCTCGTCCAGCTTGAATTGATCGACCAGAATGCGGCGTTCATCGTCGTTCGGGTTCTCGACGCGAATCCAGCTACCTGGCTGTAGATCCTTTTTATTGCCAATGCGCGGCTTGTGACTGGTACTTCTAAGGTATTGAATCATTACCATCTATTGTACGGTGTTTCCGCTTAAGGTTCAAAAAATTCGAGCTTACCTATACTATAAGAGATGATGAAACTGCAAAACCTCGCTGAGGTAAATACTGAACTGGCTCGTCACTCGCCGCGTGGCTATGGCGAAAAGTACACGCTTGATCGAATGAAAAAGGTTATGGAGCTGCTCGATAACCCCCAGGAAAAACTTCGCGTTATTCATGTTGCAGGTACTTCTGGCAAGACATCGACCTGCTACTACTTGTCGCAACTGTTAGCGGCAACCGGCAAAAAAATCGGCCTGACCGTTTCGCCGCATATCGACGAAATCAATGAACGAGTGCAAATTAACACGAGACCGCTTGACGAGAAAACCTTCTGTACCTATCTAAGTGAGTTTATGAGCATTGCAGGGGTTATGGATTTAGAGCCTACCTATTTTGAGCTGATGGTAGCATTTGCATACTGGGTGTTTGCCAAGGAACAGGTTGATTACGCAGTTGTTGAGGTTGGTTTGGGCGGTTTGCTTGACGGTACTAATGTGATTAGTAATCCTGAGAAGATAAGCGTTATCACGGACATCGGGTTGGACCATGTCGCTATTCTGGGAGATACCATCACGCAGATTGCGGCTCAAAAAGCGGGGATTATTCAGAGCGGCAATCATGTCTTTATGCTCGAGCAAGACGAGTCGGCAATCGCAGAAGTTAAGGCAAGGGTCGAGTTATGTAAAGCCGAACTACACGTCTGTCAGCCAGAAAGCGACAAAGAATTATTACCCAGCCAGGAACGGAACTGGGCTTTGGCAAGCTGTGTCTTTAAGTTTGTATGCGAACGAGATGGGTTGACCGGAACAAAAAACAGCAAGCCAGGAATTGTGCCAGGAAGATTTGAAGTGATCCACAAGGGCGGCAAAACGATTATTTTTGATGGCGCACATAACCCTGATAAGTTCGCCATGCTTGCCAAAAACCTCCAAGCGAGTAGGGTGACGAACGCAACGTTTGTAATGAGTATGATTACCAGTAAGCGTGATCATGTCGTGGCCTGTATTCAGGCTATCGCTCCGTTTGCCAAACGCATTATCTTTACATCGTTTGATGCGCAGCAGGACATCGCGCACGCCAGCATTCATCCAGAAGAACTACAATCACTCACCAAAGAACTTACGGTAGATGTATCGGTGGAGCCAGATCTCGAGCAAGCCTTGGCAAAAGCACGCCAAACAGATAGCGCAGAAATGGTGATTTGTGGTTCGCTGTATTTACTTGGCCACGCCCGCAGACTACTATAGTAAGCATGATCAGAATGATTGCGGCAATCGATAGTAAGCGTGGACTTGCCACTGAAGAGGGCATACCATGGGATTTGCCTGCCGACAAAGCGTACTTCCGCGAAAAAACAACCGGCGGTAAAGTTGTCATGGGCTACCGAACATATCTGGAATTCGTTGAGCCGCTGCAGAACCGAATTAATTATGTAGTAACTGACGGCACTGAGCCGTTGCGCGCCGGGTTTGAACCAATTATGAATGTGGGCTCTTTTCTGGAACAAAGTACCGGAGACGTTTGGATAATCGGCGGAGCAAATATATATGCCGAGACACTCAAGTATGCCGAAGAACTGCATCTGACCAAGCTAACCAAAGACTTCCACTGCACCAAGTTCTTTCCGCAGTACGAGCAAGACTTCGAGCGGGTCAGCCAAAGTGGTTTGCTGGAAGCGGCGGATAGTAACTTTCGATTCTGTGTCTACAAACGCAAAAGGTAGTGCTATTTGGCTATTTGTGCGACGCTTTATCGCCGATACCCATCAGCACGCCTAGCCCAGTGATTGCCAGTAGAACGGCCAGCAGACCCTCGCCGGTATTTGAGTCAAAGACATGGAGCTGCCGAAGTAGTAGCAAGAATCCCATCCACAGAACGATCAGACCGAAAAAACGGGTGCCAGGTGTGCTTGCCAGACCAAGCCCCGTGAAAAAGACCATGGCTGGCCAGAGTAATTGATAGATGGTGTTGTCACGGACGACGTTGAGCAGTTCAAGCAAAACGATCAATCCCATGATAATAATTGCTCCACCAACAAGGAGATATGATTTGTTTTGCGTCATGTATCTATCATGGCTAAAGGCAAGAATAAATGCAAGATAGCTTGACAACAAATTAGCAAAAAGCGCATTATAAAGTCACAATATAACGGAAGGAGAGATAATGGACGCATCGGAAAGAGAGTTCATGTCTAACTATTGGTGGGTACTAACCTTAAGAGGAGTTGCAGCTCTTTTGTTTGGTATCGCGGCCGTATTCTGGCCAGGAATCACACTAGTCACCATCGTGTACTTATTTAGTGCATATATTTTGGCTTCAGGTGTGATGGAAATTGTGCAAGGCATTGGTGCTATCGGTAAGCGAGGCACGTGGTTCCTCGTACTCTTGCTTGGCTTGCTACAAGTCGGTGTTGGTGTGTACTTACTTCGACACCCACTCGTCAGCTTCGCGACACTGATTCTACTGATCGGTTTCACACTGATCGTACGTGGTGTTATCGAAGGTGTTGCAGCATTCTCAGACGATATGTCAGCTGGTATGCGCACTCTTGTCATGATTGGTGCCATCATCTCAGTGCTTGCCGGAATTGTTGTACTCTTCCAGCCGGCTGCTGCAGGTGTTGCGTTCGTGTGGATCCTTGGTCTGTACGCGCTCGTTACTGGTCCGCTCTTGATTGCGCTTTCACTTGACGTGAAGCACACGCTTGATCAGCCAGCCAGCTCAAAGCGAAAATAAGTAATAGTTTTTTGCAACAAACGCCCGGAGCAATCCGGGCGTTATTTATTGTCCAAGGTCAAGTTTGGTGTATACCCAGATGCCAAAGAATGAGCCCGCTGCGCCTGATAGAATCGAAATAACAGAGAAGGCACTTTGTCCAAACAGTGTTGGTAGATAGCCACCAATGATCCCGCCAATTGAAACGAATATCCATACGAGTTTCATATTAGTACTATAGCAAAGTGCATCGACGCCATAATGCTTGTTGTTAGCTGCCGGCTTCTTTTTCCATTTTTTCAAGGCGTGTATAGTAGTCAGGAATTTCTTTCAGATGTGCCCAGGCAATTCGTCCGGTAAAGTGGGGGTCGTCCTTGGTGACGTTGGTTTCGTCGCCCCACATTGAGCCATGCTCTAACTCTACAGCCAAGCCTTTTGCAAATTCATCAAGGCTGAACTTGGCAAAATCAATGCCAATTTCTTCGCCAATTTGCTTTGCTTCTTGGGGCGTAAAACTTTTATGCATATCTCTATTATATCACTCGCATACAAACGTTCTTATGCTTGCAATTGGTTCTGTTAGCGCGGAAAATAAAACCATGAATCATGAATTATCACAACCGGAGGATCGCGTAACATTTCTTGCAGACTTTTTTGATGGCAAGTTTGATGCTATCAATCCAAAATGGATGGCGGTTGACATGGCTTTTGCATCTTGGCGCGTAATAGCTCTTAACGATGGAAGTAGAAAGGTTTTAGCCTACAGGACTTCGCCGGCTGGAGTCGTTGATTCTTTCTCGCTCAACTTGGACGAACCAGAAGAGTTCGAGCACACGGTAACTGGTCAGGATCTATCTATTCAAGAGGTATGCAATTCGGTTGATGCTCAATACGAAATGGGCACTGTCGCACTGAATGACGATGACATCGTCTTATTTGACGAGCTGATTTTTGCACTCAGGGCGTTAAACGAGTTATAGTTTTAATCCTTTCTGTTAAATTTGGGTCGGCTTGACGGGTCGCTGTCAGCGCTGTCCCCAATAGTTACGGCTGGTTGTTTTCGCCAAGCCTACGAAAGACCATATAAGCTAGTTTGTGAATGATCGTTACGCTGATTACTACGAGCAAAATCCCAAAGAATCCGTTGATAATTATGTAGTCATCAAAGAAAACATCGAGCGCCCAGATAAATACGAACTTAGACGTAAACATGACGAGCCACACGCAAAAGAACATAGCTATCCGATACTTCAGACCGTCACGATCTTTGAGCCATGCAATGATACTATTCTTCAGCTGGAAGACTAGATAAGTCAGTATCTCAAGAACGACAGAAGCAAAGAAAATTGTAGAAAAGCTTCTAGCACTAACGATAGTTGTATAGTCGTTAAAAAACCCAAGCACAACAGCATAAATGAACGTGCCCACAAATAATTCTTGAAAAGCAAGTTGTCGTGAGTTGAGTCTGCCGGTAGTATATTTCACTATTTAAGGATAGCAGATACTGACTACGCCGGAGTTTCGAGTTCGGTGAGAAATTGATGCAGCTATTTTTCAGTTGACTAAACTACAGCAGGCCGAGCTTGGTTGCTATGATATCTGCGGATTCGGCAGGATCAGTATTTGAAGTGTTTATTTTTAATGATTCTACATATGGAATGGTAAAAATTGACATGTTTTCTGTGAGTTCTGTCATTATCTTTTTGTCTAGTAACTTTTTGAATCTTTTCCGTGAATCATTATCGACTCTATCTATCAGGTCACCAGCATCAGCCGTGAGCTCCACAAACAAAACTTGACCGCCATTTGACTCAATCGTTTTTGTGAAGCCTTTTACTTTAGCGTCATCTTGGGGCCCACCGTACACGTAGGTAAATATTAAATCGGTATTGTTCTGTGCGCAGTATTCCATGACGTCATAGCGAATTTTGTCTACTAGAGCATAGTGCTGCATCAAGTCATCGCCGTAAATGTCTTTCACAAGGTCTCTGGAGTGATGATTATGGAAAACCGGTACGCCCGTTAGTTCAGACAACGTTTCTGCAACAGTTAGCTTGCCAGCGGCGGGTGGCCCGTAGATGAATATTAGTTTCATTATTAGAGTATAGCAAACAACAGGCGCTAATTACCTCTGTTTTAAGTGTAGTCTGAGCGCAGTAGGTTCCAGCACTTAAAACTACCAAAGCAGCCCTTAATCGACTACGCTAGGATTTTTGCTATTCGGTCATCTACTTGCCGTGCATGAGGGTAGCGAGGTCGTAGTCGTAGCATACCCTCTAAATCATACAAATTGATTCGTGTTTCCAGTTCATCAAAAGCAAAAAGTTCGGGGTAAAACTCTTTGAACCAATTGAGCATATCTTTGTAGTGGTCAGGATTTGCAAACTGCTCCATGTCTTCTGCGAGCGATAGGTGAGGATGATCTCGCATTTGTCTAACGATGTTAAGTATGTAATCTTTGGAAACTACATCAACGTGTTCAAAATCAATTATGCCGACTAGCTTGCCGCTATCTAAAATCAGGTTGTCTAAGTGAAAATCCCAGTATTGCAACTCAAGCGCGGCTTGTTCCAGTAGTCCAATGTTTCTATCAATGTAGCTCTGCAGGGACTGCACAGTATCAGCACTGAATAACTGTTTTTGACGGACTACTTCTAAATATTCGTTTAGTTTTGTTTCAATTTGCACTTTCCAGCTTGGGTAATCTTTGAGTACGGGTTTCGACTCTGATGCTGCAATCGCTCTAAGTTGTTGGACGCCGTCATAAATCACTCGTTTCCGCTGCTCGCCAGTGAGAGTGTGCCAGACATGGCCGGCTGGCTTACCGGCAATATAGCTGTAGATAATGTATGGCTGGGGAATAATTCTACGGGTAGCGTCCTTTACGACTAGTTCTGGCACGAGGACCCTATCTCTTAGCTTTTCAAAAAAATTGGTGTCCTTTTCGTAACTCTCCATATCGGTATCGGAGCGGACGTAAACTTTAAGAATGTAGTCTCCTACATGATGTATTTCGTTGGTAAAGCCGACAGTAATGCGTTTTGCGGGCAGATTAATACCAAGGCCATGAGCAGTAAAAATTGCGGCAATACTTTCCGGAGATGTGCGCGTAGTTGGTGGCATTATTTAACTATATCAAAAACAGAGGTAAATCACCTCTGTTTTAAGTTTGGGAGTATTGGAGGGCCATCGTTTGTAAGGTTGCGTAGTAATCAGCTTGGATAAACAATTACATCCATGCTGCGAACTGCCATTCTCGCTTCATCGATATCTCTAAGCTCTTCTTGTAGTAGCCTACTTGATTCTGGGTTTAGAGTCGCTCCCGGTGTTGATTCTTCTCTTGGTGGGTCGCTCCGCCAAGTAGGCATCCCACCAGGCAATCTTTCTCCAGTAACGGTATGTTTGCCTGTCAAAAATTGGTTGAAGGCCTCCGTCCGCTCCGTTGGAGTTTGTAATATATCTGCAAACTGTTGCATTGCATTCCTTAAAGTTGCATTGTCAATTTCTGGGCCTAAAAGCGCAAATGCTGCTAGATGATGAATTGATTTTGCATCCCTATCGCCCACTTCAATAGGTGGTTCAAAGCTGTACGCCATCCCGTCTTGTTCAAAGTATGATATTTGCATAATCGTACAGTAAGTTTAAAAGCTAGATTTTGCAAGCATAACAGGATAGGAAGGCCGTCGTGGTTTTTGCTGTAGCTAAACTACCAAGATTAACACCATGGTGAGAGGGAGAACAGTATTAAAAACGGGACAAGAATACATGCAGTGATAGCCAGTAAAGTAATCGTCAAGATGTTACCGTCTTTCCTACCTTGCCTTAGTTGACGGTTCACTAAAAACCTATTAGTGAGATACGTAGCAAGAATGAGACAGATAAAAGCTACTACTGCGAGCTTGTTGGCTAGGTCTTTCTGTTGTGCTTCCTCGACAGTGCATCTCGTCCAGCCAGCAAAAAAAGTAAATGTCTGCATAAACTGATCATATCATATGAAAGACAGGCGGACGGACAGGGACTCGACCTACCTTCGGCAGGCCCGAAATTACATCCATCAAAACAAGTTTTGAGGAGTAAGTTTCCTTGCAAACAGCCATCGGGCTGTTTTCACCTCAACACCTTTGAGGCGTGTCGAGGGTCGAAGCCGCTAGTTCTCCAATTCAAAAAGCCCCCAAGAGGGAGCTTCATGAATTGGAGGGCCAGGAGGGACTCGGTCACGTTCCGCGACCCCGCAACTTCTTGATTGAAAACCAGTTTTCATCAGAAGATTGCCGTCCGAACTGCCATCGGGCAGTTCTCCCCCTCGACACTGCCGAGGCTTCGAGCCCCACTTGAACGGTCATATAAAAAGCCCCACTTTGTAGTGAGGCATTTTATATGGAGGGCCAGGAGGGACTCGAACCCTCGACACCCTGCTTAAGAGGCAGGTGCTCTAACCAGCTGAGCTACTGGCCCATGATGTATGAAAGGTGCAAGCTTGTCTTGTCTGCGAAAGTTCAGTTTGAGTCGTTAGAGCAGCTGGTGCTTATAACTTTACTCGGCTGAAGCCTCGAACAGGCAGCTGAGCTACTGGCCCGTCTACCTTAGGTATCGCGGACAAAAATAACCGTCAAATCATAGCATATACCTCTGTTATTGACAAGAGGTTATGCACATATTCCATTCTTAACAACAGTAGGCTATACTGAACTTATATAAATAACTGGAGGGTAGTATGCTCAATTTACTTGCTCAGACGTATACAACATATACGTATGACAACACAACATTAACAGCCGATGATAAGGCGGGACTAGCTGGATTGGCTATTTTTAGCGGATTCTTCTTGATTTTTTACCTCGTCATTCTTGTGGTCAGCGTTGTTGCTGGTTGGAAGATCTTTGAAAAGGCTGGTGTTGAAGGCTGGAAGGTCCTGATTCCTTTCTATAACTACTGGGTTCTCTGTGAAATTGCTGGTAAGCCAGGTTGGTGGTCACTTGTATGGCTCATCTCTTGGGTCCCATTTGTTGGCTATCTCGCCAGTCTCGCGGTTACGATCATTATCTGTATCGAACTTGCTAAGTCCTTTGGTAAAGAACCAATCTACGCATTGTTGTTCTTCGTTCCACTTGTCGGAGTTCTATACTTCGCCTTTGGTGACGCTAAGTATGTAGGCCCTGGTGGTAAGCCAGGCGGTTCTGCAAAGCCAAAAGCACCTGTAGCTGCCTAAGTAGCACAAAAGCACAGACAAAAGGAAGGGCCGATTCGTTCGGCTCTTCTCTGTTATTATGGTAGAATTCATTGCATGACAAAGTTGCTTAACGGTAAAGACCTAGCCGAATACATTAAAGAGCGCCAAGCAAAACAAGTGCGTGCCCTGGTGCAGGCAGACCAGTTGCAGCCAAAACTCGCAATCATTCGGACCAATCCAGACCCGATCGTTGACCGCTATATGCAGCTTAAACAAAACTATGGTGAGGAAATTGGCGTGACGGTAGACGTGCACACAATCGACCAAGCTGAAGCGCTCGACCGTATTAAACAGCTCAACCAAGATGACTCAGTGCACGGCATCATTGTGCAGATACCCCTCCCAGACCCCACACAGACAGACGAGGTTCTCAATGCAGTTGCGCCAGAAAAAGACGTGGATGGTCTGAGTAGTAACGCTATCTATGATGCGCCTACGCCAATAGCAATTAGCTGGTTGCTTGCTGGTTATAATGTTGAGCTGTCCGCCGGCAAGAAGATTGTGATTGTAGGGCACGGTCGTCTGGTTGGCCGCCCGCTTGCTAAGCTGTGGTCGCATTCTGATTACGATGTATTGGTGGCCGACAAACAAACCCCCGATTTGCCAGAAAAACTGCGTGATGCTGATGTGATTGTAAGTGCCACAGGCGTGCCTGGGTTGATCACGCCGGATATGGTGAAGGATGACGCGGTGGTTGTTGACGCTGGCGTTGCAACAGATAAGAATGGTCTGATAGGGGATGTTGCCCCATCTGTTCGGGATATGCCCAATATCAAGATCACCCCAGAAAAAGGCGGTGTCGGGCCACTGACCGTTACGGCGTTATTTGACAATGTAATTCGCGCGGCACGCGCCATGGTGGACAATGCTTAGTTTTCGCGAGGAGCTGCTCGCAACGTGCCTTGAACGTCGTGACCCAGAGACCGACGAACCATTCGCCAGTGGCGAAGCAGCAAATAACAAACTAGAAGCCGATCGGATCGTACAGGGTAGTGCGTTCTTTATGCGGACTGTCGGACTCATGAAGGAACAAGTCATCGAAGAAGTCCCCGATCTGTCGGAGGTTGAATATATCTGTGGTATTCCTAATGGCGGCACACGGTTTGGGGAAGCACTCAGCGATGCGCTTGCTCCCACGTATCGCATACCAGTATTGTATTTTCGCAAGGAGCCTGCTGCGCCTGGCATCAAACGTTTCTCTGCGCTTCGTGCTAATGATCGTCGGTCCCTTGTCGCAGCGCGTCGAATTCTTATAGTGGATGACTTCAGCACCAAGCGAACGTCACTCGACGGTATGTTAGCGATGGACGAAATGGCTGACAAAGACATTGATTTCTTCAGCATTGCTCATCGAGGCGACCCGGCTTTACTGGAATCAGACGCTTCTCGGTTGCGTTTGCATACGCTTGAAGTCCTATCAATCCCTAATATCCTTCCGGATGATTCTCCACTCTGGCGGTATGCAAATGTCTAAGATAGGTGTATTTGATTCTGGTGTTGGTGGCAAATCTGTTGCCAATGCGCTTGAATCAGCACTGCCAGAACATCAGGTGCTATTCCGTAATGATGTTGAGCATGTGCCATATGCAACGCGTACTCCAGAAGAAATAAAGGGCTTTGTGGTGCCAATATTGCAAAGCTTGGCTACGGATGGCTGCGACGTTATTGTGGTCGCATGCAATACTGTTAGCACGACACTGATTGAAGAGCTCAGAGCAATTATTTCTGTCCCGCTGGTTGCGGTAGAGCCGATGGTCAAGCCGGCTGTTGCATTGACAAAGACCAAAGTGATTGCGGTCTGCGCGACGCCAACAACGCTGGCTAGTCCGCGGTATGCTTGGCTCAAACAAGAGTACGCAGAGGGCATCACAGTCATCGAACCTGATTGTAGCAACTGGTCATACTTGATAGAAAACAATCTTATTAACAGACAACACATCGATACAGGTTTAGAATCAGCCCTACAGGCAGGTGCTGATGTCATCGTGCTTGGCTGCACGCATTACCACTGGATAGAAGAAGAAATAAAAGCGGCGGTAGGCAACAAAGCTACTGTAGTTCAGCCAGAAGCAGCGGTAGTGCGTCAGGTAGAACGTTTACTTACAGGGATTGAACCGCGCGCTTAAATTGTTCACCCCGGTCCTGATAGTTCTCAAACATATCAAAACTTGCACAGGCAGTAGAGAGGAGCACAATATCCCCTGGTTCGGCGACGTCTTGTGCGCTTGCCACAATTTCTGTCATGGATTCCCCGCCGTCACTGAAGTTATCGAAGCCTGCTGTTTGTAATGCTGCCTTGATTGCTGGTGCCGTTTTGCCGATGAGCACCGCATGTTTTACGTTATTGGATGCCACGGCATGGGCTAGTTCATCATACGTCGCGCCTTTGTCTGACCCGCCCAAGATAATGACCTTAGGTTGTTCAAATGCCTGGATTGCAACGGTTGCGGTCTCTGGTGTTGTCCCAAAAGAATCATCGTAGTATTTCACGCCGTCTAACTCACGGACGAGCTCTAGTCGATGCTCTAGACCACTAAATTCGCTCACCACTTGTTTGAACAAGCCAGCATTGTGGTTAATGAGATCCCAGATTGTTGCCAGTGCAGCACAGACGTTTTCGAGGTTGTGTCGTCCCAATAACTTTACGTCCTGCGCGTGGCAGACGGCAGTATCGTCCATGTAGATTACGTCATCCAACACGTACGCACCATTGCGTTCGGTTGGTTCAGCGCCAGGCCCGGGCACTTCATATGATTGTTTTTCTGCCATAGATACGCTGACGACATCTTGTGAGTACTGGTTAATACGGTTATAAATTGCGCGATCTTCATGCGTTTGGTGCTTAAATAGCTGCTGCTTTGCCTCTACGTATTCTGCCATGTCAGCGTGCCAATCAAGGTGTTCAGGTACAACCATCAAACAGACGGCGGTTGCGGGGGAGTACTTAAGGTCGATTAGTTGGTAGTTAGCCAGTTCTAGTACGACCCAGTCTTCTGGCTGGATATTGCCCTTCAGCATATCAAGTGGCGGTATGCCAATGTTGCCGCCCAAGTGTACTGTTTTGCCGGCGGCTTCTAACAAGCGGGCAATCAGTGTAGATGTCGTGCCTTTGCCTTTAGTACCGGTCACGCCAATGATATTTTTGCTTGGGCACACCCGGAAGAATTCATTGGTTGCAGACGTGACTTTGGCAACAATCTCTGGTGAGTTTGCCGCAATGATGTCACGTGGGTGGATAATCGGTGCCCCTCGCACAATCAGATCAAACTGATCTAGGCCCTGCAGATAATCTGCGCCAAGTTGTGGAGTCGTATCTTCAGGTATTTCAATAGAATCGCGTGAATCACAAATAGTTATCTGGTTATCGGGGCTCTTCCAGTATTCGTAGGCGGCACGGCCCTGACTAGCAAAACCGAGGATAGCAATCTTCATGTTGTTAGTTTCCGAGTTGTTTTTTGACGAGTTCTGCGACCTGGCGTGGCGTCATATCTGCCTTAAGGATTACTGCAGAAACACCAAGCTTTTTGACACTTTCAGGAATCTCTTGTTCGCCCATGTTAGTAAGGATAACAACCTTGATGCTTTTACCCCAGGTTGTTTTACGGAGTTTGTCTAGCATGACATCTCCGGTCATTTCTGGCATCATCAGGTCGAGCAGTATGATCTCTGGGCGCATCTTTTCACAGAGTTCAAGCCCGAGCTTGCCGTTTTCGGCGGTTTCTACACTGTAACCTTCCGCCTCAAACTTAATACGGTACATTTGAGAAATCGCTTGATCGTCTTCAATAATGGCGATTTTGACTGACATGCACTAATTGTAGGTGATGTTTGCAACTAACTCAATTTGTTTTTAAATCATCGCACCAAGTATTTTCTACATCGTTCGTGAAAATACTGTGGGAAAAGAGCAATTTTTGAGCCAAATTTTACTCACAACAGAGAGTATTATGCGGGCAGTATGTTGGTTCAGAATTTTGGCACAGCTTCGAACAATGTTAGCGTAGCATAACAGAGATGAAAAGCAAGAAAAATTAACCCTTGACGCGTGTAAAAAACGGCGGTAAATATGAGCATGTTATTAACTAAATAGGAGGGTGCTAATAACATGTCAAAACAAATGATTATAGCCGACCAACTGGCCGACTATGAAATCAAAGAGGCTGCGGTAATTGTCGCAGCTTTGGCGTTTTGTATAGCGCTTGGTGGCGTTGTCGCCGCTGCGACCGTTCTATGCGGCTGGCGCGGTGTGCGAAAAGTATCAACCGAGTGGCTGCGCGGAAGAGTAACGATTTACTGTCGCTAGTATGGACAGCTGTTTACTCGCCAGTACGGGTGCATTTACAGAGAGTGACGAACTGTCACTCTCTGCTGGTTTGCGCATTAGGGGAATGGTACTTGTTGATGAGGCCACAGGGCGACATCACGTCATGGAGCATCGCGCAGCAAAGCTAATTTCATTACTTGAGAATGGAGCACGAGGAGGTATCTGGTTGACACAGGCAAAAGCACTTAAGATAAAGGGCGACGAACTAAATGAGATACTGACATTCCTTAATGATATTGCTGGGTTATCTGTTCAGCGGAGAAAGATATTTGATCGTAGCAGATTTGATTACCGAGTGCGAGCGATACTGTATCGCCTGCCGACGATAGCACGGTCTTCGAGGGGGAGTGCTAATTTCGGAGGCATCTTGACGATGGCGATCCGGGCGTCGCTTCCCGTAATGTTGGCGTCGTTTTTGGTAAGTTTTCTCGTTTACGGTACAGGGCTGCTTGATGTAAGAATTATTAGTGCGTTATTTGTTCAGTTCAATATAACAGTCATAGCCTCTCTTTCGTTGCACGAATACGTCCACAGTCGCTTTGCTCATGCTCAGAAGCATCGAGTACTGATTCGGCGCGGTCTGAGAATCGGTATCTTGCATAAGTCATTGAGTCCGCTCAGTGAGCTGCTATCTTCTTTATTGGGGCCACTCGGCGGCGCGTTCCTAAGCTACGGTATAGCGCTTGGCGCCAGCTTGGTAGTTGGTTCTGAAGCGATAGTAGTTGGATATGTGTGCATGGCATTCCATTTCTCGAGTTGGTTACCATTTTATGGTGACGGGAAGCAATTAGTTAAGCTCGTCTCTAACAGAAAGCAAGTAGCATGAAATCAAATAATACTGTCCTAGAGATTAACGACCTGACCATTAAACGAAACAAAAACTTTACCTTGCAGGTCGATAGCGTACGATTGCAAAAGGGCAAAGTAACGTGCCTGGTTGGCGCCAATGGTAGCGGTAAGACAACGCTTATCGAAGCGGTTGTGGGGTTACTTCCTATGTATAAGGGGCGCATCAGGATCTGTGGCATCGATTCATCATTGAAGACCCAAAAACTCATCAATTCGGTCATAGGGTTTATCCCGGATGACGATAATTGGGTGATTCCTGAACTTTGCGCTGATGAGTTTTTTGCCTTGCTTTCCGACGTCTACGGCCAAGGAGTTGATAAGCGTATCGACCAACTTTGTGACCGGTTGGACTTTAAGAATCGGCGCCTGCAGATTGGGTCCCTTAGTCATGGCAATAAGAAAAAGCTCCAAATAATCGCCGCTCTGGCACACCAGCCAAGCGTTTTGATTATTGATGAGCTCCGTAATGGGCTCGACCCAGTAGCAATAATCCAAGTAGAACGACTCATGAAAGATTTTGTGCAGAGTCAAGGCAGTGTGCTGGCGTCAACGCACGATCTCTGGTGGGCAGAACGATTTTCGGACGAGACAGTCATGATACACGCTGGAAGGGTAATGTACGCTGACACCACCGCACAAGTGGTAGCAAATTATGGCAGCCTTGAAAACAAATTCAAACAAGTATACGGGCTGGGAGATTAGTATGCTTTTACGAACCGTAATTATCAGTACCTTTGGTGCAAACTCCTCATCTCCAGCGCAGTCTGCCGTCTATAAGCTTGGGCTTAGTTGTATTTCAGCGGTCGTTTTGGGGTTTTGCGCTCGTGAGTTTATACGAACGATGGGAATTAGTAGCGATCTGCCACCAAGTCTTGTTATGGCATTGATGACAATCTTTGGGTTCCTGATTACTGGCCTTGTCTTGTTCTCCTTTGGAGCAAGCGGTATTGTAGAGCTCCGAAATAACGATGCACTTAAGGTGCTAACTTTACTACCGGTAACTCGGCCTATGAGGTACGTGCTGCACAATATTTCTGCGCTTCTACTTGCCCTCTTCGGCTACGTTTTTCTCTTACCAGCAGCTATTTACATCGCTGGCATTACCTCTGTTTCCGGTTGGCGTATTATGCTGACTTTGGCACTCGGTTGCCTTAGCTGTTTTGCTTTAGTAACGGCTACCTATACGCGCTATTTCTTCCTAAAGTTTGTCAGTTTTGGCCTAGTGGTTTATGGTATGGGGCGCATAGTTAACCATGTATTTACTACGCAATCTAACATAGCCATGCTCAACTATGTGTACTTACTGTGTGGCGTCTGTCTTTTAGTTGCAGTTCTGTCGGCTGTTTTTTTGCAACAGTATGTATATCGGGCTCGGCTACCGGCTGCATGGCTGCGTTGGCCGCGGTTTTTCATCGTGCATTTCTGGTTCGCTATCAAGTTCTTGCGTAACAAGAAGTCTCAGACCTCATTTATGTTTAGTTTTATCGTTCTCTGTCTAACCGCCTGGTTTGTGAGAAAGAACTCAGCAACTATAGCTGTGGAGGATTGCTTGCGACTTATTGCCTTCATGACTATGGCGGTGTTCTGTGATGCGCGCATCACCTTTAGAAAGTACAAATCACTAGAAGCACATCTTGGTGGAGTGGAAAGCCTAGTACGGGTGCAGTTGCAATCGCTGAGGTTACTCGGCGTACTGCTGGGCTTACCGCTCCTCTTCGTTGTGCTTGCTACGCTCAGGGATCCGCTGTTGATGATTCTTACGTATATTGCACTCCAATCGCTCGCTGTGGCAATTGGCGTTTTGTCTGGCGGTCTATTTGCCTCCACACCAGATAATACTGGCGGACAACTGCTGTCTGTAATTATCGGAGGCTGCTTGCTGTACGTCTGTCTTCTTGCTATGGGGAGGAATTTTGCCCTGCCTGAGCAAGCACTAGGCTTTGTGTTGCTAGCAGTCACGTTTGAGGCTGCAGTATGGTTGGTAGAATTAAAACGACAAAGGAGTTACGGATATGTTAGATAGATCAAAACAATATAGGGCACTCACAACCAGTGTTATCGGTGTACTACTGCTGGCTGCATTGGTTTTCTTTGCGCTGACAGTTATGGGTTCTTCGCAGACAAACACAACAGGAAATGAAGTTGTAGCGATCGGTCCATTGCAATTACTTGAACTTACCAAGGTGCCTGTTGCAGGCGGTTATGAAGTTTCAATTGCGCTTCGCTCCGGTTTAGCGTACTACGTTATCGCTGCACTTGGGTTGGGAATTTGCATTGGTTACCTGCGCACCAGATCACTACGGCCAAGTAGTCAATAATGTGCTTACTCGCTTGTTTCAAGTGCGACTATAGGGTTAATTTCTTGCCAGGCTGCCACTGCATCGATATGTACTGGCTCAAACGAAAAGCCAAGTTCTGGCCGCATACCAAAGACGTACTCGTCGCCAGACGGAACGTGTATGCCGCTGAGGGTAATGTATGTGCCTCTGAAGCACGGTTCTATATGTAGATGACCAGCATCGGGGATTGTAACAAGCTGAACGCTTGTAGTGAGTAGGACGCGCCTGGGTTCTACCCGGCATTCGTTATAGTAGCTATCCCAGCCGTTCTGGCGGAATACCATAAGTGGACGCCCGGTGGCTTCAACTAACTCGTGCGTTGCGAGGATTTCTCTGTCGTGGCACGGTAGAAGTTCTGATTGTGTAATAAATGGTCTCATGATTAGGTCTCAATTTAGGTGATAGGTGTCTTGGTTTGGTCCTAAGTGAGGCTTCTGTGCAGACAACAAAAACCCCCGCTGGATGAGCGGGGGTCATATTTTGTGACGCGCTGAACCAGCTAGGACGATACCTTGGTCTTGGTTGTGCGCTTTTGTATATGCATGATGGTACACTCTACCACGCTGTTAGCGGCTTGGCAATAAACTACTCCGCGATAACTTCAGCTACTGCGGCTACTACCTTCGCAGGCGTAAAGTGTGCTTTGACCATATAGCGGTCGTAATGGAGCTCACGGAGTTTGGCCGGGGCTTCTTTTTCGTTGATGTTGCTGAGGATGATGACCTTCATGTCTTTAGCCCAGGCGTGTTTTTGTAATTCTTCGAGCACTTCTTCGCCGCCAATGGTCGGGATCTTGATGTCGAGCAGGAGGATAGACGGCTTGATCTTCATGGCGATCTTTAGCGCCTCTTTGCCGTCTTCCGCTGTTGTAATAGCTACGCCCAAATGCTCAAATTTGAGCCGATACATTTCGCGTATGGCTTCGTCGTCTTCGATAAGTAAGATGGTTTTGTTTTTTGGCACCATCAGATAATAGCGCGTCTACAGCAGCAGTCAATCTTGTTTTTAGCAGGATAGTTGCGCTAGTAGGTATTCTGCCCGATCTGTTTGAGATACTTACGAGAAAAACTGTTGACATTATAAAAAAACGGCGTATAAATGCAGCCAACTGCAAGGAGTTGTATGCGAAGTAGTCGATTGTCAGACATTCTATCAAACTACCTGCGGAGTCATAAAAAGGCTCTGAGCCGCCTCACGGCGGCTTTTTTTGTAGCAATACTTCTCGCTAATGTCGCCATCCTGCCAGCGTCGGGATACATAGGGCAGCAGCGCGTTTCGGCAGAATCAGTTGAGGCAAATCCAAAGAAAGATCGATCCACAAAGCTAAAACTACCAAAAGCATTAGTAGAGCAAGGTGCTGCGTTTGAAGCAGTGCCGCAGATCAAGGACAAGAAGCTTTCCGCTACCAAGCTACCTGCTGGGAGTAGTCAAAGCGCAGCCCAGCTTCCTCCAGTCCAGACCATTCAAAAAAGTGAGCCGATGGAGATTGTAGAAGAGAGAGATAGCAACAAACAGGTTATACGTAACGCAGATGGCAGTATTACAGAAAAGCATTACTTTGCACCTCAGTATTTCCGCAAGCAAAATCAGTGGCAAAAGATCGACAAGAGGCTTGTTCCGGATACGAACGCTGCTGACTCGAATCACTTACTTGGTCGTGTCTACGGCAAACTGAAAGCAAAAGTCACACAGCCCCAAACATACACAGTTGCCGATAACGACTGGAAAGCCAGATTTGCTCCAAGCAATGACAAAGTAGGCATGCTTCGCGTGCAAGCCAAGGACCAAACGCTAACGTTTAAACCACTCGAGGCTAATTCTGTTATTCCGTCATTGGAAACCAAAGAGGACGGTTCACAGGTAGTTTTTTATCGTGAATTGTGGAGTGGTGTCGATGTGGAGTATGTAGTCGGGACGGCAGACGTAAAAGAAAACATAATTATCAAACAAAAAGATTCTCTGGCTGAGTATCGATTTAAAGTCAGTGGCGGTACTCTTAAGTCTGACCCTGAAGTGCAAGGTGGATATACAATTGATGGCGGCTCTGATACAAACTTTGCAATAACTCCTCTTAACCTCATTTTGCAGAAACATGGTTACGAGACAAAAAAAGTGCTAAGACAAGCCTATAACAACGGGGTGATGTCTATCAGTCTAGACAAATCGTACCTATCTACTCTTCCAGCGAGTGCGTTCCCGGCCGTTATTGATCCTGGAGTGTACGTGAAGAGTAAGTTTGGTACGCGTGCAAGCGGCAACTATAAATCGTTTAAAAGTGATGGGTATGTTTGTGGATCAACCGTGTGCAATCCGTACGCTGGAACCTTAGTTGATAAGGATGGGAAGTGGCGTCACTGGCGTGCTGCGATACATGCGCCGTACACAGTGCTCAAAGGAAAAGAAATGCGCAGCGCCAAGCTACGTCTAACGCAACGAACAAATGCCAGCTTCTGGACAGGTAATTCATCTACGCGAACTTTTGACGTGTATCATGCAAAGTGTCTCACTGGTTTCAATTGCGTTAACACCAATCTGTGGGGAGGCGAAGCCCGTTTCTCACGGACAGGTGTGGTGAACGTAACCAATATATACCGTAATCGTATAAACGCTAACGACTGGGGCGCATGGCTCATGATCAAAGGTGAGGAATGCGCTTGCGAAAGTTATAAAAACTTTGACCCCGACAATAGCTTTGTGGAGTTTGAGTATAATCGTCGCCCGGCTCTCCCAGCTCCACAGTTGCCATCATCAAATAAGAACGTCGAAGCGGTTGTAACGACCACGCAGCCGCAGCTCGGAGTTGCACAAGTTGCGGACAGTGACGGCGATACGATCAAGTACCTGTATCAAGTGCAGTCAACAAGCGGCACGGTACTGTATCAAACAGACTGGCTAACGCAAAACAGGCTTACAATACCGCAAGGTCTTTTACAGGACGGTGGGAGTTACATATGGAATGTTGCCGTATCCGACGGCTGGTACAATTCAGCTCTATCACTCGGTGGTAAATTCCGAGTTGATCTGCGTACGGGCAAGGACAAAACGAGCACTTATGATGAAGTTGGTCCATTGAGTGTAAGTCTGAACAACGGCAATGCTACGGCAAGCGTAAGTACGCATGGCATTGAGGCATTGGGTGGTGTGGTCGGATTAGGCTTAACATACAATTCACCGTTAGTAAGTCGACCTGGGCTTACGGCAGAATATTACAATAACCAGACCTGGACAGGCGATCCACTGGTGCGACGTCTTGAGGCAAGCATTGATACTAATTGGTCTACCGGATCTCCAGCTCAAGGTATTATCAGCAACGACAACTTCTCTGCTCGATATAAAGGATACTTTGTAGCACCTGAAACAGGTGATTATCAATTCGGTGCAATTAATGATGATCATTTACAAATCAAGGTAAACGGCCAGGATGTGTATTCATATGGTGGCTGCTATACAGGGCCTTGTTATGGTACGTCTGTTTCACTGAGTAAAGGACAGGTTGTGCCGCTTGACTTGGCATATATTGAGGCGACAGGTGCTGCATACGTGCAACTATTTGTTAAGGGGGCAGTAGCTCAGCAGGTGGTTCCTTCAGACTGGCTCAGAACTGCTCCTGCTGCACGAGACGAGAATGTTGGTCTCACTGGACACTACTACGTAGACAACGGAACGCATGACCCAAGTAAGATCACCGAGAAATTCATGGTTCGCAAAGATTCTTCTGTAGATTTTTTGTGGGAAGGGGGTTCTCCGATACCAAATGGACCATCGGATAATTTCTACACCCGCTGGACGGGTTACTTTACGGCACCGGTCGCCGGTACATATCAATTTGGTGCCTGGAGCGATGACGGTGCTCGCGTAACGGCCGACAATCAGTTGGCCTTCGATCAGTGGACGTCTGGTGATTGGCGTGGCGGTTACGGCACGATGACGTTCGATCTGGATGCGGGTGAACGAATACCTATAATGGCTGAGAATTTTGAGACAGCTGGCAATGCTCGATTCAGACTAACAGCCAAAGGCCCGCATAACCCAACTGGCGGCGTTATTGACTCGGCTCTACTTTCACCGGGCGATGCTATTTTGCCAAGTGGCTGGGATTTGGGTCTTGATGCTGATGGGAACTTGGCCTATCAGCGCCTAGAAGTCCGGCAAAATGGCGATCTGATTCTATACAACGCCGACGGCAGCAATCAGCTTTTTAGTTATGTAAACGGAGGCTATAAGTCGCCAGAGGATGCCGATTCTGTACTTATCAAAAATAGTGACGCAACGTATACATTGACAAGTAGTGATGGTCGCATTTACGTGTTCAACGCAGATGGGTTATTAAGGGAGACGAGCACGCAGACAGACGTAAAAAAACCAACCGCACTGAAGTATGAGTATGAGGGTAGTAATGGCGCGGTGCGTCTTAGAAAGGTGGTAGACCCGGTAAATCCTGGGCGGTATGGTGAGCTCCACTATCAGGGCGAAGCTGCATGTGATGAATCAGGGTTTGATAGCACTCCAGAGAGAATGATATGTGCTTTTCAGACGTCGGACGGGCAAAAAACAATATTCAAGTATGTCGGCAATGTGCTGGCGAGGGTGCAAACCCCAGGCAATGAAGCGCATGACTTTGGCTATGACACGAATGGTATGTTAGTAAGCGTACGAGATGCCGTCGCTAATGATGCCGTCGCTGCAAATACACGTGCGAATGACGAGAGTGTACTGTCGCAAATAGAATATGATTCTCTTGCAAGGGTAACTGCGGTTACCGATCCTGCTCCCGCCGTCGATGCACCACGCTCACGCAGCACTATCCAATACTTGCCTAATGCAAGTAAGCGGAATGAGGATGGAGTTTATGCGCCATATGGCTACTTGCAGTATGTTGAATTTGACGACAAACTTCGTACAACAAAAGCGTGCGATGTAAAGCAAAAGTGCAACTCAACTCTATGGGGACAGGTGAATGATGTGGTACTTTCAAGCACAGATGCAGTTGGGCTAATGTCCACCACAATTTATGATGAAAATGATTGGCCGATACATGAGTATGGCCCTGCTCCTGCCGAATGGTTTGGTGGCGATCGGCGTCCTCTTGCCGAACGTGTCTCGCAAATTCCACACACAGAAAAACGCTACGACGAGGGTATACGCGGTCCGGCAGTTTCTTATTATGAGGTTAAAAAGTTCGGCGAAAAGAAATTAGTACTATTTGGAGTGCCAAAGCGCTATGGCACGGGCAATATCAACGAATCTAATATACCGACTGCGATGAAGGGTCAATACAGCGCCGAACAACCGATTACACCTTCGGCTGGCATGGATGGCGTGGGCGTAAGCGTAACGGGTAAAGTAGTATTCCCTCAATCTGGTACATACACGTTTAGCGCTAGTCATGATGACTCGCTTAAATTGTGGATTGACGACGCAGCGGTAATTGATGGGTGGGAGCAGATTAGTGAGACGGCACTCCAGAAACAAGGGACGTTTACGGCTGTTGCGAATAAAGCATACCGACTCCGCCTTGATTACGCTTCTGTTGGCCAAACGGGCGGCTGGCAAGTTGCGGTGAGTGGCCCTGGCATCGCGAGTAGTACGACTGACTGGGGCGATATGATCGCGTCAAACTACGGTCTTATAAGCAGTGGGATCGGCTACGACTCACAGCTAGGGAATATTAAAACTACCACCCAATATCAGGACGCGTCGCTTGGCCTCGTGAGTTCAGTGACAGTTGATCCAGATGGCGAGAATCTCGTAACGGCAGCCGAGCAGGAAGCACAGAATACATCAAGTTTACTTAGAAAGACCGCCAAAGTATTACCGGGGGGCAACAAAACCGCCTATGCACACTATGAACCCTTAGATACACGAGACAATCCATGCACGCCTGAGGTCGAAGCCTTCAAGCAAGCAGGCCTTTCAAAAGGGCGTATCGAGCCTGATCCAGACGGTGCCGGGCCGCAAAAAAGTAAAGTATTTGAAGCGGTTTATGATGATGCAGGCAGGGAGGTTGCTGCACGTGTAAACAATGACCCATGGAACTGCACTACTTATGATGCCCGTGGGCGCGTTACGAGTGTTGTCATACAGGCGCATAATGGCAGACCGGGCAGTACTATACTCAATAGCTACTTTTATAACAACAACCCCCTTGCAGTGGCAAACACCGACAATAACGGAACCATTGTAACTGTTTATGATCTGCTTGGACGTACAGTCAGCTATCGTGATGCTCACGGCGCGCAGACAAGCAATTTCTATGATACAAAAGGTAGATTGGAGCGTCGTACCAGCCAGCTTGGTACAGAAACTTTTGGTTATAACGATTTCGATGAACTGACTACACACTCGCTGGACGGGGAAGAACTTGCCAAATACAGCTACGATGATTTTGGTCGACTGATCAAAGTAGATGTCACCAAAATGCCAGGCACGTCTTTAGAAACAAACTTCTATGACGAACTTCAGCGTCAGAACGGTATTCGCTACAAACTACCAGCTCAGACAGCTGGCCTTGCCAATGAAATCACCGAGATGGTAGAGCGAAGTGTCGGTGGCGATGTCATGAACCAATATGTAAATGGCGTACGGATATCTGGTGATAGGCAGACGTACGCATATGATCTTGCACACCGTCTAACAAACGCAAATATCGCTGACAATACATATCAATACACTTTTGGTAGTGCGAATACCGCATGCGCAAGCAAAACCGGCAACAATGCAGCGGCAGGTAAAAACGGTAATCGAATGACAATGGACCAGAATGGCACTACGACATGGTACTGCTATGACAATGCCGACCGCTTAATTGCAACTAATAGCTCTGACTTCGGAACGCCTACGTACGATGACCATGGAAACATGACTGCTGCCAACACGCTCTCTACTGCAATGAAATTTAAGTTTGACCAACTTGGCCGTAATACCAAGATAGAACAAGCGGATAAGAGCATTTCCTATGTAAGAGATATCAATAACAGGATGATTACATATGTAAGCAAGGCGGGTGCCACTAAGCCTACTATTACTCAACACTATGGTTACGCAGCGCCAGGGGATTCGCCAACAGTACTCATGAACGAAAATAAAGTAGTAATTGAGAAGTATATTTCGCTAGCAGGTGGTATGAGACTGCACCTTCGTCCGTGGCATCCTGCACAGCAAAAAGTACAGTTAAGCCTGAGCAACCTACACGGGGATACGATGGCAGTACTTGACGCATTTGGTCAGCTAAAGGGTGGCATCGAGTTGTATAGTGCATTTGGAGAGTCAATCAAGCCACAGGCCAGCTTTTTGACCAAACTCATGGAAGGCACACTCACCAATGGTACTGTTGGGCAATCCCAAAATGGGGTTGATGGTAGTAGTATTGCCGTTGGTTCATATTTGGCCACCGCAGGTAGTGCAATAGGTGAGGCTGCTACCGGGACTCAGATACAACAAGAACTCGCTAAGCTTTTAGACAAAAACAACACTGTTGTTGATTCGCACGTAAGTACATCCGGCGAATACGGCTGGCTCGGCACGCATCAACGTCAAACAGAAACACTCATGTCAGTCACGGCTATCCAAATGGGTTCACGGGTCTATATACCAGCTCTCGGTCGCTTCATATCAAACGACCCTGTCGACGGTGGTGTTCAGAATTCGTATGTTTATCCTCCAGATCCAATCAATGACCGTGATGCGGATGGTCGGGGTATTGTCGTGGCGGCGTTACTAGCTATTGTTGACATTGGCTCATTGGCTTACAGCGCATACCAGTTCAACAAAGATCCATCGCTTAAAAACCTAGCTTTCTTAGGCTCAGAATTTATACCGGGCATTCCAGGAGCCGGCGCACTACGAGTGGGAGGCAAGGTGCTCAAGCCGGCCGCGAGATCAACAAAGGCAATCGGACGCGGTGTAGATGGCCTTAACGCAATTACCAAGCCAAAACCTTTCGCGAGATCAATGGGTATTAACTCAAAACTGTTCGGCAAGGGCGGGACCGTAAGTAAAACAGCATCAAGTGGGTTAAAGAAATCAGTGGAACTGAGAAAAGGTATTGTCAATCGTGGCCCAGTACGTATAGGCTGGGGATGGCAGGGTAGTAGCAAGGCAGGCGGTTTCGTGTTTCGTTTAGCTTTTGGTTGGCCTGGCACATCGTTCCATTACCACGTGAACTTAAGTCCAATATTTAAGATAATCTTTGGAAGGTAGTAGGATGAAGAAAAATGACAACAGCCTTACAACACAAGCGTTCAATGAGTTATGTATGGAGCTAAAAAAGGACCTTACACACAAGGCGCGAGTTAGGTTTATGGATGGAAGGCTTGAAATAAGCCCTCTTTTTAACAGAGAGGCATGTAAGATTGTAATTGATGTTGAGCCTTGGACAGCCTTGGTTCTCTTTGACGATACGTACACCATCGAAGTATTCCAAAATCCAAAACACCCGGAGCGACTCGCCCCAAGTCTCAGAAAACTAATTCATGATGTCGTCGCTGGAAAAATAACAATTCGCGAATATGACAAACATCATACCTCATACAAAGTAGAAGTAGGTGAAGAGAAGTTTAATATTAATGCGCTATTAAAGCGGAAAAGTTCACTTGTCAAAGTACGGCATTTTGAGCCATATTCGTCACATCGCACGTCCATAGAGTGAACTTTTAATATGGAGCCTATGACTCGATGAATCAGATCGATCGTACTGGGAGTAGTTAGAGATATGTTGGTTGACTTACATCCAAAAGAAGACTTACCTGATGAACAGGCTGTAATTGTATCTGTAGTTTTTCGGTCTGATAGAAAGCTTGGCGATAAGGATGATCATGATATGCTACGCAAACTTGAGAGTTCAATTACGGACATCCTTGCCGACACAGCAGAGTTTGATGGTCATGAAATTGGCGAGGGTGAAGCCATTCTGTACATATACGGCCGTTCCGCAGAACATATCTGGGCAAAAATAGAACACTCTGTTCGTTCCTCAAAGTTCAAAAGCAAACAAGTAACTTTGCGCTTCGGTTCCGCGACCGACACTCAAGTAAAATCAAAAGTCATCAAACTGTAGTTCGTTGCAACAGTGCTGTGGCTAACGACTGCTGGGTTTTGGCATCGTTAGGAAAGCAAATGATACTTGATGTTTTATGAGTTAACGCTCGCTAGATGAGTTCTTTGACGATATAGCGGTCAACATTTAGGAAGCGTAGGCTATTTTGGCGGGCTCCTATGAGATAATGAAGACAATGTCGACTAATCTAGAACACCAAGTTAATCAGATTTTGAAACTAGACAAAAGTCTCCTATTACTTATTGCAATGTCAAAAGTGCCAATTACGTATTGTGTAAGAGAGGGCAACATCGAGAAACAGGTCGAGGTCACACTACACTATCAAAGCGACACACTAACGGCATTTTATGATGATTCTACAAACTACGGTAAAATAAGCCTCAAAATCAAAGTTGATATGCCTCAAAAAAGTAATTGTACGGAAGAGCAACTTATTAGTATTGGGATGCAACTTTCGAGGCTTCCATTTCTACAAGAGCTAACCGCTGACGCTAGTTTCGGGTGCCTCATCCTTGGTCAGGACGAGAAATACTACTTCGAAATAACTAAAACTGGGAATGTGCAACAGCCGCCAGGTATTGTACGAAGACAGTTGAAATCAGGGCTACTACTCGACATTCGTAAACAAAAACGAGGATTTTTCTCCAAAATATTAAACAAGTAGAATGTTCACTATTATCAGATTCTAGCCACAAAAATGAAAGCCACTCTATTCTCCAATAAACCACCATACATAAGAGTGAGAGCATCTACATAATGACAGTATTTAATTTGCGACAATCAGCACGATAGAATGGTTACACTCATTTATGCGAAGTTTGCTATTCTGGAGATGATGAACTTGGCAGCTTCACACACAAAGTCTCCCTACTACCTTCTTGATCGTTATAGAGGTGGTTATTCTGTTGATGAGATAAGCGACAACATTGAATACGTGTATAATTTCGGGACAGGAATCTTGGATGCCGGCTTTAAACTTTACGACTCACAGGGCAGAAAGATTTCGTTTGTCGCTACTAAGGCTACACTTGAGCAAATACCACAGTTTTGTGCCTTCAACAGTGAAATTAACCCGGATACTTTAGGCATAAAAGAAGAGATCACGGAGCCATCCGATGTAAACGTAGAGCTTATCAAAAGATCATTGATAACAAGCATTATATTGAGGTATAGTCACACAATCTTTAGGCCAAAGAATAATCTAACATCAAATGATTTGAATGGATGTGATTTAGAATTGCTAACCTCAATCTATGCATTGAGCAACCGTAAATTGCGGAGTGCGGTTAACAAAGTAGTTTCTAAGTGATTGAAACTCTGAACAATTGCTAAGCTTTGTGATTAAATTCGGAGAATCTGAAAACGATGAGAGAGTCGTACTCCAAAGTTCAAACAATGCCGTACTGCTAGATGAGTTCTTTGACGATATCTATTACCTGTTGCGGCGTGTGGTGTGCTTTGACGATATAGCGGTCAACGTTCAGAAAGCGCAGGCTATGCGGTGCTTCGTCGCGGCTAATATTTGTCAGGATAATAACGCGCAGGTTTGCACCCCACTCAGTTTGGCGGAGTTTTTGCAGCATGGCGTCCCCCGTCATGATGGGCATTTTGAGGTCCAGTAGAATAAGATCTGGCTTGAAGACTTCTACTAGCTTGTAGCCATCCTGTCCATTGTGAGCCGTCTTGACCTCAAACCCAGAGTTTTGTAGCTTGAACTCATACATCTCACAGATTGGCAGATCATCTTCGATAACAGCGACTTTTTGTTTCATCTTTAGTTTTATTGTGCACCAGTTATTACATACTGTCTAGCACAAGCAATTTTCATTCCTGTCAAAAGATAGTACGATAAGTGCAAATTGGAGCCCATCATGCAAAAAGGTGCCTCTCACTTCAAAACCTTCCCTGAGTTCACCAAACTCACACTTGCCCACCGCGAGCTTTACGAGCAATTTTGTAGCCGATTTCAGCCTTCTGCTTCTCTAAGCTTCGGTACTTTACTTACTTGGTGGAGTGCGCTTGAGCCGTGCAGAATTGCCATGCACGGGAATAACATGGTGATATGTTTGTGGTATCCAGGTTATGATGAATATTCAGGCTTGACGGTTTTAGGTAACGATAATGTCGATGAGACTTTTTGCGCCGTATTTGATTTTCAGCGGTCAAAGGGACAAAAGCAATGTCTGACTCATGTCCCGGAACATGTGGTTAGCCAAGTCCGATACCCAGAACTCTTTCGCTTTACTGCAGAGCGTGAACACGATGAGTGTATTGTGGACTGTCGTCAACTAGCCAATATTGATGCGTTGCCAAGACACAAACAGTGGAAATTAAAGCGATTCCTAGATGAATACAATAATGAGCGAATAAAAGTTGCGCCGCTTGATCTGAGCTCGGTTTATCAAGCTGACGAGCTGATTGAGCTTGTTTCCAGATGGAAGTTAAAGGGGGGCGTGAATAACTTCGCAAAACACGAAGAGGATTGTCTGTTGATTGCGATTCGTAAGGCTAATGATCTTGGCTTTAACGGACTGGGCATGTATTTGGATGGAGAGCTACATAGTTTCTTGATTCTACAAGATAGCCCTGCTGACGATTACAAGATAATGTCACATGCTCGTTTTAGTTACGAACTTCCATATTTAATGGAGATTTCAATATATATGTATGCAAGATGGTTCAAAGAAGAGAGGGTAAAATTTGTAAACATCGAGGCTGATTCGGGATTTCCATTACTCAGAAACATCAAGTTGTCGTTAGCGCCTACCAACTTTTTGCGCATGTATTGTGTCAGGCCAGTAGATGTTTGGCATGATGATACAATCAAGACATGACGAGCAGACTTAATGCACGATACTTGAAGGGTAGTGTTGCAAGTACTCCGTTGATGGTTACTGACCTCGATTATATTCAACGGCAATTCTATGGCTTAAAGGCTAACCTGCCCAATACAAAGATTTACTACGCTGTTAAGGCATGTCCAGCTAAGCCTATCCTCAAGAGACTTTATTCTACAGGTTGTGGTTTCGAGATTGCGTCGATCGGTGAGTTAGATCGCCTAACCGAACTGGATGTAGAACCAAGAGATGTAATTTTCAGTAACCCAGTAAAAATCCCTAGTCATATAAAACAGGCTTATGATAAGGGAGTCATATTTTATGCAGTTGATTCAACGGAGGAAGTCGATAAGCTACACGAATACGCACCACACAGCAAAGTATATTTGCGAATAAACGTATCGAATAAAGGTAGCTTGATAAAACTAAGCGATAAGTTTGGCGCCACAATTGATAGTGCTGTCTCAATTTTAACCTATGCACGAAAGCAAGGACTGGAGCCTGTAGGAATTGCTTTCCATGTTGGCTCTCAAGCGGAAAGTCTTGAAGTTTGGGACTCTGCTTTTTCGCGGACAGTAAAACTTATGAAGGAGTTGCTAAAGGCAGGCATCAAAATGAAAGTGGTAAACATTGGGGGAGGTTTCCCTGTAGATCATTGTCAGCCGATTCCTTCAATTGAGGATATTGCCGCAAGAATCCGTGCAAATGTTGCTAAGCTGCCATACGAAGTTGATCTGTGGTGCGAGCCTGGACGCTATTTGGTGGCAGAAAGTAGTGTGATTGTATCGTCAATAATTGGTAAAGTCAGGCGTGGAGATCAGGATTGGCTATTTCTAGATGTTGGGCGGTTTCAAGCATTTGTCGAAATGTTTGAGTCAGATAGTATTCAATACCCGGTAACATCCAGTAAAGATGGACCAAACGCCAAACTAACGAACTATGTTCTTACTGGGCCGACATGCGATTCTTGCGACACTATAACGCATAACGCACTTTTGCCAGAGACACTTATGATTGGAGACAAGGTATATTTTGGCTCAGCTGGTGCGTACACAGTTGTTTATGGCGCTCCGTTCAATGACTTTCAAATACCCAGCCAAATCTTCCTGTCCGAGTAAACGTGTCAATTTACGTTTTACTGCTGACACCTATCCGGATTGTCAAAATAGATATTCGTACAAATTGTTCCCAGTGATTGTGCGTTTGAAATGGGATCACTTCCGATATCGTGTGTTTTGTCTTCTGCTTGCTGACACCTATCCGGATTGTCAAAATAGATATTCGTACAAACCCTATTCAAATCTGTATTGATATCCTCTTGCTGTTGCTGATCGTAATTTGGCGATATTGTCGATTGGGTATCATGCGCGCTGAATAAAAAAAACGCGGACAGAGGTATAGCGATAAACTTTCGGTTTAGGGTGCCAGGTCTTAATTCTTTAAACATGTTATATACTATACCAAATAACTACACCAATGTCAACTACATTGACAACTTCATATTAATATAGTAATATATCCAACGTCGTACTAAGTTCATTTTCAGACGAAAAACACAGCGAGCTATCACTTATGATAGGGAGCTGTGTTTTTTAACTCAATCGACAAGGTTAAATTTATGCAAGAAAATCTAGACCCATTTAAAGAAATACCGTCTCAAAGTGTCAGTGAGCTGGATATTAATAATGCCTCAATAGTTGAGATTAACCAGGACAACCCTGACAATTCAGTAAGCAAAGGCTTCCTCGCGAGAGCTGGCTCATTTATTGTTGGTCACGCACAAGCAGTAAACTATCGGGCGCAATATGCGGCAGTGGCACTACAGAACGACCCAATTCACTATAGTAAAAGGACTTTGCAGGCCGGCTTTCTTTCATTTGAAGCATCATTCGGTAATGAAGCGAGTAGGTATGCTGTTTTCGGCGCAACCTACCAAGCCACACAAGGCAACACTCTTGCAAGTGCGTTTGCATTTGGATTAGCAACATTTGCTATCGAAGGTCTTGCTGCTGTTGTCGCTGCGGATGTTTTAAGTGGCAAAGGTACTAAAAAGGCTCTTGAGAAAGTTCATCAGAGTGTTGAAAAAATTACGGGTAAGAATTTTGAAAGTAACAAGGAGATCCCATTACCTTTACGTGCTGCTATTGCTATGGTGGGTGGAACTGCGGTTTTACTAGCAGCAAAGCAAGTTGTGCATCCTGAAAGGAGCAAGGAGGAGAATGTTGTATCTGGCTTAAGGACAGCAGGTTGTATGGGTGTGTACTTTACGGCTGAAGGGGTTTTGACAGGAGAGGCCCTGGGTTCTTTCGGTGTGCCAAAGACAATAGTTGGTGGATTGTTACTGCTTGCCGGCGTGACGGGCATGTATAATAAGTACATTAAGCGAAAAGTCCAAGTTGGAGAGTAATATGAGCGAGTACAGCGATTACAGGGCTGAGAATAATCAAATACTAGTTGTCGGCATTTTTGGCGAAGATCTAGAAAGAGCATTAGAAAACCCAGGAACCTTACACTACGACTATCTAAACCAGGACGGAAATGAGGTTAGTGCCCCAGTGCTTGTACCTGTTGAGGCACTTGAATGGTACAACACTGCTCTACTAGAGAGGACTTATGGTAAAAATGCGGATATTTACTGCTATGTCCACCCGCCTACAGCTGACGCGGAATCACACGAGTCTGTTAAATCAATGATTGAAGAAGTTATAGAGCGCGGTGGAGTGGTTGTTACTGAAAAGTATAGTGACGATAATGCAAGTCCAATAGCTGAACTTGTACGCGAGGCAAAACTAGATCAAAGGTTTAGGGTTGAAGCATTTGGGGGAGAAGATGGCGTCGAAAGTAGGGTAGATTTTTTTGTAGGGCATGTGGCTATTAATAGTGGGGCGCAAAATGTGTCAACTGCACCAACCATGTTTGAGGCATACGAGCAAGCGCTTGATGAGGAAATCTACGAGAGAGATGCGAGAAACGGCCCATCCCTTGTGGCTAGTATTGAGGGCGATGAAGCTGAACATGTGTGGTCATTTTATGAAAAACCATTTGAAGGATTGGGCGAGAATGACCCGACACTGGCTGGGTTTGACAAGGAAGCATTAATCGATATTCTAAAAGATCGAGACATTGCAAAAGTTGTAAATCGTGTTGATGGCGAGATAACAACTTTGATGATTTTCTTACAGGATATAAATAAAGCACCTTGGTTTAATAAGAGCGCGTTTGAAAGAGAGTATGAAGAGTACTACGCTACAAATAATATATTCATTTTCCCTGGCATAGTTTCTGATGAGTCTAGGCGTGGAAATCGCTACTCTGCGGATGTAGTAGATTTCAGTATCAAACTGGCTGCCAAACGTGGAGCCGACCTACTAATTACATTTGAGTGCACTGAAGTAAGTACCACCTACATACCGGATATTGTTACAGACACAATAAATGCAAGTGGTGTGGCAACAGTCAGTGGGCTGGATAAACCCGTGGGTGCAATCGAGTATTATGCTTTAAGTAAGCAGCAGGTAGCCTAAGACTACTTTGTAACCGTGTATTTTTTAAGAAACATAACAGGCTTATACGACTCTTTAAATTGCCTCAACCCTTCTATTCCAAGATCTTGCTCCCAGCTTATCAGATCGCAGCCGTAGTGTTTTAACTCAACAGCAACAAGGTTTGAAAGAAAAGCGTCCAAGTGATCTATGTCTAGTAGTGATTTTTGAAATCGGCATACGGCGTAATTTTTTTGAACAATCTCGTTTATTGAAAATCCTACAATTTCGTCATCAACCTCAACGACTATTCCAATTAAGTTGAATCGTGTTGACTCAGTCAGTAACCGTGATAGCGCCAAGCGCTCGTGACTGGCTTCACTGATTGACCTACCGCGTTGTTTAGCCCATCGATCAAATACATTGAGAAGTTGAGGTATGGTTTCGGACGACCCAAATTTGATCTTACTGATATGCAGCTGATCTTCGTAAACCTTGACGAATCGGCCCTTTTTGTTTCGGCGACCCTTGAAGTGTGCCCCAGGTAAGTTGACTAACTGATCAAGTGAATATATATAGTCAAATTGATCACGATCGGCCGTAACAACAAAGTTCTCAGCTCGCTTGATATGATCGATTGTTACCTCTGGGACTAGTTTTAAAGAGTCTGTAATCGAAAGAAGTTGATTCATAGATTCATCAATCATAGACGTACCAATTAATGAGTAAAATGGCTCCCCAGTAATATAGTCAGGCATTCGTATTACCAGGTTGCCGTTCAACACCGATAATTGAGTACTTCCGTCAGTATCCCAGCAAAAAAGACAAGGAAAGCTGAATTCTGCATATGGTTCAAAATCTTTACTCAGTCGATCAAACTCTTCTTGATGAGCAATATCAAGCTTTGAAAAATTTGGGAACACAGGAATTCTCTGTATTTGCATTGTGTAAACCTTTAGTCACTCATGATACAATAACTTTGTAAAAACAACGAAAAACAAAGATGATTCTTAAGATAATTGCCTATATACCTGCCATAATCGGATTGATCCTTATCGGGCTCGCCGTTTTCTTAAACGACCCAAAAAGGCTTAAGAATCGAATCTTTGCAGCGTTTAACCTAATATCCAGCTTATGGCTCACTTTGCTATTCATTAGCGATACCACATCACAGGAAATTGTTGCCCTCTGGGCTTTACGATTTGCGTTAATGTTTGGACAGCTTGTCCCACTAATGCTCTATTACCTTGTCCTTGTCTTTCCGTACACCAGTAGTGTCAACAGGCGGAAGCAGATTATAGTCGGATCGCTCTACGGACTGTTTTCGGCTTTGGCGTTAACGAAATTGAACGTAATAAGCGTTGAGATTCTCGACTACGGAGTTTTACCGGTTGATGTTGGTCCGTTATATGACTTTTCAGATCTAATGAGTCTTGCATTGGTTTTCTTGAGCTTAGTCGTCCTGATCAAGAAATATAAAAGAACACGTGAAGTTAACGAAAAGAACCAGTTAAAAATTATGCTAATCGCAACACTTATTGTTGGAGTGACAAATGCAGTTACAGGAATAGTTCTTTTACGGATTGTTCAGGCGGATTCAATATTGCTACTTTTGGGCAATTTCGCCGTACTGATATTCTCTATTCTGGTGGCATATGCGATTATTAAGCACCGTTTCTTTGATATTCGTTTTTTGGTGGCGCGCTCCGTCGGTTACATTTTATCGACGCTCAGTATTGGGCTGATGGTAGGCATTTTTGTGTTTGTTTTTGCGGATCAAGCCATAAGATTGTTTTCAGACAGCGCAAAGTATGCACCTATTGTATACGCTGTGCTGGCTATAGTTTTGTCGTTTACCTTCAATCCTCTTCTGAAGTATTTTAATCGGAAAAGCAACCAGCTATTTTACCAAGACGCTTATGACTCTCAAGATCTTCTGAACGAATTTAACCAGGCGATTGTTTCAACCATTGACTTGCGTCATCTGCTATCCGTGTCGGGGGCGGTTATCGAGAAGTATATAAAGGTCGAGTTCTGCCTGTTTGCCATCAACTCGAATAATTCATCCAGCCCATACATTGTTAGTACAGGAGATGCGACCTCAAATTCGATAGATATAAGAGAGATGGAGAGCTTGATGAAAAGCCACGAGTCTCGGGTTGTTAAACAGGACGAACTTGACGATAAGAAGGTTTTAAAGGAAAAGATGAGGAAACTAAATATAAGCATGGCGATTGCGATGAAATCTGAGGCAACAAAAAGAAACATCGGTTATGTTTTTATAGGGTATAAGAAAAGTGGCAATCTATTCAATAGTCAAGATACAAATATGCTCGAGATTACATCCAATGAACTAGCAATTGCTGTTCAAAATGCTCTACAGTATGAAGAAATTAAACAATTCAATGTCACTCTACAGGCGAAAGTCGATGACGCTACGCGGAAGTTGCGCCGGACGAATGAGAAGCTTAAGGCGTTGGATGAAACCAAGGACGAGTTCATTAGTATGGCGTCCCACCAGCTACGAACACCACTTACGAGCGTCAAGGGATATGTGAGTATGGTGCTTGATGGTGATGCTGGCAAAGTGTCAAAGCAGCAGCAGAAACTGCTTGACCAGGCCTTCATTAGCTCACAACGAATGGTTTATCTGATTGCCGACCTGCTGAACGTGTCACGCTTGCGTACTGGTAAGTTTGTGATTGAGGCTAAGCCAACCAATCTAGCGGACGTGATTGAGGGTGAAGTCACGCAGCTTGTAGAGACCGCTAAGGGTCGTGATTTGACGTTGAGCTACCATAAGCCCAAAGACTTCCCGACGCTTAATCTGGATGAAACCAAGACACGCCAGGTTATTATGAACTTTATAGATAACGCTATCTATTACACCCCGGCGGGCGGGCACATTACGATCAACCTTGAAGACAAAGGTAGTGCCATTGAATACACAGTGGTTGATGACGGTATTGGTGTACCAAAGGCCGAGCAGCATCACCTATTTAGTAAGTTTTATCGTGCCGGTAATGCCAAGAAGGCTCGTCCAGATGGTACTGGGCTGGGGCTGTTTATGGCAAAGAAGGTGATTGTGGCGCAAGGTGGATCGGTCATATTTAAGAGTCAAGAGGGTAACGGCAGCACGTTTGGTTTCAGCTTCCCTAAGGCAAAACTGCAAGCTGTCACCATGGCAAAAGCGACAGAAAAATCTACAAAACAACAGTAGTACCGAAGTCATCTGGCGATTGTGCACTGTTTTAAATTCCGACCTGTAGAAACATTGACATAATTGCAAGCTTATGGTAAACTCTAGGGGAATGTAATTCACACTAATTTAGGGAGGTGAATAATATGCCCGAGCAATCTATTGCTACACAAGAAAAATCTCATGTACTAAGAAACAGCGCTATCGCTGGTGTTGTTGCTGTAGCCGCCTGTGCTACTGCCTACGCGCTAGCACCTGGAATGGAAGACGAACCACGCAGACCGGTTGCAGAAGCAGACGACGTCGTTGATTCAGAAGCATGTGTTACAAATCTAGAAACGCGTTTTTATGCTAACGAAGCTACTGGCAACCGTTTTGGCCCTGCGGCGAGTGAAGCAGCATACCAAGACGCCAACCGCGCCTTTGGTGAACTGATTGAACGAGTCTGTTCTTCAGAAGACGACAAAGCAGATCCAATGCTGCTTGTTGGTCTGAACGAACACTTTGAACTGACAGCACCATCTGACCCAGCTGGCCGTGACGGTGAAATGGTTGCTCTTATGAATGACCAGACTAAGTGGAACGATGATGCCCTCTGGTTTGTGGCTGATCTGAGTAATGCTGAACTTGAGCTTGTGACCGAAGGTGGCGATTATTACACGCAGTACGCTATTGCGAATCAAAACGACGGCCGCCCTGGCATTTACCAGAGCAAAGAAGACATGACAGACAAGACCTTGCTGAAGTTTACCTTCCCTGACGGACGCGTAAAGTATCTCAAGCTTGATTGTGGCTTCCAGCCAGTAAGCTTGATTGAGTTCCCTGGTGTGCCACACTTGCCAGAAGAGCCAACTCCTCCGACAGAAACGACCAAGCCATCAAACCCAGGCACCACGGGCACTACTGGCACGACTCAGCCACCGCAAGGCTCGACTACAACGACCAAGCCTGTCGTACCAAAGAACGCAGTACCGCCAGTTGAAGGCGGACCAAGCACGACAGTTGAAAAGCCAATTCCAAGCGGACCTGAGCCAACGATTGCACCGCCAACTCCTGAGGAGCCTGAACCTACACCAAGTACTATTGAAGACAACCCAGACCCAACAACCCCGCCAACCAGCGATCTGCCACGAAGGTAAATAACGGAGATATATGATGAAATTAACTACACTACTGAACAAAATCAAAAACCTTCCAAAGAAAATCACCGTGCCTATGGCTGCAGCTGTTCTGCTGACATTGCCGGTTGTCGCGCTTGCAGGCTTTGGTCCTGAGCGCCCAACATATGACTACACCAAAGCGTGTAACCCAAATGATGACGACAAGTATGACCGCTGTGGATCACTTGAAGGCCCTGTGTTCAACTCATTTGTAAACACACCTACCTATGGTGACGAGCGTAACTTTACGCGTGTTGCAGAAGTAGTTGCCGGCCAAAGCCCAGTTGAAGCTGACTTTGGTGAGACCAAGAACGCTCAAGCTGGCAAAGAGTACTGGGTACGAACTTTTGTACACAACAACGCTAACCAAACAACTAACGATGGCGTTGGTGTTGCCAAAGACACCAAGGTGCGCGTGGCGATTGCCGAAGGTGTTTCTAATGGCGTAGACGTTATGTCATATGTCAGCGCAAGCAATGCTACACCTGCAACTGTATGGGATAGTGCAACACTTGCTAACCAGAGCCGCGCATTTAGCGTGCAGTACGTTCCAGGATCTGCCAAGATCTATAACCCTGCACATCAGAATGGTCTTGCACTACCAGACGCTATCGTGTCTGCAACCGGTACGCCTGTTGGCTACGACCAGATGAATGGCAATCTGCCTGGCTGTTTTGAATTCTCAGCATACGTATATGTAAAGGTTAAAGTTGCCGCACCTGACCTTACGCTCGACAAGCTCGTGCGAAAGCAAGGTGAGAACAGTAGCCAATGGCGCGACCGCGTTGTCGCTCGTAAGGGTGAGCGTGTACAGTACTTGATCGAATTCAAGAACACTGGAAGCACTGTCGCCAACAACATCGTGTTGCGCGATCAGCTCCCTAACAATGTAGAACTCGTACCAGGAACAGTTGAATGGGTTGATACGAACCGTCCAAACGGTACACCTGTCCGTGATGACCTACTGTTTGCCCCTGCCGGTGTAACTGTTGGTAACTATGGTGTGAACGGCGTTGGCCAGATCTACTTTGACGCAATCGTCAAGAATGGTGACCTGACCGACTGTGAAGCCCGCAACGTTGCTTACGCTCGTGCAACTAATGTTCCTGAGCAAAATGATGACGCGGTAGTAGTTATCGAAGACTGTAACCCACCACAACCAGTTGTAAGTTGTGACGCATTAACTGCAGTTGCACTCGGTAGCCGTAGCTTCCGTTACGAACTCGACTACACTGCACAAGACGCAGAACTCAAGACTGTACGATATGACTTTGGTGATGACGCGACACCACTTGTAACTGACAAGATGACAGTAGAGCACCAGTATGCTGCTGACGGCACATACGTTACTCGTGCAACTATCACCTTCATGGTTGATGGCGAAGAGCGAGTTGTTACCGGCAATAACTGCCTTGTAACAGTCAGCGCAGAAACACCAAAGGACAACTGTGTAGTCCCTGGCAAAGAACATCTGCCAAAAGACAGCCCAGAGTGTAAGGAAGCGCCTGTTACTCCAGTAACAGCAACGGCTTTGCCTGACACTGGTCCTGGTGATCTAGCAGCTATCTTTGCAGCGGTATCAGTTGGCGCAACTATGGCTTACCGATTCGTCCTTACCCGACGCAACGGATAAAGCTGTGGATAACCACTAGCGCAAATGTCAAATTCGTGCTAGGATACCACTAGAAATAGAGCATGACTGACCGCTCAGGATCTAACAGAAAACCCCCGATCAATATGGCCGGGGGTTTTCATTTCCTCTCTGTTATGGTACAATTTGTCGGTTGTAAAAGGTGCTACAACTGTTCAACTCATGCCAGCGCTTTGGCCTCCCAAGCTTTGCTTGTGCGACCTCTCGCTCAAAACATGATTTTATGTAAACCCAAAATCACTGTTCCTCACTCGAGGCCTCATCGTCTAACGGTTAGGACACCAGGTTTTCATCCTGGCAATAGGGGTTCGATTCCCCTTGAGGTCACCAAATGTAGATTATCGCCAGCGAGTAGGCTAAAGATCGGATGCACCCCTGTAAAAAGGGGTGTTTTTCGGTTTCGGAAACGTAAATCGTTGTAGGTTGGCAGAGTTTTGAATAATAGCCCGAAAAGCTGGGCTTTTTTGATGTTGTTCCCCTGTTGGGATATAGCCTGACCAATGTTTTCGGAAAACTTTTTGATTCTTTCTAAAACAGTGTCTATATCCATAGGTTTTTTACTTTCCATGTTTGTCCTTTCCAGCGCTAAGCGCTTAATTTGTCTATCTATATCCTCTAGCTCCTCATTGACGTATTTCTGAGCTGATGAGGCGATGGTTGCGAAGCTTCTGGTGAGTTCTCTGGCTTTAGTTTCAAGAGCGGTGATTTGTCCATCAAGTGCCGCTGACTGAGCCTCGTAGGTGGCTATATGTTGCTCGTATTTCTTGCGGACGATAGCAAATACTGCATCAATGCGCTCCTGTGAGAATGTCATACCGTCTATGAAGCTGTATATATTAGCTTCCAGCTCTTCCTTGCTAACCCTGAACTTATGTCCTCGTTTATCACAGTGATAATACGAATAGTATTTACCGGTTTTACCACGTGAGGCGCTACCTGACAGCGGCTTGTTGCACTGCGGACACATGACGTAATGCTTAAAAGCGAAATCGTTGTTGCGCGTACCTTGTGGTGTGGCGTTTCTCTCGGCAACATTGTCAGTGATGGCGATTTTGTTGCCGGGCATTTCAATAATGGTTCGTTTGCCCCTGTTAGCTCGGTTAAATAGCTCAACTGACACTAGACCGTCAAACATAGCTTTGACTGGCTGATACTTTGTCCACTTCTCAACTATAATACCTGTATAGATTGGGTTTCTGACGATCCTCCAAAGCTTCTTCTCATCAAGTAACACACCCTCAGTCTGTCCAACAATACGACTGCGGTCTGTTTTGGATCGACGGTACTGCGTGCGGCCTCGATAGCCCATGTCGTTAAGTTTGGTAGCTATTTCTTTGTCGGTAAACTGTCGGCTGGCTCTTAGCTCGAATAGCTTAGTAATAAATTTGGATTCTTCAGGGTGTGGTTTTAAGATTGTACGTTTGCCGTGCTGGGTTTCTACTTTCTCGCTTATAAAACCGTAAGGCGGACGGCGCATATAGTAGCCCATTTGGGTGTAGCGGATTTCAGCACCTATGACACGGCTTAAAATATCTCTGACTTCATCTTTAGAGCGTTCGGCTTCTAGCATCTCGGACTTACGGCTCGGTGAGTAGGTACTCCACTTATAACTGTGCCCAAGATGTTCAAGGGTGTTGACTTGCTCTTGGCTGATTACGCCGTAAGTATCGACCAATGTAATACCGCAACTATCGAGCTGGGTTTTGAGCAGATCGTAGGAGAGTGAGCCGCCACGGGTAAAACGGTCAATTGACTTGATAATAAACAGGTCAACCTTGTTTTTCTTGTTCTTACAGTAATCTATGGCTTCCTGCATAGGTTGTTGCTCTTTGCTGGCTGATTCCATAAAGACAAAGAACTTTTTAATGGTGATACCTTTATTCAGTGCAAACCGCTCAATTTGCTCTTTCTGGGCTTCAGGAGAGTCGCCATCACGGCCCTGTTTGGTGGTTGAGACCCTAATAGCCGCAACGGCGTTTTGGTTAGCTTGCGGGTTCATGCTGACCTTCCTCTAGGGCAAGTTCCAGCAAGATATCTGCCAGCAGTTCAAGGCGTTCCTCCTCGTCTGCTGCTGTGATTGCTTCGCCATTGTTTACCATGATACCCTCATAGAACTATTGATTATAGCTATAGTATACTATGGATAATAGCGATAGTGCAAGAATAAAATTGAGCTATTTCAGATAAACCTGTGGATATCTTATCGTTAGGATATCTATATGCTATATTCTTATCTGTTATATTTATAATCTTTTGTTGTATAATTACCTATACTACGTATAGGGAGTAGTTAACTATGCAACCAAAATACCGACGACCATTAAACAACCATCAACTTGCTATCCTAAACACGCTTTATAAATTCCGCTTCATAACTACCTCGTTACTAGCCCAGAACCAAAACGCCAACCATGTACGTGTTATATCAGACAGGCTAAAGATACTAGTAGATCAAGAATACATTGGTATGAACTATGACAGTAGCTATAAGATTAAAGGTCAGGCTGCCACGTATTACTTATTACCTAAAGGTGTCAGATACTTACGCCAGCAGTCGTACATACAGGAATCAGCACTCAGAAGTATCTACCACGATAAACGTGCAACGCCAAGCGTGATAGCTCACAGGCTGAGTGTTTTTGAGGTATTTATCCATTTCAAGAATACTTATCCCAAGCGGTTCAAATTCTTCAGCAAAACCGAACTGATGAATAAAAATTACGTTCCAAAAACTAAACCTGATGCCATGATTCTTGATACCCAGATGAATCAACATTACTTCATGGACTACCTAGAAGATTCTGCCAGTTTCTGGGCACTCAGAAAGACCATAAAACGCTACATAGCCTTCGCAGAACTTGGTATCTGGCAAAAACATAAACCAGGTACGCCGCACCCACACATCATACTTATCTGCCGATCTGCCAAAACCAAGAGAAGCGCACAAAACATAGCCGCAAAAGAACTAGACAGTAGCTATGTTGATCTGACTATACGTGTTACTACGCTGGAAAATCTTAACGAGCTATCCCCCGATACAGTGATATAATCTACCCAAGATGAGCAGAAAGAAATACAACGTCATAATCCCAGCAGATATGAAGCCTCGTCCTAAGATTCATGAAGAAACAGCTGCCGCAATCCTTGCCAACCATTTTGGTAGCAATGTATACTTTTTGGAAACTGGCAGTCATGGCGGACCAGACGTGAAGATCGGAAGTATAGAATGGGAGATAAAAAGCCCTGATGGTAGTAGCCCACGTACCATTCAAAACAATATGCGAAAAGCCGGGCATCAGTCGGGTAATGTGGTCATAGACTTGCGTAGAGTAAAGATTCACCAACGCCGAGCCGTTGGTTACGTTAGTCAATTCATGGCCGGTGCTTCTTCTAAATTCAAACGAGTTATAGTTATAACAAAACTCAAAAAAGTCTTGACAATAAAGTAGTGCTTACCCTATAATACTATCTGTAAAAGGCGTATACGGTACTGTATTGAACCAGAGGCGCCTTTTCTTATTT
>CAYUUR010000004.1:0-76748 GCA_964448075.1 uncultured Candidatus Saccharibacteria bacterium | reverse complement strand
TTGGTACACCGGGAGGGATTCGAACCCCCGACCCTCTGTTCCGAAGACAGATGCTCTAATCCGCTGAGCTACCGGTGCGTATAATCGAATACTGATTTACAGAAGAAGATTATACCAGATTACCAGAGAAGATGCTGCAGATTAGCATTAAACCCGATATAATCATAACCAGATGAAACTAAAAGCAAACCTGCATAAACTACGCGTACGCGTGGTAGCACTCAGCAAGAAACGCAATTTCAGAGTCGTATGTATTGTGTTTGTGGCGCTGTTTTTCATCGTAAATATTGGTCTGTATGGTTACTACAAAGAACGTACTTATCCGTGCACTGCACTAGAAGATATCCGGGTTGGTAGTGTTGAAAACGCTGAGCTCAATGAATTTGTGGGCAGTACGGATCTATTGCCAAAGCAAGTGACATTAGTGCTAAACGACGTAAAAGTTGAGACCAAAACTGCCGACCTTGGTATTTCCTTTGATCAAGATGCCACATTGAAGCGGCTGCAAACGGCCCGTTCTTGGTTACCACTCTACAACATCGTAGTAGCACCAAAAGCAACCGCTGCATTTAGCGTAAATGATGACGTGTTTAGCAAATCGCTTGCGAAAATATCAGCAAAGTACGGCAAAAAACCAGTCGACGCGCAAATCGCATTAGAGAATAAAGTCTTCGTCGTCAAAGACAGTACCGACGGCAATGAAGTCGACGTAGAAGGCGCCAGGACAGCCGTACTCAATGGGCTGCTTGGTAGCCAGCCAGTGGAACTACCTACTAAAGTGGTGGCCGCTAAGACAACTGTAGGGCAGCTCGAAAAGTCTAATACTGCACTCAATAGCCAACTTAAAGCACAGGTCACATACACCTTTGCTGGTAAAGAATCGACCCTTGACCCAACTAAAGTTTTTGCCCGCAAAGGGTTGTCATATCAGCTTTCTAACTCACTTATAGAAAGCCAGATCACCAGCATTGGTGCAAGCTTTGGTATTCGTGTCGCTAATACTGCGGCTGCAGTCACTGCCACGCAGAAAGCAATTACAAACGGCACCAATCTCAAATTTGCCTTTGAAGAACTCAAAGCTGAACGTTCATACAGCTACTGTGTTGCCGCGCGCGGTGTAGCAACCAGTAACCTTGGCAGCCTCAGAACCAAGCTCATCAGTGTGTACGGTGATAAACGCGGCTGGTCGCTCAATGGGCGCGTCAACCTTGACCGCGTTAACAGCGGCTGTGACTTTACCGTCTGGCTGAGTGCCGCATCGCAAATGCCGACGTTTGGGGCAATCTGCGATTCGATGTGGAGCTGCCGTGTTGGGGCAAATGTTGTCATCAACTTTGACCGCTGGCAGGGTGCCAGCCCAGCTTGGAACGCAGCTGGCGGTAGCCTTGATGAATATCGAGCAATGGTTATTAATCACGAGACAGGTCACTGGTTTGGCTTTGGACATACGAACTGTGGCGGCAGCGGCCAGCCGGCACCTGTCATGCAGCAACAATCAATTAATCTGCAAGGTTGTAAGTTTAACGCCTGGCCCACTTCAAGCGAACGTGCTAACTTAGCGAGTGTATTAGGTATCTGAGTTACGGTCGGGCAGTTGCTTTGGCGGTTGTTCTGACTGCTTGAGCGTGTTTTCAAGCACCTTGATGATACTACGAGCGTGCTCTTTGCTCATGCCCATACGCGCAATTGTCTGAGGTTGACCAGTTGTCCCGGCGTTCTGCAAAAAGTTCATCACAACACCGTAGTTATTAACGGTTACATTTACCATGTCAGTGTATTGAACGCGCGTATCTTGTGGAACCATCATAACAACCGGCGCACTCGGCTGGGTCATGTCACTAAAGCCTGTGTTCTGCAGTAGTTCTTCTGCGTTATAGCCAGCAAGCTGCCAGATCTTACTAGCTTCTTCTTCTTTGACGCTCAGATGGCTTAATAGTAATAGTAGGATGTCTTCACTCGGCTTCATTGAACCATCCTCAATCCTCAGAAGCATCTCGGCGTCGATCTCAACAGCACCTGATACATCAGCTATCGTTTCCTGCAAACGAACACGCAGTGATCGAAGCTGCGAGCCAAGCATTTGGTATGGTTTTTCCCTATCTGTCTTACTCATTCCTACCAGATATGGTACGCCTTCACATCACGTCCTGCAAGCACAAGCTGAGCCGTAAATCACTAATTGAGGCCTGGGCTTGGTATACTAAATGCGTGAAGATTATCAAAAACCAAGATTTATCCCTACTCACCTCATTCCAAACCGGCGGACCAGCCGAGACGTTTATCGTCATCGAACAAACCAATGACTTACGCGAAGTGCTGGCTGACTATAAAAAGCCGCTTTGGCTGCTAGGCTCTGGTGCGAACACGCTTATTTCTGACCATGGACTGCCTGGTACAACCCTGCAGTTCCGTAACGACAAAATCGAGATCCGTGAAGAACCAGATGGCGCGCTGTGCATTGCGGACGCCGGCGTTGACTGGGACGGCTTTGTGCAAGCAACTATAGCTCATGGCTTGTGGGGCCTAGAGTTCACCAGTGGCATACCTGGAACTGTAGGCGCAGCAGTCGTTGGAAACATTGCAGCATACGGCCAAGCCGTATCAGACAGACTAGCCTGGGTAGAGGTCGTGAGCACCACAGGAGACCCCACTATTACTGAATGCCTTAAGACACCTGAGCTTGGACTTAAATATAGGTATTCTGACTTTCAGAATACCAAGCTTGGTGACCGCGTCATCGTAAGAGCCGCCTTTCAACTGGCGACTAAGCCAACTGGCGACTTAGCGTATGCATCAGCGCAAAAGGCTGCAAGCGACCTTGAACTGAGCACAGACACACTTGCCAATCGCCGCACAATTATTATGGAAGCACGTAAACGCGCCGGGTCGCTGATTGAGCCAGGCAATACACATAAGACAGCAGGTTCATTCTTCCGCAATCCGCATGTCAGTAAAGCCCAAGCTGAGCAAATCATCGCCCACGAAGAAAACAACATTAGCATGGAACAAATCATGGGACAAAACAGCGCACATAGCGGTGATGCCTACCGTGTCTCAGCCGCTCATGTATTACTAGCTGCAGGATTCAAGCGTGGCCAATCGTGGGGACCCGTACGGCTTCACCCAGACCATATCCTCAAGATTGAAAACACGGGCGGTGCAACCTCTCAGCAAATATACGACGTTGCGCAGGAGATTATCAGCACCGTCAAAGAGAAGCTCCACATTGACCTAGAGGCTGAAGTACGTTTCTTGGGCGAGTTCTAGCGGGCCATTGCTAGAAAACTACTGCAGTGCCGCTACGATTTGGACGATGACCAGCGACAATACCGTAGATAAAGCCAGGTTACCAAGCACTACAAATGCAGGCCGAGCATTAATACGTGGCTTGAACTGCAACAACATGAACTTACCGGCATTGTAGAAGCCGCTCACGAGGAACAGCAGAGCGTTACATAACACGTAACCGCGCATGTCCTCGCTTGTTTGGAAGGAAATTACCAAAACCAACAATCCGACAATGACCAAACCAACTGCAGAGAACATGTAAATTCGACGAGTTGCTTGGGCTTGGGCTTTTTTAGACAAGTTCTTTTCTTGCCGAGCGGTGAATGACCCAACGAGCCAGCAGATCGCACTAGCCGGTAATAACACGGTAACCGCGAATGCTAATCCGAGCAGAGACAGTGATTCAGTCTCAGCTGCGCTACCCGTTAATGTCAGTAGCCACGAAGCCACTGCCACAACTAGTGCTGCCCAGGCTAATTCCTTGGCACCTTTTGATAATTTGTTCTCTAGACCAACAGCTTTAGCTTTCATCTTTACTCCTTGTCGCTTGGCAACGCGTACTGCACTGCAAAGCCGACCACTTCTTGTTTGAGCACATTTAGCGCTTTCTCATCATTGCGCTGCAAAATTGCTTGCTTCATCCACTCGGCGATCAAAGCCATGTCATCAGGCTTGAGGCCTCGGGTGGTAATTGCCGGCGTACCAATTCGTAGACCACTTGGGCGAAATGGTGGCAAAGGATCATTTGGTATGGCGTTACAGTTAGCGGTCAGACCAATACTGTCGAGTACGTCTTGTGTCTCGCGCCCATCGATTTTAAAACTTGTCATCATATCAATTTGGATCAAGTGATTGTCGGTACCATTCGTAACGAGTTTGAAGCCTCGTTTCATGAGCTCATCTGCCAGGCGCTTAGCGTTATCTAAAACTGTTTGGGCGTATACCTTAAACTCTGGCTGCAGGGCTTCGCCAAATGCAACGGCCTTACCTGCAATCGTGTGCATATGCGGGCCACCCTGAAAGCCCGGGAATACTTCGCGATCAATCAGCGTCGGTAAGTTTTCTACTGTTTTCTCTGGTGCTTTGAGCGGGTTGCCAGCCGTGCCTTTCGTTAGAATAAGACCGCCGCGCGGGCCGCGTAAGGTTTTGTGTGTTGTCGTAGTAATAACATGGAACCCGTGGTCAAACGGGTTTGGTAGCACGCCACCAGCTATTAAGCCAGCAATATGCGCCATGTCCGCCATCAGCACGGCATTTACTTCCCGACCAATCTCGGCAAACTTAGCATAATCCAAACTTCTTGGGAAACCACTAAAACCTGCCAAGATAATCTTTGGCTTCTCTTTGAGGGCCACAGCGCGCATTTCATCATAATCAATCTCACCTGTTTCCAGATCTTTGATGCCATACCGAACAAAGTTATATAGTTTGGCGCTACTGGTAATTGGATGTCCGTGGGTTAGGTGGCCACCATGGTCGAGACGCATTGCCATCACAGTGTCGCCCGGTTCAAGCCATGCCTGATATACAGCTATGTTGGCGGGAGCCCCGGAATGCGGTTGCACATTAGCATGATCTGCGCCAAACAATTGCTTTGCTCTATCAATAGCTAGCTGTTCGACCAGATCTGTGTTTTCTTGACCACCATAATACCGTCGGCCGGGGTAGCCTTCGGAGTATTTGTTAGTTAGGATGCTGCCATTTGCGGTAAGTACATCTCGGCTGACATAGTTTTCGCTTGGTATGAGCTCAAGCCCCTCACGCTGGCGTTTCTCTTCTGCTGCAATAATCTTGGCTACGGTCTGATCTTTCATGGTTTGCTCCATTCACATTGGTTCGTAAAAGTCGTTTCTGGAGTAGAACAGCTATATCATGCCTCTATTCTACCCGAAACTATCAATAGACACACAATTATGCTTTTCATACACCAGATATGGTATATAATTGAGTTCGATGTCTTCGACTAACGAAAAAATTGGTAACCTTATTGCCCAGATACGACAAGAGCGCGGCCTCACGCAAGCTGAGTTCGCCCGTCGGCTCAAAACCAGTCAATCAGCAATCAACCGCATAGAGCGCGGTGGTCAAAATCTCAGCCTAGAAACACTTGGCCGTATCAGTGATGTGCTCAACAAACAAATAATTAGTCTCGGTGAGGGCGGTATCAACTTGCGCGTCGAAGGCGGACAGGAACTCCATGGCGAGATTACGCTCAAAACCAGCAAAAACGCCGCAGTGGCACTCCTTTGTGCCAGCCTTCTGAATTATGGAGTTACCAGGTTCAAATCCTTCCCAAGGATCGAAGAAGTCTATCGGATAATCGAAGTACTTGAGAGTATCGGCGTTAAGGTCAAGTGGCTACCGGGCAATGACCTCGAGATTCGTCGCCCCGAAAAGCTCGAAATGGATAATATCAACAAGGTCTCCGCCAAAAAAACCCGCAGCGTCCTCATGCTACTTGGGCCACTACTGCATGACTTCAAGACATTTAATATCCCTTATGCCGGTGGCTGTAAGCTTGGTGAACGAACAGTGACTCCACACCTATACGCTCTCGAAGAGTTTGGCATGAGTGTCGTTGCTAAAACCGGAAGATACGAAGTCACTGTTAATAAACGAACTCCAAAACAACGAATCGTGCTCTATGAAACAGGCAATACAGTCACGAACAATGCGCTGATGGCAGCTGCACGAACCAATGGCACGACAACCATTCAGGCAGCAAGCGCTGACTATATGGTGCAGGACCTCTGCCTATTCCTGCAAAAGCTCGGCGTTAAGGTTAATGGGTTTGGCTCGTCGGTCCTTGAGATTACTGGTGTGCCCCACATCAAAAAGAACATCACCTTTGCACCAAGCGAGGATCCTATCGAGGCGATGTTCTTTATATCTACTGCTGTCACAACAAATTCCAAGCTTACTATTCGCCGCGTGCCAATTGATTGGATTGGCCTGGAATTATTCAAGCTCAAAACCATGGGCTTGCAGTTTAAGCTTAGTGAGCCATACAAAGCCACAAATGGCGTTATTAACCTCGCGGACATTGTCATCCAAAAGCACAATGGCAACCTGTCTGCACCTGCTGACAAGCTCCACCCTAACCTTTGGCCGGGAATAAACCCGGACTGTATACCGTACTTCGTGCCAATTGTAGCCGTAGCCAAAGGCCGAACGCTCATCCACGACTGGATGTTTGAAAACCGCGCCATTTACTACACCGAGATGTCAAAGATCGGTGTCAATATCGAACTTGCCGACCCACACCGCGTGTACATTAATGGTCCGACTAAATTCACCCATGCTGATGTTGTCTCGCCACCGGCACTACGCCCTGCCAGCCTATTACTCATCGGCATGCTTGCCGCCGAGGGCACTTCAATGTTGCGCAATGTATACACTATTAACCGAGGCTATGAAGACCTGGCGGAACGCCTTAATTCACTTGGTGCTAAGATTACTGTCCTACACGAACTGTAGATCGCCAGTTTGGTCGCAGTAAATGCCCGATGTCACGACGATACTGCATGCCGTCAAAATGCACACCGTCTGAGCCGATTGCTGCATATGCTTTGGTTGCTGCTTCGTCCAGCGTTTCTGCTAGTGCTGTCACATACGCCACTCGGCCACCACTTGCGCGTAAGTCTAAACCATCGATTGTTACCCCAGCAAACTGCAAAAGAACGTCGGCAGGTACACGGTCAAGTCCGTAAATGCGTTGGGATTCTGTGGCAACTCCAACCGGGTACCCTGCCCGTGCCAGCGCTACAGTAATTGCTGCACACGAACTCCGTGTCATGTCACGCGGCAGTGTCAGTTCGCCATGAGCCGCCGCAAGGTGCATCTGTAAAACATCAATTCCTCCGGCAATAAGGACCGGCATCTGCACTTGCGTTTCTGGGTCACCCCATCGGGCATTAAACTCAAACACTGCTGGGTCACCATCAAGTTCTTCTGCAAGCATAATGCCTGCGTACAATACACCCGCGTAACCCGTGCCATCAGCCTGCATGCCTTTAATGATTTGATCAGCAATGCCCATGAGTTTCTGGCGCTGAAGATCACTCAGTAATTCATCGACAGGTAGGTAAGCTCCCATGCCGCCGGTGTTCAATCCCTTATCGTCTTCGCCGATCCGCTTGTGATCTTGCACGAATGGCAATACGCTATAGCCACCATTTCCATCCATCACGATAAACATTGAGATTTCTGGTCCGTGGAAACGCTCCTGGATAACAACTCGCTCTAGGCCACCCCCAGCGTAAGCGCCATCAATCATAAGTTTATGCAGCTCCCGGCGGGCTTGCTCTTCTGTCTTAGGCAAAATAACACCCTTACCGTCAGCCAGTCCATCGGCCTTTATCACATATGACTCGGGGTCACGTCCGTTAATTGCATCAATCGCACTATCAATATCCTCAACCACCCAGTGTTTCGGTTTGGCAATTTTATGCCGTTCGCAAAAGTCAGCTCCATAAGCCTTGCTGGTTTCGTGCTTTGCGGACGCTGCATCAGGACCAAACGCTGTAATGCCTTCTTTGGCGAGTGCGCCGATAAAGTCACGTTCAAGCTGACGCTCCGAACTAACAACTGCGAGATCAACCTCTAATTCATAGGCGAGGTGCGCAAATGCTTCTGGCGTGCTAGAAATATCATGTGCCAAAGCATCCAGGTATGGGTGCTGCATCGCGCCGTTGGCATAGGCATAGTGCACTTCTGGCGCAAGATCTGACTCCAAAAAAGAACGGCCCAGTTCAAACTCACGACCCCCTGACCCTGCAATAAGTACCCTTGTCATTACAGTTATTGTACTGGGTATTTGCCGGGCGCACAAAGAATCAGTTATAAGAACAGCAATTTTTCATCGAGCTGTGGGGATATAGATACAAACTGCGGTCATGCTCGAAGCAAAGTATGCAATGGGCGGGTATGGGGATCGGTCACGTTCCGCGACCCCGAAACTTCATCTTTGAGAACAAGTTTTCAACAGAAGATTTCCTTGCAAAATGCCATCAGGCATTTTTCACCCACGACAGTCCTGGATTCGAACACAGGTTAGCCCCAAATAAAAATGACCCCAACTGGGATCATTTTTATTTGGGGCGAGCTATGGGGATATGGATACAAACTGCAGACATGCTCGAAGCGAGCTTCTGCGCGTGCCTTTGTTTGTCGAACCCACGCTTCGCGTTCTCAGGTTCGCTCACATAAACATGCCCATGAAAAAACCAGCCCGGAAGGACTGGTCTTTTCATGGGGCGAGCTATGGGGATCGAACCCACGACCTTCGGAACCACAACCCGACGCTCTAACCAACTGAGCTAAGCCCGCCATAAATAACAGAGGTGATTATATACCAGGAATGATTTATTTACAATACAACGAACCTATTATTACTGAAGCGCCATAAAGACCAAGTATGCGAGAAAAAGCAATGAGAGAACACCGCCAACTAGGCCAATAACCATGTGTTTTTGCAATGTGATTTTTCGTTTAAAACTCACATTATGAGCACTTAAGATATGCTCAAATTCCTTTAGCGTGCTTGGCTCGGTTGCTATTGCGCTTCTACTTACTGCGCCGACGAGCTGATTTGCTTCAGGCTTATGCAAACTTGTAATTGAGTACTTTTCTGTAGATGTTACAAACTGGATTGCCCAATATGAGGTATTTACCTCGACAATATCAGTAATTGCTAGCTGGAATATGGTCTGTCCAGCCTGTTCACACTTCACACCGTTGGTGTCGACTATTAGCGTGCAAAACCCGATGTTGCTATAACCACACGTGTAGGTACCTGCCAAGGGTGACGACAAAGCCTGTAAATTATGTGCATCTTGGTTTGCCCGGCCAGGACCCTTGGGATGTTTCATGAGAAGATATATCTTCAGAAGAAATACTGTAAACACAATACCGACAAAGACGTAGACCATGTAGCAAGCATAGCAAAAAATAGCCCCCTTCAAAAGAATGATCACTAATTTAACGCTATTCCAATGGCGGGGCACCTGGACGAACAAACAACCTCACTAGAACAAAAACGATGAGCGCTACTAGTCCGCCAAGCGCGATGCGCACAACTATTGCGGGCAGTTTGTTTTCACTTGTAGTAACTGGTGACTTGATCTGATCAGTCGTTGCTGCGCCGAAATCAGACAAACCATCGTCACGATAGTCGTCTGTCTCATTATCACTCTTATCGTCGTCATTGGTACTATCTGTACTCTCTTCATAATATGTGACTACCTCATCATCGGTAATTGCTTTGATGGTACTATCATCAGTTTGCGTAGCCTCTTCTTCGGGATCGCTATCAATAGACGTATCTACGAACAACCAATTGATGTTGTTGCCGCCATTTTCACTGTCTAATGCCGTAATCGCTGATCCGACATTATTGCTGTCAGTTACAGATACATACCTAATCTCCGTGTCACCACTTGCATTTATCCCCCACTGAGTAACCCCGGGATCAGAAGAAACGATACTGAGTAATTGGCCAGAAGCATCTTTAAGCGTGAGCGTTCCTTGGATTGTCACAGTCCTACCGGCTGACATTGTGAGTGTTGCGGCGGTTGCGACAGTCTTGTTCAGGTTATAAAAAGTAGTGCCGTTGATTGTCTGATCACTACCATCAAGAATAACAGTTCCGTTATTATGATTGAATGTGCCGGCGTCATCGACGCTAAAATCTCCGGCAACGGTCATGTTTGCTGATGTCGCCGTGAACACACCATCAGCTGCCACCGAAAAATCACCATCTACATCAACCGTGTTAAACGCTCCTAAGTTCAGGCTGGTAGCCGTTCCAGCAACCCCTATGAACAAATCATCAGTCTGTAGACCAGTAAACCCAGAGAGATCGACACTGCTACCTCTTGGGCTAAGCGATCCGATAACCGTCAGTGTGCCAGTGCCAGTTAGCTGGCCATATAATCGAAAATCAGGCCCAACCGTAATAGACGGATTATTACCGAGTAGAAATTCGCATGTGTCTGCAATGGTCAGCGTCCCAATATCCCTTGTGAATGTCACTTCATTAAATACTGCGCCGTTACAAGCAACCGTGTACGCACCACCAAAGCCGTCATCCGTAAACTCAACCACACCACCGTTAGCATCGATCGAAGTGGCACCTCCAAGCTCCAAATTACCTTCAAATTTTGCCATGCCAGACGTAAGCGTTAATACATCTGCGGAGCCTACAATGTCTACATCGTTGTGAAATAGCATCGGGCCACTGCCGCCAATGAGCGATGCGCCACCGTCTGACATCCCGATGCTACCGATCTCTAACTCAGCGGTCCCTTGAGTTAGACTACTACCAGTCCTCATGGTTAAGTTATTTGTTATGTATACATAGTCCATAGCGGAAATATCCAAACTAGCATTATCTTTAAGTTCTATTTCAGCAATCAGTAACTCAGAAAAGCCCGAAATTGAAGAGCCTTGGTTTATGGTTAATCTCATACCGTGAAGATACGTATTGCCACCCCCAGTAATAGAAGAGTTCGTACCTAAGACAATCTGCGTAGAACTTACGTCAACTGTCGAGTCTGCTATTTGCATAGCGCAATTGTTGAAAGTTCTCGGTTGTGAGTTGTCAAATACCACCAAATTAAAAGTGACGTTGTTACAGTTAATTATTGCTGAGTTATAGCCGGGATCCGTGAAAACAACTGTGCCTCCGTTCGCGTTGAATGTTGCGCCAGCATTTACAGTAAAGTCTTCATACAATGACAAGGTTCCACTTGGTGCCGTAAAAATAACTCCGCTCACGAGCGAGAAATCAGCCCTAGTCGCGAAAGTAGTAAGACTGCCGAAGTTATGGGTTCCTGCTGCCAAACTAACAGTTCCGGCATCTAGTGCGCTAAAACCTGATAGTGAACCACCACTATTTATGATAAGTGTATTCTGTGCTGCCTTTCCGCCAATGGTCAATGTCCCAGTTCCTGACAGAGTACCTCCTACAATAATATCTGGGAAACTTCCACTTCCTACTGTTGGATTATTGCCCAAAGGCAATGTGCAACCGGAACTGACAGTCTTGGTAAAGTTACTGCTGTGAGCAAAAGTCACTAGGTTAAAGACGGCGCTATTGCAGGTAATAGTAGCCGTGACCGCGCCATCAAAAGTAATTGTTCCAGAGTTTGCGTTAAAAATAGAGCCGGCTGCTAGTGTAAACGTACTGGCAAAAGTTGCCGTACCAGACGGAGCGTTAAATGTAGCTCCGCTACTCACACTGAATGTACTATTAAAATCAGAGCCGCTAGGTATCGTAACCGTGCCGGCTGTTTGACTGTAAGCCCCGGGGAACACTAAAGCGCTGTAAGCCCCAAAGTCATAAGTTCCTCCAGTGACAGTTAGCGAGCCAGGCCCAAGACCACTAAAGCCTGATAAAGCTCCAGTGGAGCTAAGAGTCAGTAGATTACCAGATGCTTTTGTCCCATGAGAAAGAGTACCAGTACCAGACAACGTACCGTTCACCGTAACATCGGCCGTACCGTCACTGCCTATGGTAGGGTTGTTGCCTAGGGGAACCGTACAAGTGGTGCCGATGGTTTTGGTGAAGTTGGACGTATGCGTAAAGGTGGCGTTATAGATACTCGCTCCATTGCACGTCAAGAGCCCCGCATTCGCCCCGTCAAAGTCAAGGGTGCCATTATTGTGATTAAATATCGACCCCGCGTCCAAAGTGAAATTACCTGCAAAGTTCGTGATGCCCGATGAGGCGTTGAGCGTAGCGCCACTACTAACCGTGAACGTATTATTGAAGTCCGCACCATTTGGCAGTGTAACCGTTCCGGAAGTTTGACTATACGGCGAACTTACTGCAAAGAGCGTAGTGTAAGTACTGAAATCATAAGTACCCGCTATGGTTACCGACCCCGCATCCAGCCCGGTAAACCCAGATAGAGAACCGCCGCTGTTGAGAGTCAAAAGGTTGGCGCTGTTTTTCGCACCTATTGTTAATGTGCCAGTCCCTGTCAACGTCCCATTGATCGTCAAATCCTGAGTAGTTGATGCTCCGGTTGAAGGGTTATTGCCAAGCGGCAAAGTACAGTTCGAACTAACTGTTTTACCGGCGTTTGTATCGTGATTGAACGTGACCAGGTTAAACGTTATGTTATTGCAAGATAAGGTTGCTGTCGTTGTGCCATCAAACGTCCAGGTACCGCTATTTGCATTAAAAGTAGGACTGCCGGAAACGGTCATCGCTCCAGCCAGAGTTGTGCTACCGCTCGATGCTGTGAAGATCCCACCAGAAAGTGTGAAAGTGCCATTCATATCGAACGATTGGTTTGCTGCCGTAAATGTGCCGGTGGCCTGAGAGAATGACGTACTTACGGTTAGTGAGCGCGCCATTGTTATAGTCCCCGTGTAACCAGACGCAATAGTTATCGAGGTTACTGTTCCACCAAATCCGCCATCGATAGTAACATCTTTCGTTGATGTGCCATTAAAGGTTGCCGTATCGCTGGCACCAGGACAAAAATCTGTAGTCCAGTTAGCACAGGTACTCCAGTTATTGTCGGCGCCACCGCCATCCCAGGTATATGCTGCAGCCTCGGTCATAATTGGCCTGAGTATCACGGCAAGCAAAGCTATAGAGAAAACGGTGAATAGGACCTGCCATAGCCGTCTCTTATTAACCTTAACTGCATCCGTCATTATAAAAAAACTGCCCCTCCAAAAGCCATGTACTTATACTACTTATGTATATCTGTTAAGTAAAGGGTAATACAGAGATAAAGAATTGTGTATAATTTACGATTTTTGTGATGTAATTTTACCAGAGCGAAGCTCATCGCGTAGCTTCATCCAGATTTTGCCAAGCTCATTACGGCCATCACGGTTTGGCCCCCATCCCCAGAAGTCATCTTTTGGAGAATCCTCGATGATATTAAGATCGCCACTCAATGATAACTTTTCTAGTACGTATGGGTTTTGAGTTAGCTTGAGCTTACAGATCTCATACATGACGCCGACCTTTACCTCTTCCCAATTTTTTGGCGCCTTGTCCCCATTGGCTTTTGCGATCTTATACGCGTCGTGGGCCGAACGCGCCTCAAAGATTGCTTCTACCAGTTCTGGAGCGGTCTCAAAGAAGTGCGACGCCTGATAGGCATGTTCTGATGTTGGCCAGCGTCGTCCCCTATAGTCAACCTGGAAGGACGAGAAGTTATCAAAGACATAAAACTCACGCGGATAGAACCCAATTATATTACCGGAAGTGTCTAATTGTGGGTCTCGAAATTGTGCTGGCCGCTGCATGATTCAAGTATTCAGCAAATGCGCCCTCAAGGCAAGCGTACGAGCTATACAATCCAATATTATCGCAGAGGACATAGCTATTAGCTTAATTGCCAGCTCATGATTACCTGTTCAACACGAATGTACTTTGCAGTAGTCTCAGCATCCATATCGCCATCAAGCATAACAAGTCCGGCAATCATGTAGTGTCTAAAAAGCATGATCTTTGGGATTAATTCTAGCTCCTGATTGGTCAGGTTTCGGACTGTAGCATATGAAGTGATGTAGTCTTTGACTAACTGCGTGTCTTCTTGAGACATAACGTCCCATAACGTGTAGCTGAGACACACAACAAACGGAGCAAGCGCGAGGTCATCAAAATCAAGCACGGCGGCTATCTGCTGTGCCTCATCAAACAGAACATTGTCTGCATCATAATCAAGGTGACACAGACCGGTTGGCAACCCGACTGGAAGTGACACTGTATAATCTAGTGCGCGCTTCAAGAGTAGGTGTGCTTCACTGTTAATTTTGGATGTATCGACTTTTGGGATAAATATTGTGTCTTCTAGGATGCTTAAGGGCTGTAAAATAGGAAAAGTGCTCTTATATTCTTGTGAAAGCATGTGCATCTTTGCCTGCAGAACAGAAAGATTCCTAACAAGTTCACCATCGTATGAATGCGCGTGTTTACCCGCTACTTTGCGCATCAGTATTGACTGCCAACCTTGGTGAGCTATGACATACTCTCCTTTTACACTGGCAATTGCTGCTGCTACTGGTATACCGTTCTCATCAAGATAGCGGATAAAATCCAGTTCAAGTGCAATCTCGTCACTCGTCTTTTTAGACTGCCGATACACCCGGAGAACAAAGTCGCCTTTGTTTGTCGTCACGAACAACGTGCAGTTTTCAATGCCAGTTTGTGCAGGCTCAAAGCTAATTAGTGACAAGTCATAGGAGGCCAGTATGTATGCAACAGACTGCTGAGTTGGCTGAAACTGTTTTTCGGCATCAATCTTCATGGCATAACTATAGCAAAATAAAAAGACTTCTTATTGAAGTCTTTTTAGGCATTAGCGACATGCTACCCAGGGAGGCCCGCCTGTCTGCCAGACAGGGCGGACAGGGATTCGACCTACTTTCAGCAGGCCCAGAACTTCTGCCATGACAACAAGTTGTCAGGTGAAGATTCTCTTGCAAACTGCCACCGGGCAGTTTTCACCCCGACCCTTGGCGTCGAGTGTTTGAATCATGGTAGGACCAAACAAAAAGCCCATGCAGGGCATGGACGTTTTGCTTGGTACCCCGGGAGGGATTCGAACCCCCGACCTAATGGTTAGAACCCACTTGCTCTATCCAGCTGAGCTACCGGGGCGTACCTTGACTAACTGGCATATTATACCTTCACTGGTGCTATTCTTGCAAAACAGAGGTTATATTCCTATACTACTAAGCATAAACGGAAACCAATTAGTATGGATCAAGAACCGCAAACTCCTAGCACAAACGAACAACCAAGCACACCGCCCGCACCAACCCCACCAATAAAGACAGAGGACGAGCTGTTTCAATCAGCTGGTCAGCACATGGAAATGGAATCGTCACCAGAGGCTGCTCCAAACCCTGTAGTAGCACCCAAGAAATCAAAAAAGAAGCCTATCATTGCCGTGATTATATTGGTGGCGCTGCTGGCCGGCGCAGGAGTTGTAGGCTACCTACTCACTCAGGACCGTCCAGAAGAGACACCCGCAGCAACCGTCCAGCCAGCCGAAACAAAGCCGGCCACACTTACTTACGAGCCAAACAGCGTTGCCTATGCATACCGTGCTGTCGCTTCCGACCCCGTTGCGCTATTTACGCGACCTGCCGCTGGAGGCGAACGAAAAGAGATCCAAAAACTTACCCGCGACAGCGCACTGACAGCCGCTGACACCTTTGGCCCAAATGTAGCATTCGTAGACGATAACGTTATATACACCAGTACTGACAACGGAGAAACCTACAAGAAAGTGTTTGAAGGAGAAGCAGGTTCACAGATTACCAGCCTCAAACTCGACGCCGATAATACGGGACTGGCCTTTGGTTACCTAAAAAGTACTAAGGATAAGAACCAAGTGCGTACCATTGATATGTCAGGCCAGAACGCTAAGACACTCTTCACTGCAGAGACTGCAGGAGCATTCATCCTAGGCTGGTCGAGTAAAGCAGAGCGCATGGTCTACCAAACAGGTTGCTACAACTGTGACGGCGGACCAGAAAACACCTATAGCTTTGATACCAAAAGCACCAAACGGACTGCGTTACTAGAAGACGTCCAGGCTAACGAACTTGCGAGTATTTCCGTTTCAAGCGATACTTCACTGATGATTTACATGACTGGTGTTTACCCAGCTAATCCCGATGGTATAGGCGCAAGCTTGTTGCCACCGTATGTCGTGAACCTCATGAAGTTAGGCGGCACAGACAAACCGACCGAAATTGCACGGATCGGCAATGCTGGCGAGAAAAATGCCAACGGCACACTTCTAAGCAGGACCACGCTGACTGGCTTCACGGCTGGCACCAATACGCCATACTACACCGCCGACAAACAACTCTTCCTGGTGAAAGAAAACGAAGGGCTGCTTTTTTACGAATCCGCAGATCTCATAGAACATGTTGACTACATTAGCGACAAATACGTCATTTCGAGAACTGGTGAAGCCGATGATTTCACCATGGCTAATTATGACGTTGCCACCAAGAAATCAGTGACCATCCTCCAGGGCGACAACAACACCACGATCTTTGGCGTCACTACCGACTAAAAAACCAATCCTTTACTCTCGCGCAAGGAGAACAAAGGATTGGTGCGGGTGGAGAGAATCGAACTCTCGTCTCCAGCTTGGAAGGCTAGCATATTAGCCACTATACAACACCCGCACAGTGTCGATGGACCACGCTATTATAACAGAGACGGTCTGGTCTATCCAGTGATGAGCTTCTCGAGCAAGTCACCCAAGACGTAGGCAAGGCCTGCCGCAATCACACCCAAAACCAATGTTTCCATAATCGAACGAACGCGGGGCGCTTGAGCCACGCGACTCTTTAGTAAACCAATACCCACAAAAGCGAGCGCAGTCATGAAGGCCGTTAAGTAGAATGCATCCATATTGTTCATGCCAAGGTTAAAGATAAAGTCCGCTGTAAATACCAACAGTGGTACGAGTCCAACAAGTATAAATGAAGCGTACGTTGTAACACCGTTAATAACGGGCGAAGGCTCATCAGCGATTGACTCACCCTTCTTTTCCATAAGTTGCTGCTCAGATTTGGTAGATAGGTACGACCCAACACCCATGGAGAATCCGTCAGCGATCAAATTAGCGAAGCCGAGCACCAACAAAATTTTGGCCTCAAATCGTGCACCAGTTGCACCGGCCACAACCGCAAAGGTTGTCACCGCACCATCAATACCACCGTACACAAATTCACTCAGGTAGTCTTCGAGGTGCTGCTTAGCTTTTTGATATGGAGATTTTTTAGGGATGTTTTTCTGTCTAGTCATGCTCACCAGTATATCAGATAAGTTGCAGCGTATTTAGACCAGCGACAACAACCAGCGGTACCAACACATTATCTGTTCCTAACACGCCAACGTTCTCCATGAATGCAGCGATTAACGGCAACCAGATAACGATCCATATGTTGGCCAGTGCGTAGGAAGAACCCTGCATCAAAACAACATAACCGATCAGAAGGAACGATATAATGAGAAATGTCACCGTGCCGACCACGCTCTTCTTATAGGTAAACACGCGGTAATGGCGACGCTCACCATAGATAGTGCCGAATATTGCTGCGAACCCATCGGCTAAAGCGAGGTGCAATACCGCCACAGTAAAGACAAGTTCTGTTGACGCGAGCAATGAAGCTATGAGAATCCCGACTGGAAAAAGTAACTCCCCGTGTGTTTTGCGCTTGACCTCATGAATAGCCTTAAAGGTGTTTAGTCTTTGCGAAACAAGTACTACCAAGAAAAACGCCACACACATCACTCGGATCTCTTGCCACGACATAAAGTACGGCCAAAAGGCTACGTACATGCCCACAGTGACGTGAACTAATTTGCGGCCAATCTCCCCGCGAACGTGCTGTGCGCGCCACAAGTACTCGGACAAGACCAGAAGAAACAACACACCGAGAATGGCGATTAGATAGTTCATTGCTCTACATTATACGTCGCTAGACTTTAGTTCGCTAGGTGCTTCTGCTTACGAACGAGTAAGAAAGCTGCAGCACCACTTAAGAGCAAGCCGCCTATTATGAGGTGGTAATAACCCGGGTCTCCGGTATCAGCCAGGCTACCGTCAGTTACGCCTCCTTCGTTCAGATTCCTGTACGCAGAAAATTCTGACGTCGAACCATGGCTGTATGTACTTGGATCTGGCGTGATTTCTGCTGCATGTGCATAAGCCGGCATAGATACAAGCGTCGCTAAGACAACGACTATGGCTACAGTAATCTTACTCACAATTCGAAACATATGGTGGCCCATTTCCACTTCTTGAATTCTGGTTGCAATTATTGTTCCTCCATAGCACGGTTGCAGTTGCAGAAACAGTTAGGTTATCGTCAATGTTAGAGATCCCAGAAAAAACATGTTCTGCATCATCTTCACTGCCATCAACGATGAAGCTACCGATATGACGTTTACCTTCACCGTATCCTAGATTACCAAGTTGATCGTTTAGGTAGAAATCCAAACGATACCCCACCAAGTCTTCGGCACGTAGCGATAAACCGTCTTCGCTTTCTTCAATCAAACCCGCGGTGAAATCGTAATTTATAACTAACTCTGCTTCATTACTACGCGAACTATTGATAACTGGATAGTTAATGTAGTTATTGGCTTGCTCGGATGGGTAGGTAAGGGCAAAAGAACGATTTTCATTTGGGCCCGTATCGACATCCGCTACGTCATCATTAGCAGAGTCTTGGGCGAGATTGATACCTAGGTTCTCGTTGCCAAATATACTGTTACCTATTACTGAAATACCAAACACGTCAGCTCCGGGTGCCTGAAAAATCTGCACACCATCGTTGCCATTACCGGCAATTACATTGCCCTCACTGGCATCTCCACCGATTTGAATACGATATATACTATTAGCAACCCCACAAGGAGCTGCGGTAGTAGTTTCATTTACTTGGACTCCATTCTGATTATTCCCATAGCCTTCGGCGATCAATCCGTCAGCATCCGTACCAATGTAATTACCCTGAACAGCTCCCCGCTGGTTAATCGTTGCGGAACAGCTATCGCCTGTCTCCAGATGATTATAGATCCTTACACCGTTGTTGCCGTTCGCGGATATTATATTCCGTTCGCCTGCCATGTCTCCACCGATTCGATAATCTATACTCTCGGAATCTGCCCGCACACCATTGCCTAAGTTGCCAAGTGGCTCACCGGACACGGATAGTCCAATATAGTTACCGATTATACTTTGTGAACCATAATTAAATCTAACGCCGTCGTTTGTATTACCTGATATTACGTTTCCTTGAATAGTTGTATCTGTAAGGTTCCCGATAATGCCATCTTCTTGCCCCAAAGGCTGCTCCCCACTTGCATCCGTGCCAATTAAGTTACTACTCAAGGTTGTTGCTTGATGCAGGCTCTCCCCTCTCACGCCGACTCCTGTAGTAGAGATAAGATTATTGGTTACTGTAAGTCCTTCGATAATTGAACCATAACTGACGCCTATAGTAGAGTCTAAGATAGCCGTACCCGTGGCATTTGTACCGATGTAGTTACAATTAATTGACACATTCTCATCATAGAAAACACCCTCCGTATCCCTACCCACATTAATGGCCACAAACTCGCCGTTCCAGGTAGTATTATGGTTAATCACCAATCCTTGTATGGTCGTATTACTAGCTTCACCCAAACCAGACGAGTCAATAAGAAACGCTGTTCCGTATGAACTTGCGTCATCATCTTGGTACGTAACCTCAATCAGTAAGTTATGGGGTATATTGGATGAGCTTGGCAGGCTGGGAACCAGATCGCCGCAACTGGCTCCGGATTGGCTAGTGCCGTCAATTACTAAGGTTTCCGATATCACGGGCAACGCCTCTTCCAGTACAATGGTGTGAACACCTGCTCCAGATATTGCAAAATTAATAACGTCTGAACCGCCGTTACCATTAGCCTCTTCTATAGCAGCACGTAGAGTGCAGTTACCCGACCCGTCATCACAGATACCGTTACCTGCATCGTTGTCTGTAGTATCAAGCGTTGAATCAACTTCAAAGGTTGCGGCTGACACCATAGGGGAATACAAAAAGATTGATGCCGCACCTACAATAACAAACACCGAAAGTGCTAAAAAAGTGCCTGTCCTGTTTCTCAATGATATGCCTTTCATATAGCTTATGCTAAGTATAGCAAATACGGATCGCATATGGAATGTTAGCTATTTATGTACAAAGATCACTCGACGTTTCGTGGAGAACACTACTCCGCCGGCGGTTAGCAACAAAGCCACAACAGCCAGCACGGTAGTTCTTGAGGCTCCCGTATCAGCTAGGCTATTAGCTGGGTCCTCGCTGAGGCTAGTGAATGAAGAGAATTCTGAGGTTGAGCCATATATATAGCTGCCTTCGGTTGGTGTTACTTCTGCGGCACTGGCAGTTGGCATGAAGAAGTTACTAATCTTGCTAATCATATTAGGGCTCTCTTTGCTACTAATATACACATCAGCACCAAAAACCACTTCTTCTTCGGGAATGAAGGAATCGGTTGTCAGCAGCGTTGCAGTGGCCGATACATTTACGTAGTCGCCAAGCGCTAAATCAGTTATGAAGGTATGTTCTGCTGCCGCTTCGTCGCCATCTACAAAGAAATGACCAAGATGCGTTTTGCCCTGTCCATAGCCAGACGGATCCTGGCTGTCATTTATATAAAAATCCAACCTATACCCAACCACGTCTATAGTCCCGTCGTCATCCTTAGCATCAAAATCGTATACAACCTTGACGTAGTCGTCTCCGTATACCGCATCAGTAATCTCTGGGTAGGCGACGAAATGATTGGCCTGCTCTGCCGGGTACGTTGCCGGGTCTGTGGTATTTTTCGTTGCCGGACCCGTCTCAATATCGGCAATACCATCGTTATCTGTGTCGGTTGCCAAGTTGATTCCCAAGCCACCATTACCATAAATACTGTTTGGCAATATGGCAATGTTAAATACGTCCGAGCCTGCACACTTATATGTATCGCCAGGATACTCGTCAAACTCGTCGTCGCACATCTCAATAGGTACACTAAACACTTGCACGCCATCACCTTCATTGCCAGCAATTACGTTTTGCTCTCCGGGGTTGTCGCCACCAATTGCATGATTGTAGACCGAAACACCGCCGCCACAATCTTCTGTGAATATTTCGTTAACTTGTATGCCAGAACCGCCATTGCCGTAACCAGCTGAAACCTCACCATCCGCATTCAAACCAATGTAGTTTCCAGTTATCCTTGTGTCACGTGTCACTGAACAACCATCGTTATAGATATGTACGCCAGAATCAGTGTTTGAAGATATTACATTTCTTTCTTCAGGAGTATTTCCACCTATTATCGACGGCTCCTCTGTAGCGCCCAGGTCACTCCCGTAAAATACCTCAACTCCGACAGTCCCATTCCCTGCCGGTTCCCCATCAGTATTAAGCCCAATTAGGTTGCCAGTAACTACTGCACCCCTACTCCTAACCCTAACGCCAGTGAGATCATTACTATAGATACTATTATCATCTACCTCGGCGTTGGCAAACGCCGAAACGCCATGCTGATTATCAAATATCGTATTGTTGCGAAGCGTGAATGTGCCTCCGATAGCTCCAGAGATACTAGCTCCGTCGCTTAAATTTTCTCGGATGGTGTTATCGAAGGCCTCTCCGGTGCCTTCTGAAACCTGAATACCAACACCATCATTATTCGCAATTAAGTTTGCAGTGACTGTCAACGAGGTAGGAATTGTAGCTTCTATACCACCCGATCCATTACCAAGACCGACACCATTCATATTGACGCCAATGTAGTTTTCCGAGATGTTAGTGTCATCGGCAGCATTCACACCCACCCCTTGATTCTCACACCCCGCTACAACGTTGTTATTAACCTGACTTGCTGTCGTGCCGTCTAAATAAATCCCCTGAGAATAGTCTTCTGTGTCGGTAAGTTCATTTAAACCTGATTCGTCAGTGCAGAAGAGGTTTGACGTCACAATATAGTTACTACCTTCATTGACTATGAGTCTTTTTGCAAAGAGGTTATCCTCTATAGTGATATTTGAGCCTCCTGCGTTTGAAGAGTAGAGGTCAGTTCCAAGGTTTTCGGCAAACGTAACGCCATCAGCACTCGCACCGAAATAATTGCAGTTAATTGTCATGTTCGACACACCATCGCCGATTACTAATCCTGACACAGAATCGATTGCATTCTGCCCAGCATTCACAACGGCTAGTCCGCTTACGGCGGACCCGGAGGAGCCGTTTCCGAAGACTAGCATTGCGACATCTACAGCTACGTATGTCAGGGCTGATCCATCAAGTACAATTCGTAAATCATGCACATCATTCGACTCTGCCGGGAGTACATCAGGCACCAAATCTCCACAGCTCGCACCTGTCTGGCTCGTACCATTAATTGTTACTGGGGTGGTGATGTCTGGCAGAAAATCAAGTAATGCTATCGTATGTGGGCCAGCTCCGGCAATGGCAAAAGTAATCGTATCGGCTGCTGGCGTAGCATTTGCCTCCTGGATTGCAGCACGCAACGTACAGTTGCCGGCACCGTCATCGCAAAGGCCATTACCAATGTTGTCATCCGTTGCATCAAGTGTTGAATCAACTGCGAAGGTTGCTGCCGACGCATTCTGGGCAAACAAAAACATCGGCGTTATGACGCCAATTGCAAGGACTATGACTGCAAGTAGATATCTGCTCTTTATTTTCACCGTGTTACCCATTAATGTACTCGGTGAATTTTACCACAAGCGTATTGCCCAAGTCTACCTGTTAGTCGTGATGACGAAGCATCAGCCGAGCTACACCAAGCGATAAATTATCCACCTTGTCTTCGAGTGCAACGTCTTCAAGTGCAACGACTTTAGAGCGCCGATTGCCAAAACCAGAAGAATCTTCCGGCTCTGATACGAGCTGGTACTCAAGCAGGTCTAACATTTCTTCAGGAGTACGAAAAAGCAGAAACGTACTACTTTTTGCAAAACGACTCAGCAACTCGTACGGACTATCAACTGATGGCCGTGGGAACATTACGTCTCGCCCAATATGTGTCGACTGGGTGAGCGTTTGCACCGTACCACTGCGTAAGTCGGCAATCAAGCGCGTCGTGCTGGCAGTCCGCTCACCGCGTGATCCACAACCAGGCGAGTGCACATCGTCTCGCTCTACAATCAGCCTGCTAGACCTCTGGCTACCAGTATCTATCTCGAGACGCCAGGCGCGTCCGCCGATATCTTGCAAAGGCTTGGCGGTAAATCTGATCCCGTATTCAGCCAAACCTTCGTTATAAGGAATCTCACCGACCAGTTCAGCCAACTGATTAATTACTTCGACGTTGCTCAAACGCGGAGGTCGAATACTCTCTGCTGCCAACCTACCAACGTGTCTGAAGGCATTAAGCCGTCGCGTGTAATGGTCAAGATACGATTCCTTGTCATGTGGGATTTTCAGTGGACCAGCCGGCACTTCACCAGCAGTCAACACTACATTACCTACTATATTGCCGGTGGAAAGCCACTTTTCTGCATCCAGGACTGCCTCAGGGGACACAATAACTGCACCACGGCGGACGAGAGCAGCTGCATTTACGGTAATTTGGTCAACTTCTTGGACTTCCTCGTCTGTGACCTGGAGCTCCTGAGGATGATAACTTGGCCCAACCAGCCGTGCGGTTACTGGATTAATTGGCAAGACCACGTTACGGTCAACAATCGTTATGCCTTCACCAGTTAGTTGGCCGGCTTGCACTGTTTGAAGCTGGTCATACACCGTTACCACTTCTCCCCCATGCTCACGGACAAACTCATCCACTGCCCGCAAATTATCGCGCGCCTGGCGCACTTCATTGACGACTTCTGATAGATCGGTATTCTTCTGCTGTCTTAGTGAATGTTGCAAACCATACAGTGTAAATACATCGGCACCCTGACGCTCAGCATGAGCAATAACTTGCGCTTTGGCTGCTTCACGCTCTGACTCTGCCATTGCTCGGAGTTCAAACTGCCTGTCAATTACTCCGTCATTATCACGATGCTCAGCAATGTAGGCGTCTAAAGAAAGCCCGTGTAGATAAGAAACCGTTTCCTCGGCTCGATCAACCCCGCCCATATCTCCGTAACGGTCGACAAGACTTTGGTACAAATCGCTGTCATTGCTGTCATAGCGAGCGACCTCCTGCTGCCAATCAGATAAGAGCGAGATAAACTCAAAATTATCGAGTATTTCTGATTGTTGTAAGGCTTCGCCACTCATAGTATTCCCTCGTTTATAACCTTAAGTTTGCGCCACGCGCAACAAAATGGCAAGTAGGTTACACGGCCAGCTATTCGTTCAGGTAGCTGGCTAGGGTGCGGCTAAGATTTGCTTTTGCCTGGTCTTCTAGCTCTGCGCGAATCTCTGGCACGGCAAAAATTACCTTTTGCTCATCGGCCCATTCTGCCAAAAAAACTGCTCTGCCCTTGCGAAATAGTTCTGGATCAACATGAGCATATTCTTGAGCGATAGCCACATCATACGCATCAAAGACGTCTGGCTCAGCGGCAAGGATTGACATGTCCGCGTCCAAAAAATAGCCAAGATCATGATCAGACCCTTTCCATTGATGCGAAGCCGTTGCCAATATATATGCTGACGCTTTGCGCAAGCGTTCTGCTGGTTGTTTGCCTGCAAAAGTCTCTAGGGTCAACATGGCGCTTTGCTCTTCGTTTTGCCCGTCGCCAACTGTAGGATCATAAACAACATCGTGTCCTAGCGTTGCCAGTAGCACAGTTGGTATGTCGGCAATACGACCCTCCCGCATTAGCAAAAAATGTGTCATTTGCTCAATATGTGTAAGCGTATGGTAATGTCGCCATGGTTCTTCTTCGTACCGACCCAAAAAATCTGCCACACTCGGGTCGTCACTAGGAAGCATGAGTCGCTCTGTATAAATTGTTTGTAGTTCTTCTCTCATATAATTGTCCCGAAAACTCCGATAAGTTCATCAGTAGTATGCAATAACAGCCTCCAAACCACAACTATATTATAGTCAGTTTTCGCTTGTGCTGACACCACATGTATGGCTATAATGAAACATGGAAACACTACACTCTCCTGAATCACAAATAGCCGTCATGCCCTTGCATGCCATAACAGAAATGTTTGGTACGGAAGGTCTGGTGCAACGTTTTAGCTACGAAGTCTCACGCTTCAGTGTTGAAGACCAACACAAAGCCAATCAAGCCTTCGTGGCTGCATACGAACTACACAAAGACCAGCACCGCACGCGTGAACCATACATTAATCATATTGTCCGGGTAGCGACGAGGATTATGTCTCACTACGAAGTCGATGATATTGATGTCATATGTGCGGCGCTCTTGCATGATAGCGTCGAAGACCACGCCAAAACCCTCGCTGGCGATGGCGCTCCTGACCCCAAAAACGCTGCTCTAGCCACGCTTAGCACTTGGTTCAACCCACGCGTTGCACGGCTCGTGGCAGGCGTTACCAACCCTGAATTTAACCCCGAAACCAAAAACGAAGACTACCTTGCACATGTCAGCGATCTCTTCCTCAATGGCGACCCATGGCTGGGTGTTATCAAGTTGTCCGACTTTACGGATAACGCTACGGGGCTTATCTATACGGTAGGTCCAAAAGTCCCTAAACTCGCGCGCAAATATACACCTGCCGTGCCAGTCATGCGTCTTGCGCTTCGCAGTCCCGACTTCCCGCTGGCGCCACACGTTATTGCGCACATCAACGAACAATTAGATCTGACCGAAGATCGGCTCAGCCTTCTTGCTGCCTAATGATCTAGTAACTAGCCTCCGATTATCGGATAGTCTGTAAAGTATTGGTTGCAACCCTGTATCCCATTATCGTACCCATATATAAAGGACTCTGTGCGCTCCTGCACCGTCCCATGATCACGGTATACATCCGCTTCGCTTGATGCAATCACAGATATAAGCCCTTCAATGTCATCGATGTCGTCCAATTCTACATATCCCTGTAGGTCTACATAATTAAACCAAGCGCCGGCAATGCAGTCGGCCTGATTCTCGGATCTAATAGTATCCGCTCGATAAACTCCAAAATTTACATGATTGCCGCTAGCGTTTTGAATATGGTGACCTACTTCGTGAGCCAACCCCACCACTGGTGCTGCATCGCCCTGTTCAGTATAAAATGACCACAGTTAATCCTGCCCGATTACAATCTCCTGGGTAACAGGGCAGTAAAGGTAAGCGTCTGAGCCGAGTGGAGCTGGTTCCTTGGAATCTGGCATGCAAGCTCGCGATATACTATCGCCACTTTTAATATATGCATACTCCGGACTAACCAAATCCGGTTCAAATTGATCCTGCAGGTATGGATCTACTAGGTTGACTGCTTCTCTGTAAAAATCGAACATTTCTGTATACTCGTAGCATCCTTCCATTGTAGAACCTAAGGAACATGCAATCACATCAACTGAAGATGTAGTGCCCGTCTCAATTATGCCGCCTGGAGGAGTTCCTGTCTCATTGCTCTCTGATCCAGTACAAGCAGACATAAGCAAACCTCCCGCCATCAAAATACCAACCAATTTCCTTTCTATTGAATTAGAAACTACTTCAACAGATGGCAAGGGTGCAAAATTCTCTACCTGAGGCCCTGACTCAATTGACATACTTTAACCCTCCTGTCAGCTTTATGTTGAACAAGATTGTATAACTTTTTTCAGTAAACGTAAACATTACTGCCTGTAAAGTTCACAGACTGTTCAAAAATCAACTATCACTTTTCTACAATGCAAAGAACCAATCAAAAAGCCCACATTGCTGTGGACTCTTTGATTGGTCGGGGTGAAAGGACTCGAACCTTCGACCTCGCGGTCCCAAACCGCGCGCGCTAGCCAACTGCGCCACACCCCGATGATGAACTTTTCACTTGTTGGGAATTACACTAACAGAGGGAGATTATACCCGAAAAGCGTGCATCGCGCCAGATGTTTCTGTTTCCCGCCATCAGCGACATGTTGTACATGCTACTCTGGCGTAACACCGAGGGGTATGGGATAATACAGTTAGATGAGGTACGCGTCGATATTTTTCACTATCTTGTTGATTTGGGTGGCAATTATTTTCATGGCGCTTACCAGAGAAAATCCAGACGAGATCTTTCAGCTTTTCTTAGCAGTTAACTTCTGTACTTTAGTGCTCTTTCTTATTGGCTTTGCCAAGAAATAGGCGTTGACATCCATGCGCGAAAGCTCAATTGCAGCAATCAAAAGACACCGCACCGCACGGCTGGCGCGACTCATAACGCGCGCTTACTACATGCACAAACGCGGTCAAGAGGATCGGCTCTACACCATTGTGTGTGACGAGTTTGTTTCGCTCGGAGGTGTTTATGTGAAGTTCTTGCAAGGCGTCTTGCTCAGAAGTACGGTCATGAAAAAATGGCACAACCCCGAACGTCTGCGCATCTTTGAGGACTTAGAGACAGAACCGCTCGATATTGTTGGCATACTGCAAAAAGAACTTACCCCTGATCAACTTTCTCAAATAACACTCGTGCAACCGCAACCGTTTGCCGCCGGTAGCTTTGGTCAGGTGTACTACGGGCAACACGCCAATGGTAAACCAATTATCATCAAGGTGCTCAGGCCAATGATTCGCGAGCTATTGCGCTGGGATCTCAAACTGCTCAGCGCCTTTAGCCGCACGTTCTTCACAAAACTATACAAAAACATGGATGTCAGTGTTGTCTCGGCGCTCAAAGAATTCCGTACCGCCACTCTGTTAGAAACCGACTACAAGGCAGAAGCCGAGTTTGCACACGAACTGTACGAACATTACAAAGACCATCCAAAATACCTCATACCGGAAACATTTGCTAATCTCTGCACTGACCACATCATCGTACAAGAATATATGGAGGGGATTTCAGTCGCCGCAATAGTCAAACTACAAGAACAAGGCGTGGACCCCAAAAAGTACGTCTTTGACCAGCTTGGCTCTGATCTGGACGAACAATTAATTACACTGGGTTTTGAAGAACTTAATGGCATCTTCAACTTAGAGCGCGTACCGGGCGATCCTCACCCCGGCAACATTAAGCTGTTAACGGACAATCGCGTCGGCCTAATTGACTTTGGTATAGCTGCTCATACACCCCCAGACAAAGCAGCGTTCTTTGGGGTCATATACGAATGGAATCGTCTGTTTGAAAGCAATCAAAACATCAGCAATTTGTTTGAGCAGTTTATGCGATTCTTTGTGCGGGATCTCTACCGTGCACTCAGGAGACTAAGCGCATTATCAAATAACACCACAGCAGATGTCGTAAAAACACAGAACAACTTCACGCACGAAGTCGGCCGCGTTGCCCAAGAAGCCTTTGCTGGTGCCATCGGTACGGCCGATCTTAAGCCGATGCTTGCTGATGGCAGAATTGTCAAAATCGTCAACCAAATGATCAACAAAAATAATCGGTTCGGTTTGGTCGTGAAGCTCGAGGCATCAGAAATTCTGCGTGCCGCACAAACATATCTGTCACTTATAGAAACCCTCGGGCGAAATAAGATTGTTTTGCCTGTCGTGTTTGACGCTGTTATTCGCCAAGTAGAACACGACCATCCAGAGTTAAGCAGTCAACAAGATGACAATATGAACATCGCTGATGCACTTGAAATCGTTGGTAACTGGCTTGAACGGGTGGCCGAACGTGACCCAGCACTCTTTCGTCAACTGACCGAACGTATTAGAATGAAGACACAACCGCCGATAGCGCCAAAGGAGACACCAAGCAATGCTTAAAGAAATGATCTTGTTCATCAAATACCCCTACACAGCGGGCGTCATTGCAACCATCTGGCTTGGAAGCGCTATCCTACTTGCCGTTAACGCAGAGCTACCAATGATAAAAATAGTCATGATCGACATGTTCATGAGTGTCATCATTGCAGCCGTCGGCTTTACTGGCAAAAAAGAAATCTAGGCCCTAGCTCAAGTTGGTTTTGGCGGAGAGAACAAATAAACTTGGCTTACTTCAACACTTTTTGACGCCTTTTCTGCAATGTATTCAGTCACAATATCTATGCCATCCGTGTTTTCTGGGTGATACATCGCAATATCAAAATAGTAATTGTCAGGTTCAGCTAAATTCACTTCACCCTTAATGACTTTAGAAATTGACGCCAGCACCAAAGCCCGCTCTTCTGAAAGCCACACCTCATCCTCCGCAGCAATTTCTTGGGAAATCAAGCACACATCAGGAGACACCTGACGCGTTACCACGTCTCCCACCAGCACTTCGGCATAATCATTCAATTGTGGCGCAGTTTTGTCACGCAGCCGAACGAGCTCACCGTATAAACCACCGTATCGAATGTTTGGGTTCTCTCGGACTACTTGCGTGCTTTCCTCGCGACTAATTATATCAATTCCCGCACGACGCACGTTTGTTCTGATCTGTGCCCCAACGCATTTTGCTAACTTTGGAAGTTGGGCATAATACGCGAGGTCTTCGCTTGCAGACCGAGGCAAAATACCACGAATATATCGAAAGCTATTTGGCATATCTGCCTTAAACCCATACTCTTCTGGTGCTATGCCGCTCATGAAATATGAGTATACCCGATCCTCATCAGCTATACACAAGCATCATGTCAAACGATTAGACGAACCTGCTCAATAGAATGAGCGCGGCTTGTGGTTTCATCGATGTCGGCGAGGACGGCACAGAATTGGGTTGGGCCGGAGCCTTCTATTTCGTTCTTCACGATTTTGCCGTCTTTCCAGCGCGTCAGGACTGATTCAAACGTCACGCCAAGTGACGAATTGAGCGTGCCGCACATGCCGACATCAGTTATGTGAGCTGTGCCTTTTGGCAATACACGCGCATCGGCCGTTGGTACATGCCAATGATCGCCCACAACTAAGCTGGCGCGCCCATCAAGATAGTGTCCAATGATTACTTTCTCGCTACTATAATCGCCATGAAAGTTAACAACTACTGCAGCAGTATCGTCACCTTGCTCTGCAATAATCGTATCTATGGCATGCAAAGGGTTATCTACCGGAGTATCAGCATCCCGCCCCACAATCGCACCAAGCAAGCTGACCACCAGAACTTTGCCATGTTTGGTTTGCGCAATCTTCCAGCCATCGCCAGGACAGTTATGCATGTTGGCTGGGCCGATCACAGGACTGTTTGGATCAGTCAAAAGAGAATGAATCTCGGTTTTGTGCGCAGTCCAGTTACCGCCAGTAAAGAAATCCACGCCGGCTTTTTGCAACCGTTTCATGTCTGCCGGCACAAATCCTTTACCGTCACTGACGTTCTCTGCCTGGGCGACTACAAAATCAATTGAGCGTTCGGCTCGTAATTTTGGTAGCACACGTTCAACGACTCGAACGCCTGGCTCCGCCATAACATCGCCGATATATAGAATGTTCACGCGATCACTTTCTGTTCGATAATCTCAAGTAGTTCTGGTAGCTCGACAAACTCTGGCCCATCATTAAGGCAGAAGTGTCCTTTGTCTTTAAATCGTATAAACTCGCCACCGAGCTTACTGTGTAACTCCTCAGCTTGGCCAATCGGACAGTACGGATCATCTTCTGAATGCACAAATATGAAATTTCCCACTTGTTGTTTGATGACATCGAAATCAAATGGACGACTGAAAATTTCTGACAGCATTTCCCAGCTCGGATCATCCAGCATACGTTCTGTGAAAGAGCCAACCAAAATGGCTGTCTTTACCTTGGTTGCTGCCGGTAGCGCAGTAACGAGCGCCAGAATCTCCAGTGCCCCCGACGAATGACCAATCAAAACGGCATCGTTGAAATCCCAACCCCGCGACAGTAAATATTCATTGTAGCGTTTTGGATCAGGACGATCAGCACCAGGAAGATCTGGCGCCCATACATTATGACCAAGCACTTCAAGTTGCGATTTTAGCCACGGGAACCAGTTGCTTGTATGGTCAGCATCCGTGCCATGCAAAATTACAAAGTTCACTCGTTGCCCTTCAAGAACCATTCTGGAGCTGGTAGGTCAAACTTGATCTCTGGAATCTGCGATATGTGTTCATCCTTGGTGATTGCGGGATATTGGTGGCGATAAGCAGTTGTGACACTACCAAAGACAGCGTCGTTCCAGTCATAGCCAAGTTTTTGCGCTACGTCCTTCACCGCTTGCTCGCTCCGCCCTTCAATCTCGATGTAAGGATTGAGCCATGGCCATTCATCCAGCACTACTTCTACACCGTCAATCTTCCATGTTTCGCGTTTGGTTTCTTGGGCGGTGTGGACGATTAATCCAATTGCCAAGAATATATCAATGGTCTTCTGGTAATCTCCGACGGTCGTTTCAATCTCATGCGCACCACCAAATTCATGCTCAGTAGTCTTTTTAAAGGTTAAAGTAACCTTGTCTCCCTCATCACGAACACGCACCCAACTATCACCGGTTGCTTGCATTTTTCTGTCAGGATAATCAATTACTACGCGGCGCATCAGGCGCATCGGTTGTTCACAGACTGCACCAAGCTTTATTAGCCTTGTACGAACGTCGTCAAAATCAACGTTCAAAAACTTCACTTCTATCTCTTGTTGCATGGCCACAGTATAGCCTAGGTCATCGCTGGGTGGAAGTTGGTGTGCTACTTGGCGAATTCGATCGCGCGGGTTTCGCGGATGACATTGACTTTAATCGTTCCTGGGTATTGCATGGTCGACTCAATCTTAGTAGCAATATCACGAGCCATTCTGATAGCCGATAGGTCATCAATTGACTTTGGCTGTACAAAGACACGGACTTCGCGTCCGGCACTAATTGCGTACGCTTTGTCTACGCCATCAAATCCGGTAGCAACGTTTTCGAGGTCGCGCATGCGGTCAGCGAAGTTCTCAGCACTGATATTGCGAGCACCTGGTCGTGAGGCGCTAATGGCATCCACCACGCGGACGACCAACGCTTCTTTGGTGGTCGCTTCAACGTCATCATGATGCTGCTCTGCTGCCAAAGCGACTTCTTCTGGCGCACCATACTTACGCAACATTTCTCCGCTAATGTGGTGGTGCTTACCTTCCATTTTGTGGGTGAGGGCTTTACCAAGGTCATGCACGAGTGCGGCGTACTTGGTTGTCTTGACATCTGCACCAATCTCTTCGGCAATGATTCCGGCAATATGTGCCATCTCGGTGCTGTGTTTGAGCACATTCTGGCCGTAGCTAGTTCGGTATTTAAGCTCACCGAGGAGTTCCAAGACTTCCCGCGGAATACCAATAACACCGACTTCTCGCGCCGCATCCTCACCTGCCTTGATAACATCTTTGTGGACATTCTTCTGGGCCTTTTCCACAACTTCTTCGATGCGTCCTGGGTGTACACGACCGTCCTTAAGTAGCATTTCCATAGCTTGACGAGCCACCTCACGACGGATAGGGTCAAAGCTACTAAGCACAACATAGCCCGGTGTATCGTCCACCATAATGTCGACACCTGTTGCCCGCTGCAAGGCCTGAATATTACGGCCTTCCTTGCCGATAATCCGACCTTTCATCTCTTCATCTTCTAGCTTGATACTCGTTACGGTTCGTTCAGCCGTTACTTCACTGGCCATGCGTTCCATAGCTTGCACGATGATTAGTCCCGCCTGATCCTCGGCAGTATCACGGGCTTCATTTTGCTTCTTGGCGATAAGGCCGAGCATGTCGTTTTTGATGTCTCGTTCGGTCATCTTCATCAACTTGTCAGCGGCATCTTCTTTGGTCAGCTTGGCGATTTTCTCAAGCTTTTCTTGTTGCTTAGTGCGAATGGCGCGGATTTCGTTCTTGAGATCCTCTACTTCATCCTCGGCCTTACGCAGTGATTCTGCGCGCTTATCGATAGTGTCGAGTTTTTTATCAAGCGAGACTTCACGATCCAGTAAACGTTGCTCAATCTGCTTGATTTCACGTCGGCGTGTTTGTTCATCTTTGCGCGCTTCTTCAGTTGCTTGCGCAGCCTCTTCACGCGCCTGGTCAACCAGCTTGTTGGCTTCTTTTTTTGCCTTGGCTAGCTCCTTCTCTGCGTTGGCTTGTGCACTACCAAGTTGCTTCTTGGTAACGGCGGTACTTCCGCCAAATCCAGCAGCGACTCCAGCCACAGCTACTAAAACTATGGTAATTGGATCCATGTTTATTTCCTTTCTGTATCAACCAGATGCCAGCCTATGGACGATCACTATCACTTCTTTAGTCCGACCCACACATGGGCTTGACCGACAGTCTGAAAAATCAGTTATTAGTTATCTAGATGGACTTGTTCCCAAAACGATCAAAATCCTGACTATATAATACGCTGGGAATTTTGCGAACGCAATTTACTTTTTGGGCTTTGTGATATGAATTTCGCCACCGTACTCTGGCAACAAGACTGCGTCAGTGTCGCCTTTTAACAGTCTATCGATCGCTTGTTTTATCCAGTTATCACCACTGGTCGCGACGGCCGGAATTCCCAAACTATAAGCCAACGCATTTGCCACACTTATGCCGATCCTTAGTCCCGTAAAACTGCCGGGGCCCTCGTAGCACACAACCGCTTCTAGGTCATCAAGTGATTTGCTGTTTTGTTGAAGCAGCGCTTTGAGCTTGTGGTGTATCGTTTCCGCAAGTTCGCGGTGTGCCTGCCACGTGACGTAGGCGATCTGTGTTTCATCATCATACAGACCAATTTCCGACTCAGGTTTGTCAGTGCGTATGGTGAGTATCAGCATCAGTCTGTCATCCTTGGTTCCGTGATAGTAATCTCTCTTTCTGTTTCGCTTATCGTCTTTATATGGATACGTATGGTGTCTTTTGGCAGCACCTCAGCTACGACATCACTCCACTCAATGATTGTCACGATATCTGCGTCGCCTAGGACATCTTCTAGTTCGTGACGAATCAAGCCGGCTTCTGGCAAACGATAAAAATCGAAGTGATGAATCGCAAACTGTGGTGCTTCATACACTTTGCTGATAGTAAATGTGGGGCTGGCAACGCGGTCTGTACTGCCAGTGGCCGCTACGAGCCCACGCACCAATGTTGTCTTGCCGCCGCCGAGATCGCTGCTCAGTTCAATAACCTCACCGCCACGCAAGCGTGCGGCAATGGCAGCACCGGTTGCTTCGGTCTCTTCAGCTGAGTGGGATATGTGTGTCTGCGACATCTGCATAATGGTACCGCCTGTTCGATACCCCTGGCAAGCAAAAGCAAATACGTTATACTGGTAGTGCTATGTTGCAACTCAGTAAATCACTCGTGAACGTTCCGGTCATGAGCCTTCGTGTGGGTGGTCAAGTTGCCACCGCCGATGAACTCATCATCAATCCAACTAATCTCAAGATTGAGGGGTGGTACTGCCAAGATTCTCGCGCCAAGAAGAAGCTGATACTACTCAGTCAAGATGTTCGTGAAGTACTACCACAGGGGCTAGTTATCGATGATTATGACGTGCTGGCACAACCTGATGACTTAATTCGCCTCAAAGAACTGCTCACTATTCACTTCCCGCTCATGGGTCATCAAGTAGTGACTGTCAGCAAACAAAAGCTTGGTAAAGTGACTGACTTTGCAGCTGAAGGCACCACATTTTATATTCAAAAGCTCTATACTCAAACCTCTCTATTCAAAAGTCTGAAAAGCGGCAATACTACTGTAGACCGCAACCAAATTGTTGAAATAACCGACCGCAAGATTGTTGTTAAAGACCCTTTGCAGCCAACACCACTGCAACGCGCAGCAGTAGCCGGGTCAGAGTCAGCCGCAGCTAACGCCACCGCACCAGCCTAGAATTGTTCGTCCTCTTGATCCTCTAGAGCCGTTCGGATGTCGTCATATCGGAAGCCTTGTCTCAGCAAATACTGCTTTAGTTTGTCGACATCTTGATAGCGCGTTTGCTGGCGTTTGCGTGTCACAAGTTCCCTGAGAACATCTTGTTCCGATGATTCGTCTTCCTCTAGAGCGCGGCTGATAGCGTCATCAGACACGCGTTTCTGACGCAATTCGTGACGCAGGCGTATTGTGCTCATTGGTTTGAGCAGGCGACGATTGTGCACCCAGCTCTGAGCAAACGTAAAGTCATCTATATAACCTTTGTCTCTTAACGTGTTAACTATCTTGTCGATTGTTGGCTCATCGTATTCTTTACGTTTGAGGTAATCGCGCATTTCCCATTCACTACGAGCGCGTCGCGAGAGCTGGTCATAGGCGCGCATGTAGGCTTTATCCAGCACCGCCTTTTTCTGCAACTCATCAAACTCTTCTTTTGTGTAATCCTGGCCGATCCTGAGCCCAGCCGTCAGTAGTTCATTCTCGCTCAAACTAAACGAGTATTTGCCGTCAACATAAATCGAATACCGCCCCTGCCGCTTCACCTGACTCTTAATATCAGTAATCTTCATAGCTTGACTAGCAAATCTTAGTCATACCGTCAATTTCCGCTTGCGCGAAAAGATTCGTCATGCTCAATCTTCCTGCGTAGGTTTTACCGGTAAAACAGTTAGATATTCACTGGTGCCCATTTGGGCAAGTACGTGTGCGTTGGATCGTCGTCGCTCCGTTTGGTCTGTTTCTTCTGACTGTGGAGCAACCTGCTCACTCGCTGGTCGTGACAGATTAAATGGTAGTTCGTGTGTTCCTGCCATACTAATTCTCCTTCGCGGCTTCGGCGGCTTGTTTGGCTGCCATTGACGCCATAACCTCGCTCGTGGTTAAGGAGCCTCTACGAACAGTAACTTCAGATATCACAGTACCATCTTCGCTACGTTGGATCACCCGACCGCGCTTTGGGTCATCCCAACGCTCGCCAGAAACCTGGCCGCAATTGTCAAAATCAACACAGCCGACAATTGCAGCACCACCCATACAGGTTGGGACTTCTTGTCTCATGCCGTCATCTCGCAGAATAGCCGTGCAACCTTCTGCGCGTGGTGTCATGTCTTGCAGCTCTATTCGTTCCATCGGTCTACTCCTTGCTGGCGGCTTCTTTAACTTGTTTGGCGATCTTGTCGAGAACTTTTGGATTTTCCTCTAGGTACTTCTTGGCGGCTTCGCGGCCCTGGCCAATCTTGGCGTCTTCATAGGCAAACCATGCGCCAGCTTTCTCTACGATGTCGTTTTCTACAGCGAGGTCGAGGATATCGCCTGACTTGCTAATACCTTGGTTGTACATTATGTCGAACTCTGCCTGGCGGAACGGTGGCGCAATCTTGTTTTTGACTACCTTGACGCGTGTTCGGTTACCGATGATCTTTTCGCCCATCTTGATCTGGCCAATACGCCGAATATCCATACGGACTGAGGCATAGAACTTGAGGGCATTACCACCAGTAGTTGTCTCTGGGTTGCCGAACATAACGCCAATCTTCATACGAATCTGGTTAATGAATATAACAGTGGTCTTGCTCTTATTGATAACACCAGTTAGCTTACGTAGCGCCTGGCTCATCAGACGTGCTTGAAGGCCCATGTGACTATCACCCATGTCACCTTCGATTTCTGCGCGTGGCACCAATGCCGCAACAGAGTCCACCACCACCAGGTCGACGGCCGATGACCGAACTAAAGTCTCAGTAATCTCAAGTGCCTGCTCACCGTTATCTGGTTGGCTCAAGAGCAAATTCTCAACGTCAACGCCGATGCGCTTGGCATAGGCTGGGTCAAGCGCGTGCTCTGCGTCAATAAACGCCGCTGTGCCACCTTGACGCTGAATCTCAGCAATAGCATGCAGTGTCAGCGTTGTCTTACCAGATGATTCAGGGCCATATATCTCGATGATTCGGCCTTTTGGAATACCACCGCCAAGTGCCAGGTCAAGCGAGATGCTGCCGGTCGGAATGCATTCAACCTCAATCTTATAGCCTTCGCCCATCTTCATGATTGAGCCCTTACCAAACTGTTTTTCAATCTGATCAAGAGCCAGGCCGAGTGCCTTACCCTTGCCGTCTACTGACTTGTCTTCGTTTGTCTCTTTAGGTTCTTTTTTTGCTGTCTTGCCTGCCATTGCACCACTCCTCCACTGAAATTTCTTACGTACATATAGTATAGAATGTTGTACTTTGCTTAGCAACAGGTGCACGGGGCGATACAATAATCGGACTTCCTATTGAATATTGTTATGCTTTATACTGTCTGTAATAGCTATGCGTATATCTGATGCTTTTGTAGAAAAACTACTCAAAAAGAACAAAAAGGTGGATGGGGAACAACTCAAAGGCCTGATGGAGCGTGTCAAGACCGAGAAGAAGCCGCTCCAGGAAATCGCCGTAAGTTCAAACCTGCTAAGCGAAGCCGAGCTTACCAAAGCTTTTGCAGAAGAAATTGAAGTTCCTTTTGTAGAGATTGACCCCAAGAGCCTTGACCACGAACTCATGATGCTTATTCCCGAGCGTATCGCCCGACAGTACATGGCGGTCATTACTGGTATTGGTGACGATGAGATCAAAGAAGTCGCCATGGAAGACCCAGACGATGTTCAGGCAATTAACTTTTTGCAAAAACAAATCGGCACCGGCATTCGCATCTATATTGCCACACGAAGTAATATCCTCGCCGCACTTGACCAGTATCGCGGTAATATTGGCAGCGAGATTAGCAAGGTAGCGAGTGAAGGCGACGGCGATGAAGACGCTGCCGAAGAAGAAGTCAGCAAAGAGGATCTGACAGAAGATTCGCCAATAGCCCAAACGGTTAACCTAATCATTGAATACGCCATCAAATCGAGTGCTAGTGATATACACATTGAGCCGCGTGAAAAACATGTTCAAGTCCGTTACAGAATTGACGGCGTCTTGCGTGAGGCCAACAAACTACCAAAACGCACGCTCGCAGCACTGGTATCACGCATCAAAATTCTGTCGGGTCTGAAGATCGACGAACGGCGCGCACCACAAGACGGTCGATTCAAAATTACGCTGAATAGCCGAACCTTTGCCTTCCGTGTATCTACCTTACCGATTACCGATGGCGAAAAGGTTGTTATGCGTGTACTGGACGAATCCAGCGATCCTGCAACACTTGAACAGCTCGGCTTTTGGGGGCAAGCTTTGCGTGACATTAATGGCGCCATAACACAACCACACGGCATGGTTTTAGTAACAGGACCGACTGGTTCTGGTAAATCAACCACCCTGCACAGCGTGCTCAACATCCTCAATAAGCCCGACGTGAACATATCTACCGTGGAGGATCCGGTTGAATACCGACTGCAAGGCGTCAACCAGACACAAGTTAATCCGGTTGCGGGCATGACATTTGTAAATGGTCTGCGTGCACTACTGCGTCAAGATCCAAACGTTATCATGGTTGGTGAGATTCGTGACAGCGAAACGGCAGGGCTTGGCGTTCAGGCAGCGCTTACCGGCCACTTGGTATTCTCCACATTACACACCAACAATGCCGCCACTTGTCTGCCGCGTCTACTTGACATGAACATCGAGCCATTCCTCATTGCATCAGTTGTGCGCGTAGTGGTTGGCCAACGACTGGTTCGGCGCCTCGTGCCTGAAGATGCTGAGAGTTATGCACCCGACGAGAAAGAAGTCAAAGAAATCGAGCGAGCCTTTGGTATTAAGTCTCAAGATGACTGGAAGCGTGTCATGGACTTGTTCAACGAAGCGCAAGTTGCATACAAAGCAGAAAAAACGAGCAAGCTTACCTTCTGGCGCCCCAAGAAAGACCTCGCCGAAGACAAAACCGGCTACCGCGGCCGAATGGGTATTTACGAAGCGCTGACCGTTACGCCAAACATCCAAAAGATGATCATGAGCAACGCCACTAGCGAAGAGATCCAGAACGAAGCCGTGAAAGACGGTATGACCACAATGCAGCTCGATGGCCTTATTAAAGCAATGCTAGGACTGACCAGCCTGGAAGAAATCCTCCGCGTAACAAGAGAGTAAAATATGCCAACATTCAACTACACCGCCCTCGATGAATCAGATAAACGTGTAAACGGTAGTATTGAGGCGACAACGCAAAAAGTTGCTCAAGACTTATTGAGAGAACGCAAACTAAAGCCTTTGCATGTCTCAGAAAAAAAGTCTGGTGGTTTTGCTTTGCTAAAATTTGGCGGCAAAAAGGTCAAGCTAAGAGATATGGTTATCTTCACGCGCCAGCTCGCTACCATGATCAATGCAGGCGTGCCCCTCGTTCGGTCACTGGCTACGTTACAGGTTCAAACTGAGAACGAGCATTTTAAAAAGGTCATCAGTGCAATTACTAAAGACGTAGAAGGTGGCACATCTTTTGCCGATGCATTAGAAAAGTTTCCTAATGTCTTCTCGCCAATCTACATAAACATGGTTCGCGCCGGTGAAGCAGGCGGTATATTGGACGACATTCTCAAAAAGCTTGCCGTCCAGCAAGAGAAAGATGCCAAGATCAGAGGTAAGTTTAAGAGCGCTATGACCTACCCGATTATCCTTCTGACAATTACGCTGAGCGTGTTCATGTTGCTGATGGTGTTTGTAATGCCGCGTATTGGCACAATCATCAAAGATCTGGCTGGAGAAGATGCTGAGTTGCCAACCATGACCAAAATTATGCTCAGTATCAGTGATTTTATGGTCAATCGCTGGTATATCCTGCTCATCCTCGGTTTTGTTGGGTCCTACCTGTTAAGAAGATATATAAAGACACCAAAAGGAAGACGCAACAAAGACATCATGCTGTTGAAGCTACCGATATTAAGTATGATTATTCGTAAGGTGGCCATCGCGCGCTTTGCAAGAACTTTCGCGAGCCTCATCGGTGCCGGTGTGACCGTTCTAGAATCAATCAATGTTACCGCAAAGGCTATTGGCAACGCTGTTATCGAAGAAGAGCTACTTGCTGCATCCAAGGAAGTCGCAAATGGACAACCACTGTCTGTGCCACTCGGCAACAGTAAGGTGTTCCCGCCCATCGTCAGTCAGATGATGTCTATCGGCGAAGAGACAGGGCAAACCGACGAGATATTGGTAAAAGTAGCAGATTTTTATGAAGAAGAGGTTGATGCCACTGTCGATAGTCTTAGTTCAATACTTGAGCCAATCATGATCGTTGTGATGGGCGTGATGGTAGGCCTGATCGCAGCCAGCGTTATTGGCCCAATTAGTAATCTCTCGAGTCAGATTTAATCAGTGCACTCTGTAAATATACGTTGAAATTATCATCAAAAAGGCTTGCATCTCTGTTTGCTTGTGGTACTGTATAAGCATAAGCCAAATCAAAAATAAAAGGGCTTTTTACAATTAAACAAGGAGGGTGGGCAAACCCATGTTCAAAACACTAAAGAATGCACAACGCGGTTTCACGATTATCGAACTTTTGATCGTTATCGCAATCATCGCCATCTTGGCAGGTCTCGTACTCAACAACTTCCAAGGTGCGCAAGCAAAGGCTCGTGACACACAACGTGTTACTGACACTAACAACGTACATAGCAAACTAGAAGAGTACTACAACGAGAACGGTGCATACCCATCAACAGTAGTAGCAGCCGACCTACCAGGTATTGACGCGGAAAGCCTCAATGACCCTGATGGTACAGCGATTGTTGCGAATGCAGCAGTAGCCGACCAAACAGCAGCACAAGCAGTTGCCAACCCAGATACGGATGCAGAATATCTCTACATACCATATCCAACTGGCTGTACTGATGACTGTACTGGCTACGTACTAAAGACCTTTATCGAGCGACCTGGGGACAACACAACAAACCCTTACGTCAAGCTTGGTCTTAACAACAACTAGTACTCGTTGCTCCGCTCCTGAAAATCGCCCGGATATCGGGCGATTTTCTTTTGCAAGAACCCGGTACAACACTTATGCGTACAGAGATTTATCTGATATAATTATTGAAATGTCGCTTATGGTTATAAACAATGGATGAATCATTACTATACAAGGATAAACCAATCTTTGCGCTTGATATTGGCTACAAAAGCATCAAAATCATGCAGGTTACCAAGAGCAGCAAAAAAACAAAGGTTATTGGCTTTGGTGTGGCAAAGTTCGACCCCTCCGCTATCGATAATGGCATTCTGGTTAAGCCCGAACTTATAGCCGAGGCACTGCAGCAACTTATTAAATCTGACCTGGTAGGCAAGATCACTACTCGTCGTGTCGCGCTGGCGATACCAGCATCACGCACATATAGCCACGCAGCACAATTGCCAAACCTATCCCCCAAAGACATTAAAGATGCAGTGCAGACCGAAGCCGAGCAATATATACCTCATGCAATTGAAGATCTGTACATCGACTACGAGATTACTAAACAGACTGACTCAGAAACTCAGCTACTTCTTGTTGCGGCGCCAAAAAAACTCGTTGATTCCTATATTCTTTTTGCGCGCTTGGCAGGACTAGAAGTAGCCGCTATTGAACCGACAATTAATGCCGGTGCACGACTATTTGCTCGCTCGAGTGAAGGGAGCACTATCCCGCCGACAATCTTAATAGATCTTGGTTCATTAGCATCGGACATTACTATATATGACCGCAATATAATCGTTACAGGTACTGCTGCTGGTGGAGGCGATAACTTCACAGAAAACATTGCTCAGACCCTAGGCGTCAGTCACCAGGAAGCACACGTCATCAAGGTTAAATACGGATTGGGTGTCAGTAAAAAACAAAAGCAAATACTGGAAGCCGCAGGACCAGTGCTCGATTCACTCATGAAGGAAGTTAGGCGAATGATTCGTTATTATGAAGAGCATGCGGCGCCAAACGCTAAGATTAGCCAAATCATTACCCTGGGTGGTGGAGCAAACATGCCAGGAGTCTCAGAGTACATGACCAACAAACTACGCATGCCGGTACGCACCTGTCACCCGTGGGAGTATCTTGATTTTGGCAAACTACAACCACCGAGCGAAGCCGACCGTTCAATGTACCTTACTGTCGCCGGCCTTGCCCTCATCGAGCCAGGGGAGATCTTTGCATGATTAACCTATTGCCAACCGACATTAACAGTAGCGTTACCTATGCACGACATAATCGAACGTTGCTGCGTTGGATTGTAGCCCTACTCATAGGGCTAGCAGGTACGATTGCCATTGTTGCTGCGGGCACCCTCTATATTAACTACCAGGTGGATGCCTATAGTCGACAGGTTTCCGAAACCAAAGAACAGCTTGCTAAACAAAATCTTGAAGATACCCAGAACCGGGTCAATGAGATATCGAACAGCGTCAAGCTCGCCAATCAAGTACTGTCCCGTGAGGTACTTTTTTCAGAAGTACTTAAAGCAATCGGCAGTGTAATTCCTCCTGGTACTGCACTGCAGAATCTAAATATAACTAACGATCTCGGTGGCGGCATAGACCTCATCTTCGCAGCGGCAGATTATCAAACCGCAACACAGGTGCAAGTTAACTTGACTGACCCTGCCAACAAAGTATTTGAAAAAGCTGATATTCAAAACATCAGCTGTGCCAGCGAAGAAAATCAAGATTCTGAGAATGACGACTACCCTTGCCAGATTACCATTCGAGCACTCTTTGCCAAGGACAGTCCTTTCGTATTTACTCATTCGGAGAAGAAACAATGAGTAGTAAAAAGCTGTTTATACTCCTCTGCGGATCAATCCTACTGCTATGTGCAGGCATAGTGGGCACGGTTTACATGGGCGACAAATTACTCCAAGAACGTGCGACGGCACTGTACGATTTGAAATCCTCAAGCGTTGAACTTGCTGAACAGCAACGTGTGCTTGTTCAGGCAAAAAAAGATATTGCGCAATATACTGAGATCGAAAATATAGCCCGTACTGTAGTGCCTCAAGAAAAAGATCAAGCAAGAACGGTACGCGAAATCATTGCCATTGCTAACCGAACGGGCATCAAGATTGCCAACATCTCATTCCCTTCATCGACGCTGGGAACTACCGACAAAAAGAAAAAGGCAACGGACAGTACTATAACACAGCTCGAACCTGTCGAGGGCATTACTGGTGTCTACCAGCTCGAGATTAACGTGCAAACTGATGGCACCTCCTACGTTCCCTTCTCTACCATGCTGTCATTCCTCAGAGAACTTGAGCAGAACCGTCGCACCGCGCAAGTTAGTAGCCTAACGGTCGCACCATCAAGTGATAATCGTTCATTGGTTACGTTTAACGTAATTCTGGGAGTGTACATAAAGAAATGAAGATGAACACACAAGGAATTCACAATTCTCTACACAAGCTTTCACAAGCTCTCTATCGTTACCGCGTGATTCTATTTATTGCTGGCCTTGTCGGCTGCTATGGGTTTTTAATCACCCGTATTGGCGCATACACACAACGTGAGCCAAGCTCGCAAGTCAGTGAACAGGCCATTAAACGTCTGACAATTGATGAAGAATCAATACAAAAGATCAAAGACCTAGAGGATCAGAACGTTGAAGTCCGTGCACTATTTGAACGCGCGCGCAATAATCCATTCAGCGAATAGTTAGTTGCCGTATTGTTTGAGATTAATCTCATGCGCCATGATGATGGTCTTACTTGCTTGATAAGGATCTGGCACATAGGTGAAAGTGTAGTTTTGCTGCTCGCCTGCTGTCTCAACGACAATGGTACCAAAGTTAAAGGAGCGAGCGATCACGCCCTTTTGCGTTACCGTCACATCTTGTACGTCACCAATGCTTAGCTGTGAGATTTTTCTATCAAACAGTGTCCTGTAAAGCACTTGGGCGATTTTGTCGTTGGTTACTAAAATTACGTTACTCTTGTACAAATAGCCCGCAATTCCAGCTACAACTGCCGTTAGAACGGCTAGTAAAAGGCCAATCAGCAAAAATATACCTTTATAGTTTGATAGTTCTATACCTAAGTTCAAAGGGTCGCCCTCGAAAGCAAAACCTGCCACAGCAAAAATTGAAAACAACAAGACTCCGATTAATACACCCGTTAAGTAAATAACAAATAGACCGAATGGATGCTTTCTTACCTCGTACAACAGCTGCTCTTGGTCATCAAACTCAATAAGCTCAAACAGTTTTTTCCCATTCCCGGATAATTGATTTGGTTGCATGTACTGGTATTATAGCAATTTATTGTCGTCTTTATGCTTTTTTGCGGCAATATGTTTATTCGCACGAGGCGTTGTCTTACGGCCACGCGGAGTTCGTTCTAATAGCCCCATCTGCATTAGGTATGGCTCATAGAAATCTTCGATGGTACTACGCTCTTCTGCTGTGATTGCAGCAATAGTCTCTACGCCCACGGGGCCACCGTTGTAGTGTGTAATGATCGCTTCGAGCAGCATACGATCACCCGGATCAAGGCCTAGCTCATCAATCTGCAAGAGTTCCATAGCTTGCTTTTGAATATGAGTATCGATAATTCCGTCACCGTTCACATCAGCGTAGTCTCTCACACGCTTAAGCAAACGATTGGCGATACGTGGCGTCAGGCGCGACCGCTCCGCCAACGCTTCAGCCGCCTGCGTATCAATCTTGATCTTCAGGATCGATGCTGCTCGTTCGATGATCTGACGAATCTCATCTGGTGCATAAAAGTCTAGTCGATGCAGCATGCCGAATCTATCTCGTAGTGGTGCAGCAAGTGCGCCAGTTCGCGTAGTAGCACCAATAATAGTGAAGCGCGGTAGATCAAGCCGCAGACTTCGCGCGCTCGGGCCCTTGCCGAGCATAATGTCCAGCTTGTAGTCTTCCATCGCACTATATAAAACTTCCTCGACTGAACGATGCAGGCGATGAATTTCATCAATAAATAATATGTCACCGTCTTGTAGGTTAGTGAGTAGACTTGCAAGATCGCCTGCCCGCTCAATTGCCGGACCCGACGTGATGCGAATATTAGCTGACATTTCGTGCGCAATAACATTTGCAAGTGTTGTCTTGCCAAGCCCCGGTGGTCCATACAAAAGTATATGGTCAAGTGGCTCGCCACGCTGCTGGGCAGCAGTAATTGCAAGCTGTAGGTTCTGCTTAAGGCGTTCTTGCCCAATATAGTTAGCAAAATCCTTGGGACGCAAGGTAATTTCTAGCTCTACTTCAACCGGGTCTTCTGTTGATTGTGTAGCCAGTATTCTTTCGATAGCCATATTATCGCCGTTCTTTCAGTGCCATACGTATGCGCTCTTCTGTTGGTAGAGAGGTGTCAATATCATTCAGCGCGGCTATTGCGTCTTGTGGCGAATAGCCCAGAGCTATCAAACCTTGCGCAGCGTCATCTTGATTTGCGATTGCGTCACCGTATAGCAGACCCGTAGCCGCAAGATCAACACCCTCCAGACCGACCTTATCTTTCAAGTCAACAACGATTCGTTCGGCAACCCGTTTGCCAACGCCACTCGCCTGCTGAATGATCTTGACCTCTCCGGCAGCTATGGCTGCACGTACACTTGCGACACTACCAATATTCATAATACTCAACGCCATCTTTGGCCCGACGCCTGTAACGCTCAGTAGAAGCTCAAAAAATTGCTTGTCTTGAAAGGATTGAAAACCAAAGAGGTCATGCGCAGTTTCACGTATATGTTCGTAAATAAATAGCTTGGCCGTTTCTGACTGACGAAGTGATGCTTGTGTCTCATGCGGAACAAGCAGTCCATAGCCGACGCCATTGACATTCAATACCACCACGTCTGTAAGTTTTTCGGATACAATTCCCTCTAATGTAACAATCATCCGCCTTAGTATACCATCAGTCTGATAATGTTAGCGTGCGCTGCTAATCTGTATGCGATAACCCGGATGAGAGGCAGGTCGGGTCGAATGAGAGCGACAACTACCTTCTTTGATACAGAAATATACCGAACTGTTAGCATCCCAGTTAGCCAGCACATTATCATCTACCACGTTCTTTAGATACTTTTGTGCGTTAGCCTTGCAGGTCGCATTGTCGCCAGGGCTACAAAAACGAACGCTTATCTGAATTGTGTCGCCTCCGTCCCAGTTTTCATAGTCATAGACCGTGTCTGGCCAGGGCGCATCTGGCCAGACCTCATTTGGCGTGGAAATGTATTCTTCTATTCCCGGTGGGAGACCACGATTAACATCTGCTGGGTATTCATTTGTTTCTTGTACCTTTAGTTTAACCGCATTCGCCAATGTAACAACCTCAGATTCAGCACGGACCAGATATGCACGGTCGCGTCCGTTTCGGCTTGAAAGGTAGGTGTAGCCAACTGCCAGCGTGCCCATTATTGCCATAACAATAAGTATCTCGATAAGCGTAAAACCGCGTTGTCGTATTATACGTATGTGTTTATGCATATGGTTATTGTAACGGACAGTTATAGTTTGTACTATCAACATTCCAGCTCGTGTTCTGTCCATAATAGTTTTCGATTAACCGAATTTGGCTACATGACAGTGGCTTATCGTAGAGAACCAGTTCTGCAATCTGCATATCTCCAGGTAATACGTATGCTCCTGAACCATTGGTAGTGCCACCGAGTAACAGCTTGTTCAAGGAGAAGCTCGTGTTGCTACCACCAGCAAAAAGATTGCTCGGTGCACCGTTACGAGAGTAACGTTCATTTGTTGTATTTGATATCGTGAATGCGTACACGCCCCAAGACCCTGACGAGAAGTTGTTACCAATCGCGTTGCTCAGCGCTTGCGCGGTATAACCATTTGCCTCTGCGGTTAGACTCGTAGACAATGCACTCCTCATAAAGGCACGAACGTTGCCACTTGCTGCGGGTGCAGTCGTGTCGTCTGTTTGTGAGTTACTCAACAAGCCAATATACCGATCATTACCAGTTGATGAGCCGCTACTGATAGGACGCATAACAGCAATAGCAGTCATGCCTTGCGTGTTAGTGATCGTCGGGATCAACGCGGTATTAGCAAGCACATCTGGGTCATCACCAGTCGCTACAAACTCAATAACCTGCCTTCCGTTAAGGACGCCCGTCCGAAGTACCGGACTACCGTTAACAAGATCAAGGTTATTGCCGTTACTTGTCTGGTCGACCCATTGCGTCACTGTTGAGCCATTGGTCGCCTGCGTTGTAGAGCCACCAGTTGTCCATTCGACATACAGCCGTGTGTGGTTCTGGCTAGTGAATGAGGCGCTGCGGAGTCCCGAGCCACTTACTTTCTGAAAGCGAAATCCCATATTGTTGCCGCTATTCCAATCGGAACGATTGACAATAGTCTGCACCATCGTAGTAAGGCTTGGTGTTTGTTGTGCTGCCCCACTCTGATTCTGTGTACTCCATGCCGGTATTGCCCAATCGACTTGACCTGATGTAAGTCCGCTTGTTGAACTTAACTGGTTATTGCCTGGGCACGTAAAATCAGCTTTATTGGCGGTGTCAAAAGCACGAATCCTCGTAGTTATCGGTTGGCTTAATTGAGCACTCGTTCCGCCCGTACCATTAATGCCACGTGATCTAAACTGGATATACGCGTTGGTGATAGTCGCATTACGAGGAATAGATACATTGTCAAATGTGACGCCTATGTTTTGTTCGCCGACATTTTCATTGCCGGTATGAAACTCAAGGTCATTATTACTCGCCGCACAGACAGCGTTTTGTGTAGTGCCGTTTGTTTGCTCTTCGTGTTTTGTGTCAACATTAAAGCTATCATCAAAGGCGCTTACCGATGACTGACGTACCGAAGCTGCTACGTCCGAACGATACCACGCCACAGGAGAAAAATCATCCGGCGACTCAGTGTACAAACCGCTTCGTACTAAGCGAACACGAATATCCTGTACGTAAGCTACATTCAAAGAAATATCCGGAATGTACACTCTACCGATCGCGCGTATATTACGGCCTGTTCCGCTACATATATTGTCGTAAATTTCTACTTGGTACGTCACCTGATAATCTGCATCATTGTAAAGAACAGTTGAGTCTTGATCGTCGGTCGGACTATTGCGATTCTCGGCTGTGCCACAATAAGCAATGTTACTGTCGAGTTCTTCTTTGGCGTAATCGACTGCTGCTTTAGCTGCTGCACGTGCTATGAGCACATAGCCATAACGAGTAATCTGTCTTTGATTGACAACGATAGCTTGATTGATCAGAATTGCCACAATCATCAATGTGCTCATCATTATCAGCACCATCGGCATCACAAAACCCTTTGTACTGGTGTTTTTGTTATTAGAAATCATTGTATTTCTTTACTGTTATACTGACCGTCTCATCAATAACGTTTCCGTTTGCCATATCCGTCAGATTGAGCGTAACTTTAATCTTATCTGCAAGGTTGGGGTTATTCTGTACTGCGACATTATTTTCGTCAAAGTAAGTTACGTTTAATGATTCAACTTTCGAGGACATCTCTAAGTCATCCTGACAACTTGGCGTAGCATCACCAGGCGGACATGTCTGTTTATAGAAATTAGCAGGTGAAACATCAGTTGTGTCTGGCGTAATAACCCTGCGGTAAAGGTTAGTGTCTGTAACATAGTAGATGATATTATTGATCGCGATGTCGCCGTTATTTGGCCCTGTCGTATAGTAGACGAACTGCCGCGACGGATCGCTTCTAGGCTTATCAATTGCTGGCAGACTGATTATTAATGTATTACTTGGTGTTGAATCATAATCCCATCCGCCACTAGGCTCATTAGGGTCATCAAGATCACTGATCAATGTTGCGTTGAACTTATTTGAAAAGGTCAGTTCGTCTTGTAGTTTATCCAATAGATTTAAGCCTTCCATACGCAAACTAACTCTTGCGTTGCGTTCATATAGCTCGCCGTTTTTTGACACTAAAATAGATAGCAAGACTACGCAGACAATGAGGGTAATTGGTACAACTACGAGCATCTCAACAAGTGTGAAGCCAGTCTGGTTACTGCGAATTCTCATCGGCCTACTCCGCTCTCTTGGATACCGGTAGAGATATTGATTGTACGAACTTTATCTTTAGTTTCCTTATAGCTAATCCGCACGTCAAGTTTTTTCAATGTGGGCGTTACGTCACGAATGTAAACTTTTGCACTACGAGGCTCGCGCAAATCAGCTGGCATTTCATCTACAAAATCTTCAACCTCATAGTTATTGAGTGCTGTTCCTTGTGTAAGGGAGGTGAATGACTTTGTTTCGTATTCTTGGTACTTCTCGTACAAGGTCGTTATTGCCGTCAATCTTCTTTCTGTCTTATCAAGGATTCCATCTATCTGAATCATGAACGTTATGATTGTCAGCATCACCCAAGACAATATCGCCAGCGTCGTCATTAATTCAATGATTGAAAAGCCGTCTTGGTTTGTAGTTAACCCACGTTTCATTTCCTTTAACTATACCATAAGCGGCACCTTCCAACACCGTACAAAACTAGGCTGGGCGCTGATTCATGCTGTGACAAATTGCCGCAGCAAGCGCATCAGCGGCATCATCTGGCTGGGGTATTTCTGGCAGCGAGAGTACAATCCGGACCATTTCTTGAATTTGTTTTTTGTCGGCTCGTCCATAACCAGTAAGCGCTTGTTTAATTTGCTGCGGCGTATATTCAAACAACTCGAGCTTATGTTGCTTACCGCATAAAAGCACGACGCCGCGCGCCTGGCTAACACTCATGGCCGTCGTAACATTTTGTGAAAAAAACAGCTTCTCAACCGCCATTACCGTTGGCTCGTGCTCGATGATTAGTTCGTGAAGCTCATTATAGATGGTTTCTAGCCGGTCGCTGTCGGCTTGTTTTACTGGTGTTCTAATCACGCCACCATCCACAAGCCGTGTCTTGCCGTTTGCCAAAGTATCAATAATGCCAAAACCTAAAATACCTGTACCGGGATCTATGCCGAGTATTCTCATATCCCACTATCATACGCTTTCTGCACCAGCAACGCATCACCTTCGCAAGACTTTACCAATCACCCTGGATACACCATTTTTAAGTTCTTGGCGGTATTCATAAACGCCATAGCTAATAGCAAGCAAGAGTGCTAGCATGACCACTCGGTAGTTCTGCCTAATTTGGGTAGTGTCTGCTTGTGCTGTTGATGCCACGCCGGCCACACCTGCAATTTTTCGACAACGGTTTGTCTCCGGATTCCTTTCTTCGCCTTCGTCACAGGGCTTGAGCAAGTTTGTTGCGGTAGTAACCTTACGGCAGCGATTAGTTTCAGGATTCCGCTGTTGTCCAGGACTACACGGAGTGAGCACACCAACAGTACTCGCAACTTTACGACAACGGTTAGTTTGTGGATTTCGTATTTGATCAGCCGCGCATGGCTGTTGTGTAGAGCCTCCGCCCTTTAATGAGCGGCACCGGTTCGTTTGTGGATTCCTAATCTTTCCGACCGGACACGGACCGAGTGAACGTGTTGCGCTTGCAGGCACGATTTTAATAGTGGAAGGTTCGTTGGTTTGAGCTGGTGTTTTTTTGTTTGTTATCTGCCAAGAGCCAGATATGACTGCCCAAGCTTCATCATCGGCCATATTAGCAGGATACGTAACCAGCTCCTCCGCGTCAGTCGTCATGAAGCGCACCGTTGCTCCGGAACTATTTGGTAGGCTCATATCGGTTACTAAGGCATACCCATAAGGAGCTATCGATTCCGTAAAGGCGTATACTGCTTCATCAACCATCAATTGACAGGCCTCCATCTGAACGGTCTCGCCCGTTGGGTTAAAGAGTTCGATATACTCATTGCCGACGTCATTTCCTGCCGGATTCGGAACAATCTCCGACAATATCACGCCCTTGCATTCTGGGGGTTGCGGTATTTCTTGACAGACGCCAAATTGATCAACCTCGAATCCTTCGGGAATCGTCGTTTGCAAGCCGGGAAATATGTCTTGGTTTATACACGCATCGACGGCTTCATACAATCCTGTATCCGGTGTTACTACCAGACTTGCCTGGACAAAATCCGTTGAGTTATCTTGGCTGTCTTGATATACACCTGCACTAACCTTGCGTTGCAAAACCTGACCGCCAGATGGTGCAACAACGGCCTGACCTTCTGCGTACAATGCAGTACCCCATCCGAGCGTATCAACAATACTCCGGCTGGAGTCTACAATATGAACGTGTCCTCCGGTTCCACTCACCGAACCACGAAAAGTTGCATCTACCGTAATGGAAGGATTGGCGGCCAAGAACTCATTACTCGCCAAGCGCACCGATCCAAATGAAGCAAGATAAAGCCTCTGTGAAACGTTTGGTGTGGCAAAACATGCTAGATCACTACCACTACCTGTCGACGACGCGCTAGAGTAGGTCAAACACCAGTCTGTAATGTCAATGTCTGCATTCGTATTATTTGTGAATTCCACATACTCATGACTCGCAGTGCCCGTGACTGCTCCACCGGTCTGCAATTGTGAAATTACCACAGACGAACCCTGCGCATGCACTCGCAGAGGGACTACAAATATAACCGCAAACAACGTAATGAAAAAGATTGCACCCGTTTTCATGACCCATATGGTACTACTGCCTACTCATTACGTCAAATTGATTATGCTAACTGCTACTATCAGGGAAAGAAGCAACATTCGTATAGGTATTACTGACGTCCTCGTTATCTTCAAGGGCTTCCAGTAAACGAATGAGCTTTCCTGCGGTCGCTTCATCTTCAATTGTCACCGTATTGTTTGGGACAAAAACCAACTCGGCTTCAGTAACTTCATGTCCGTTTTCCTTAAGTGCTTCACGAACTTGCGCCAGCTGTTTGGGATTGGTCAAGATTACCGATCCGTCTTCGTCTTCTATAACATCCTCGCCGCCAGCATCAAGTGCAGCCATCATTGCCTCATCACCCTTTTTCGGAATGCGGATTGAACCCTTTTGATCAAACTGGAAAGCCACCGCACCTTTTTCGGCAATATTGCCGCCATGCTTACTGAATGCCAATCTCACTTCTGGATACGTGCGGTTAACATTATCCGTAGCACACTCCACGATTATAGCCGCGCCGCCAGGACCGTAGCCTTCATACAAAACTTCTTGTATCTGCTCACCACCCAGCTTGCCGGAGCCACGGTCAATAGAACGCTGGATATTTGCCATCGGCATGTTGGCAGCCTTGGCTTTATCAATTGCCAGCCGGAGACTAAAGTTCATTTCAGGGTCTGCTCCACCGCGCGCCGCCAACGCAATCGCATTACCAAGCTTGGTAAATATCGCACCACGTGCCGCATCCTTGGCACCTTTTTGTCGTTTGATCGTCGACCACTTGGAGTGTCCAGACATGATAAGCCTCCATTTCCTGCTATTTCATCTGTTATTGTAACATATCATCGCGGCTGCGACGGTGTTGCTTAACCAGCACAAGCAGTACTATGACTACGTAAACCACCAACATAACATTCATCTGAATTTTAACTTCCTTACTTGCAAAAGGTAAGTCACTCGTTAACGAAACGACGCTCAGCATATACGAGAGAACAACCTTAGCCGGCCAAGCAAAAACACCTGCTATGGCCGGGGCAATGCTGCCAGCAATACCAGCTGCAAGCGCAGAGAGCATGGCATAGGGAACGAGCGGCACGACCAGGAGATTAGCGAGCGGGGACACCGGAGAAAAACGCCCAAAGATATACATGATAATTGGGATCGTCATTATCTGCGCAGAAAAACTCTCTACTGCCACACTCTTCACCATATTTGGTTGTTTATTACCCGAAGGTGGCGGCAAAATTAAAGGCGCAACCACTAACACTCCAAAGAAAGCGAGAAACGACAAATACCAGCCAATGTCTGTCCAAACAAAAAACGGATGCCAAAGCGCCGTAATAGCCGCAGCACTCATAATGAGCAGGAACGGCTTGAAGGTACGACCAAAGTACCAAGCAAACAAACTCATACCACTCACCAACGCAGCACGAACAATAGACGCACTAAAACCAGTGATAAGCAGAAACAAGACCATCAGAATAACCGCACCAACTGCAGTCTGATATTTTGAACGTCGCCCCAAAGCCCGACGCGCAAACATGATAATAATCGTCAGGTTATACCCGCTGACCGCAATAAGATGGGTGAGACCTACTGCTGACAAGTCATCCGCAACGTCTTTAGGCAAGGTGTCACGCTGTCCGATCAACAACCCCATGCCAAATGAGGCATGCGGCTCGGGTAGCGCAGACAACATGCCACTCATATAGTTACGTCGCATCTTATCTACCAGTGCATTGGAGCGAGATTCAACCTTTATCGTTGCATAACTCACCCGTGCCTGACGTGAACCTCGGGTTGGATACAGCTTGCCCGTTGCTGTAATGCGATCCCCCTTGTAGACCATTTGCGCACCTCGCCCAGCCACCTGGATCTTACCAGACAATCGTAGCGAATTGTTTGCTGTTATGTCAGTTGTGTCAAACGTCAGCTGACCATCCTTGCCATATATACTGTCTTCTATTGCCGTACCACGGAACATGACGACCTGACCACGCAACGATTCATACATCGCGAGTCGCGGCTCGTACTGCACTCCCCGAACATAACCAAGCAGCAATCCGCAGATAGCCGCCACAGCAAGATAGCGCGTTCTCGGATATAACCCAGCAACGCCAATGCATGCCAAAAAATATATGACTAGCGCGGTGTCGGTGCGTGCCAGCCAAAGCCCAGCCAGCACACTAACGCATGCCGTACTTAACAAAGTAGTTCTGTAATATGACCGTGCACCCGTCATTGCCCCTAGCCTACCATTTAAGCGGCTAGAAGTTCAAAATTTAGTCGTTTTTGTAGTCGTTGAACGTGTAGGTGAGTGGCTTAATACAAAACACAACGTACTTGCCTGCTGGGATATGTAAGATTGGAGGCAACTCTCCCTTCCCGTCTTTGAATCGAGGACGGAGGATTTTTTCTTGTACCATTTGTCGTATCTTGGCATCCTCTTCTTCGTGGGCGATGCCACTGATCTGTAGTGTCTGCATAGTAGACAGGTCGTACATAGTTAAGGCTACTTGGTGAAAAGCTTCAATATTGTGAGCTTTGTTAGTCTGCTCTTTGGTGACAATAAAGACGTTACTATTTTTGTCTGCAGTATAGTAGACTACTGCGCCATGCACGTTACCTTCATGGTCAATAGTCGAAAGCGTGGCTAGTTCATGTGAGCCTAAGAAAACGCGGGCTGCCGCTGATAGTTCTTGTGTGGTGTTGCGTTGTCTAGCCGCAGGAACTTCTGCAGGAGCAGTAACCGATTCGGCCTCTTCCATTTCAACTGCCTTACCTTGAATATAGTGCAAAAAATGATTGGCACACTTTAGATTCACAAAACGCAGTTTATAATCACCGAGTCGCGTATGTAGCACCACGCCAGCTGTACCGTCTTGTTTATTAACACTTACGCCGCTCACCACTTCATATTTAATCTCATCTGTTGATTGGAAGAACAGCTTATAGTCAAGGAATAATATGCGTTTGTCGGTTGCCACAATCATACCGGAACCGCGCTCATAACGCCCGTAGACAACTCCGCCGATATGTTCATCCTCATGAATATGCTCTGGCAAATGACGGGTTTCACTCTTCAACAGTCCATAGCTAGTCATGCCAACTTTTACGAGCTCAGAACGAATGCGCTTTACATGGTTTTCATCAACAACAATCTTTGTCTTCATACCTACATTATACTCCCTTGATACCAGTTATGTACTGATTATAAGCCGTTGCCAAATTGGACATGCGGGACGAGCTCGGCGATTCTGAGTAGTTCGTTGTACTTACAGAGCCTTTCTGTGCGCGAAAACGATCCTGTCTTTATCTGACCCACACCCAACCCGACGGCAATGTGCGCAATGCTAGTGTCCTCTGTCTCGCCAGAGCGATGCGAAACCATAGCTCGGTAGCCGTTCGCTTTGGCCAACAGCACCGTCTCGACTGTTTCTGTTAACGTACCGATCTGGTTTGGCTTTATCAATATACTATTGGCAACGTGCTTGTCTATGCCTTCTCGCAAACGATGGGAATTAGTGACAAACAAATCATCACCAACCAACTGTGTCTTGCCGCCACACTGAGCTGTCAGCTGGGCCCAACCCAGCCAGTCATCTTCGCTCAGCCCGTCTTCTATCGACACTATCGGATAATCCTCAGTCAGTTTCTGATACCACGCGATTAGCTCGTCAGTCGTGTAGTGCCTTTTGCCAAATACGTATTTGCCATCGACCAGCAGTTCACTCGCCGCAACATCCATAGCGATACTAACCTGTTTACCGGGCTGATAGCCGGCGTGAGTAATTGCCTTCACTAGAAGATCTAATCCGTCCTCTTCTTTTTGCAAACTCGGGGCGTATCCACCCTCGTCACCAACCGTCGTCGGTTGCTTGGCATCTGATAGAATTTTGCCTAACGAATGGAATACTTCACTGGCCATCTTCAATGAGTCGTTCATGTTCTTGGCGCCATGCGGCACTATCATGCATTCTTGGACGCTCAAGCCGCCTACAGCATGCTTGCCGCCATTTAAAACATTCACATATGGGACTGGCATAGTAACTTGTTGGACTCCAGCTATAGACTGAACGTATCGAAATAATGGCTGCTGAGCAGAAGCCGCCATAGCCTTAGCGAACGCCAAAGAAACCGCCAGTATTGCATTGGCACCAAGTTTGGATTTATTATCTGTGCCATCCAGCGCAATTAATGCCTTGTCTAGCTGCTGTTGTGAGTCGAATGATTTTTTGAGTAGGGCGTGCGTAATCGTAACATTTATATTTCGCACAGCTTTTTCCACACCCTTACCGTCATAATCTTTGGTTCCATCTCGTAATTCTAAAGCTTCATGAGTGCCTGTTGACGCCCCAGATGGTACTGAGGCCCGACCAAATGAACCATCGTCTAAATACAGCTCAGCCTCAACTGTCGGATAGCCACGTGAGTCATATATCTGGCGAGCAAATAGTTTATGTATTTTCATAACGGTTACGCTTATCTTATACTATGTAGTAATGTCCAGTATAGTCTTTTATGATGCAACCCAAACAGACACGTCTCATCTAACAGACGGATTAAATGAAGTCCAGAAAGATTATAGGTTTGTAGGCGAATCAATAAACGCCGAGAATGCCGACCCAGAAGCCGAGATTATATCCGTATTTGTAACTAGTGATGTGACGGCCGAAATAATTGCCAAAATGCCCAAACTCCGTCTGATAGCTTGCCGTTCGACTGGCTACAACAACATCGACTTTAACGCCGTGTCTGCTCAAAATATCGTCGTTGTGAATGTGCCGACCTATGGCGAAAACACCGTTGCTGAATATGCCTTTGCACTTTTGTTATCTTTAACCAGGCAGATCCCCGGCACACTAGAAGCGGTCAAGTCTGGAAGCATCAATGCACCCACCCTCACTGGCCATGACCTCAAAGGCAAAACCCTAGCGATTCTTGGCTGTGGCCATATCGGCCAGTACATGGCGCGCATCGCTCGAGGCTTTGGCATGGAAGTGATTGGTTACGACCCCTTTCCAAAAGATGAGGTCGCCAAGGAAATCGGCTTTGAATATGTAGATTTTGAAACGGCTATTAAGAAGTGTCACGTTTTGTCTTTGCATATTCCCTACACTCCAGAAAATCACCACTTGATCAACGCCGAGACTCTCAGCAAAATGCAACGCGGAGCAGTGCTAATCAACACTGCCCGTGGTGAACTTATTGATACCAAAGCACTGCTTGAGGCAAAACAAAATGGTCAAATCGGCGGTCTTGGACTTGACGTGATAGAAGGTGAAAAACTACTCAGCGTTGAAGAAGAGCTGCTCTTGCTCCGTCGTGAAAAACTACCAACAAGTATGCTCGAGATGAGTGTAGAAATCAGTGCACTCAAAAAGATGCCCAATGTCATCATTACTCCACACATAGCCTACAACACCTACGAAGCAATCCAACGTATCAACCAAACGACCGCTCAAAACATCGTCAGCTTTTTGGAAGGCAAACCAACCAATATGGTCAAACCTCCTACCAAAAAAACAGGCAAGCTGCTCATCACTCGTCATGGCGAATCAGAATGGAACGCGCTCGGCAAGTGGACTGGCAGTACGGATGTGCACTTGAGCGAAAAAGGCTTCCGCGAGGCTGCCTTGCTGGGTCAGCAACTTGTTGATGTGCCAATAGATTATGCTTTCACATCCCAGCAGATTCGAGCGCTCGAAACATTAGAGGGCATCCTCGATTCTTCGCAACAATTTGACGTTCAATTTGAACGCAGTGATGCAATTAACGAACGTGACTATGGCGATTATACGGGCAAGAATAAGTGGGAAATGCGCGACAGCATCGGCGAAGAGACATTTAACCGCATCCGGCGTGAATGGAACTTCCCTGTGCCAAACGGCGAATCGCTCAAAGACGTCTATGCCCGTGCCGTGCCGTTCTATACGGAAAAAATTCTGCCAAAAGTGCTTGATGGTCAGAACGTACTGGTTGTATCGCACGGAAACGCCATCCGTGCCCTGATGAAATACATTGAAGGTATTTCCGATGCTGATGTCGCCAAACTAGAAATGCCGTTTGGAGAAATACTTGTTTATGAAGTTGACGACCAGGGTAAGCAGGTCAAAAAAGAATCGCGCAAGATTGTGACTGCTCCTCCACCTGCATAGTTTAGTTTTGACTGGCTACTAGTTGGCTGGCTTGGCAAAAAAATCAACTGAAGCATTGATATATTTTTCGCTACTATCTATATCAACCTCTGTGCTTTTCTTGGTGGCCTGGTCAAACACAGTAATAGTACTCGGAGCTGATTTTTCGTTCTTTGCGTTACATATATTTGCGTCGCTTCTTGAGAAAATTACTTTTTCTTCAGTGCTCGCGAGCAACTTTATTTGTCTGACTGAATCAAACCCCGTTAGACTCACGTACTTCTTTGTTTCTAGATTCAATTGGTAAATACCACTCTTATGTGGCTTGTTTGTAACAGTGCTGAATAGTAAGGTATCTGCACTATCGTAAACTTTTATCATGCTCTCGATAGAACCTCCGACTGAACATGTCGCTGTCAGGGCTGTCGTCGAGATACCCGCTGTGTCACCAAGAGGATTCGCTACCAAGCTATCTTTGTATGTGTCTAGGCTTATATTGCGGATGGTGTCAGCTGTCGAAATATAGTACGCATTACTGCCAAGGATAGTTATTTTTCCACTATCATTGGCTTTTGGATTTAGTTTTTTCACAAGTTCACCGGTTTCAAGAGAGCTGATGTTGAGTAGTGCTGCTGGACCCCCCTCCGTCTCTACTCCCCAGTAGAATTCTTGTCGTTTGTCAGATGCGCCAATAATGAATGCTGATCCGTAGGTTGTCTGTTGATCAAACAACTTCTCTTTACCCGAACCGTCTGGGTTTACTTTATAAAACGACTGACGAACATCAGGAATATAGTACTGGTCTGGTTTTGCAGGCTTGTTGGCAATAAGCTTGGTTGAAACAATCAGCTCGTCGGCATCATCATACCAAGCAAAATCAACTGACTCGCCCTTCTTTTTCTCCAGTACTACCACACCTTCTTCAGGCTTGCTTGCGGCTGATACTTCTACGCCTTTCTCAGTAATTCGTGCAATGTATTTACTGCTCGTCGATGGAGTATAGGGTTGTTTAACTGATGTTACCTCAGATCCGTCGTAGCTAATTTCTGCAAACTTATCTGTCTTGTCGTAGTAGGATGTGAGCCATAGCTTTGTTGGTGCAGGGGTTGGCTTTACGGTGGGTTCCTCAGTTGCGGCGTTATTTGTAGTTTGGACGGCCGGCTCGCTTCGGAAAAAAAAGAATGCCGCTGCACCTACACCCATGACAAGCAATAGAACCACGAGGACAATAACAATTTTTCTTTTACTTTTTGGCTTGTTATTACCTTCTTCTGGTAGCGATTTATAAGCCGGTTGCGGCTGCTCTGGCTCTGTGGGTGCTTGAGCATTTGGAACTTGTGGTGGGGTGTTTTCGTCCATATTAATCCTTGTTATGTATTACGCTCAGTTTACCATAAGTTTTATTCTGCGAGGCTTTGCTGATGAACTCACACGGTGAACACTACCAAACAAAAAGACCCACCTATGGTGAGTCATTTTGTTTGGAGGGTCCAGTGGGTATGTTCTGCGAACCATTGCGTCATGTGCTCGGAATAAATTCCTGCGCGCACTCCTTATGAACGCACCCACTTCGTGCGTTCAATCTCTACGAGATCAACCAATAAAAATACCCCATCTTCGATGAGGCGTTTTTATTGGAGGGTCCAGTGGGACTCGAACCCACGACACCCTGCTTAAAAGGCAGGTGCTCTAACCAGCTGAGCTATGGACCCCTAGGTGAGAAAACCTTTGTTTTGCTCGGGCTGCTCTTTTCCTTTTTGCACCAAACTTAGGAAAATAACTTCTTACATTATGCTTATTTTTGCTAAAAAGTCAATCAGAAGAGTCGGCGTACATATGCCTATGTTATAATTCTGGTAAATTAAATGTGGGGTATCCTATGCCGAAATCAAACAAAAAAACACAGAATAAGCTTAACGCAATTCAGCCTCTAGAGATTCTTGCGTTTATTGCCTCTCTTTTCTATTTGCAATCATTCAACACAAACCTTTCTAACTATGCTTTGTTGTTTGATGGTGCACAGCATCCGGATGTGTATTCACTTGTTTTTGCTCTTGCAGTTACTGGATACTATCTCAAAAAGCGTAAATCTTTATCTGTAATTAGCATCGTCACGCTCTCGGTAATTGCAACTGTAAGCATTGTATGGTTCTTTGGTTTCAGCCTAAACTTTTAATAGGCTAGACGACAAACAATGACTGTTAACTACTTCTTGTGGCTCTTTTTGTGGGGCTCGCCGGGAGCACGGCTGAGCAGCCAGAGTGATATCAGTTGTAACAAAACCACGACGCCAATAATCATGTTGTGCGTATCCAGTAACTGCTTACCAAACGGAATGGTAGCAACTTGCTGTTGAATCTCGTACGGTAGGATCGGCAAGACAAATGCAGCCAGTACAATACCAGTGATTGCGAGAGGCACAACATGCAGGACGGTCTTGCCGCGAGATATTGATCCGTGCATAAAGAGTGCTGTCAGGAACATCGGTAATACGATTATGAATGCTTCAGCGTATTCGGCGGCAGCGTTGGTCTTAAAGAACGATCGGGCGATTTCACCTGCCTCACTATGAAAATAGCGACCAAGCAGCTCACCAGCCATGACACTAAAGAACAGCGCGGACGCACTAACACGAAATAAAACACCCAAAGCAAGTGGTAGGCCCAACAAAATACCAAGAATTATATACGGCGTCATATAGCAGTAATCATACCATGAGCGGAATCAAAAACTGATAGGTTCACCTTCGCTGATACCACTCTGCGCTACCTCGCCAGCATTGAGCTCAATCACATAGGAGACGTCAGTGTTAGGGCAGAAACTTTCTGGGTACGAATCTGGTGGTACGTTTTGTCGTATTTCAGCAACCTTCCTGTCTGCACCCACCCACAGAATATCGATCGGAAAACGCATGTCTTTCATCCATATGCAGTACTTACCAGGTTTACCAAAGTCAAAAATCATGGCAGTGTCACTTGGCAAGGAATCACGATTAGACAACCCCATCTCGCGCTTCGCAGACGTACTCGCGTACTCTATGCTATAGAGTTGCGATCCTACTTCAAGCTTGCGCGGCTCATACAGAAATGGCACAAACAGCGCGCAGAACAGAAAAAATACTACAACGAAAACAAGTCGCCATTGCGCCTTAAGCGCCGATACGATCACGCTTGCCCCGTTTGCTGGTGGCGTTTCGCTCGATATAATCAATAATTGGCGCCGCAACGTTACGTCCGGTCACCTTCTCGATGCCAAAACCAGGGCTGGAATTCACTTCAAGCACAAGGGGTCCATGTGTTGAGCGCATCATGTCTACGCCACAGATTGGCAGACCCATCGCACGAGCGGCTTTGATGGCTGTTTTCTTTTCTTCGTCAGTCAGCTTCACAACCGAACCTTCACCACCTTGGTGTAGGTTACTACGGAAGTCATCGTCAAGGCTTTGACGCTTCATACTGGCAACAACCCGTCCGCCAACCACAAATGCACGAATATCTTCACCGCCAGCCTCTTCGATAAATTCCTGCAGCAGAATGTTAGTGCCGTCTTCGTTGTGCAAATAAAACGCCTGAAGTACTGATTTGGCTGCCTTTTTGGTCTCCGCCAGTACTACGCCATTGCCGTGTGTTCCACGGGCCAGCTTTATCACAACAGGAGTGCCACCGACTTGCTCTAGCAAATCGTCAATATCGGCAGTGTTCCGCGAGAAGACAGTCTTTGGGATGCCCACACCGGTTCTAGTAAGCAGCTGCAAGCTACGCAGCTTGTCGCGAGAACGTACAATTGCAATGGAGGTGGAGGTCGTGTACACACCCTGCATCTCGAACTGACGCACAATAGCTGCACCGTAACGAGTCATGCTGCTAGCAATCCTCGGGATGACAGCATCAATACCGCGCAGATCTTCACCTCGGTAGCTTACCGCCGGGTTACTACGCTCGATTGCAGCATAACAATCACGATACTTAACAATGCGTACCGTGTGACCACGAAGCAAAGCCTCTTCTTTGAGACGCTTAGTTGAATAGTTGCCGGGGCCATTGGATAGAATTGCTATATTCATGTTTTGTATTCCTCTTCTTCGTCTATTGGCAATACGATACCATACTGCTTCTTTAATTCGAGCCTGTTAACACCTTGTAGCGACGGGTCAACAAGAAATCGCTTATTGAGCAACGTACGTCCAAGCAGAATCGGATATAGCATCTTTGCCCGGTTAGCCAAGGTAAACTTGCCCCAGAACACCTTTGGCCCGATCTTTACTTTGAGCTTTACTTCGAACCGCTCTTCTCTTTGACCAAAAGAATTTGTCACCCAGACGCGCTCAAAGTTCTTTGTAGTTACCGTCTCGGCGACCGTTTTGAACAAGGGGTGTTGGCCAAGTAGACGGAAGGTTAGTTCTGTACCGTCATCATTCAAGGCAATATTGTCAGCATGGACTGATGAACGATATGCGCCGGTGTCTACCTTTGCGGGTACGTCAGCAATCGAGAACTCCATAAAATGCAAGAGCTCTGCGCGACCAATAACGACTTTTCTAATGTAATCTTTTTTCATATACGAACCACTTATATAGTATCAAAACGCGTATCTAATACCTTGAATTCTGTATGAATTTATGGTAATTTTATTATGAAAAGGTAATTTTGTCAAGCATGAGCACTATTTTAATCGTTGGCCAGAGCTTCAGTGGCCTCAACAAATACATCCTCGACCACGGTAACGAATACGTGTTGCTGCGCGACAACCACGCTGTTGCTAACCCAGATAAACATATAAAGCGTCGCGTACTCTGCGACTTCTCTAATGAATCCAGTATTATAGCTGCTGCTGATGAGTTACATAAAGTGCACGCCTTTGATGCTGTCTATGCGCTCTACGAGCAATATATCGTGATCGCCGCTAAACTTGCAGAGAGATATGACCTGGCCGGTTGCCCTGTTGCCGCGGCACAAGCCTGCACAGACAAATTCGTCATGCGCCAGTTATTTGCACAAGCGCCGGCTAAGATCAGTCCAGACTTTGCAATTGTTAACACGGCGCAAGACCTCACGGACTTCGCACGTAATCATGCTTTTCCATTGATCATCAAACCCACAAACCTCGCAAAGAGTCTCCTCGTGAGCAAGGTATCAAACGAGTCTGAGATGCTCGAATCATTTGCTCGTATTCAGGCTAAACAATCAGCAATTTATAAGCGCTATGCACCGCATCAGAAACCTCAGTTTATCATCGAGGAATTTATGGAAGGAAGCATCCATTCGGTCGATGCGTTTGTAGATAGCACTGGCCAACCTTTTGTATTACAAGAGGTCGTTGACTATCAAACCGGACACGATATCGGCTACGATGATAACTTTCACTATAGTCGACTACTGCCATCTGCCCTGCCCGCAAGCAAGATCCAAGAAATTCGTGAAACTGCCGCTCTGGGCTGTCGGGCACTCGGCATGAAAAGCACCGCAGCACATATCGAAATTATTCTCACAACCGACGGACCACGAATAGTAGAGATTGGCGCGCGCAACGGGGGGTACCGCAGTCGTATGCATGACATAGCAAATGGTATCGATATCACGGGTAACGCGCTGCGTTTATCTCTCGGAAAAACACCACTGATCGCCCCAAAGAGAAATGATCCATTTGGCGTGTTCGAGCTGTTTCCTAAAACACCAGGTATATTTACTGGAATCGCACACGAGGCAGAACTACAGAAGCTGCCCTCATTAATCGACTACAAGCTCAAATATAGGCCAGGTGACAAAATTGGTAAATCATCTGACGGTTACAAAATGACTGCTGTCGTCATGCTGCATAATCCTGACCTTGCGCAGTTTACACGTGATGTAGATTATCTGAACACTGCTGTCTATGTAACAACTTCTACAGACTAGCTAGATAATCAACGTATTGTTTGATAACCGGCATTGAGTCGCCTTCTGTTGGTGTTTCGTGAATAAAAAGCGAGGGCGACTTGTTGATTTCTAGGAGCTTGGGTTGCAACTCGGACTCTGTCGCTTGCAAGCTTGGCTCACTGCTGAGTAGAAAATCAACACCACAGCACGGCAGACGCGAAGCTCTTGCTGCTTGTTCAGCCATAGCCGTCAGCCAGGCTGGAGTGATGCGCGATATATCCTTTGTTGAACCCCCCGTACCAACATTTGCAGTCCCGACCACTTGCACGTGCTTACCTGCTGGCGGAATATCATGTATCTGTTTGCCTAAGAAGCGTTTAGCATGATCAATGTTTATAATGTTGAGTTCTTTGGCATAATTAACACCTCTGCGTTCATCGGTGTTTTCATGAGCAATTAACTGGCTGACCGTTTGCTTGCCATCGCCGACTACCGATGCTGGCAAGCGCAAAAGCCCAGCCACACACGCATAGTCAATGCAGAGGAGTCTTATATCATAACTTTGTGTTAGGTGCTCTTGTACAATGACGGTGCTACTGAATTCACGCGCAACCGCAACCGCCTGCTCAAATGCCTCAATCGTTTCAATCCCCACGCTCACGCCATTACCGTGTGCAGCATCCAAAGGTTTCACGACAATTTTCTTTTGTGTATCTAAAAGTTGATTGGCAATATTTTTGCCGCTATCAGCACTACTGAGCGCATAGGTTTCTGGAACAGGTAGGCCAGCTTCTGCATGCAAGATAGAAGAAATGAGCTTATTGTCTGCAGTTAATCCTGCGGCATAGCTTGTAGTCGGCGGGGTTGATCCGTAGAGCTCCAGTATCTTGCCATCGGAACGTCGCACGCGCATCTGTGGATACGACACATCATAGAACCAGAGCTCCCAACCACGCCCTAATATTTCGTGCCTGAGCATTTCTTTGGTTTGGCTCAGGGTATTGTCTTTGATAGTGAGTGCGTTAATCATGTAGCTACTATAACATCGTCTAGCGTTGTGCCTGATTGACGCGCATAAAAACAAGTACGATAACCGCGACCACCATAATTAAAATGGTGACAAGTAAGGGAATTAAGCCGGATTGGTTAAGCTTATGCATTGGTTCTATTATCGAACGGTTGTGCTATAAGAGTCAATAGTCGTTACGAGCATACGAGATGCCTCTTCGTTGTAAGAGTGACTGCTTGTATCGCTTGGCGCCACGTAAAGAAGCTAAAGTGCGTGATCTCAATTCCTTAGCACTATCACCTGGTCGCATCGACTCAATGGTAACAGTAACCCCTGCATGAGGCCGTTTTTCGCCATCCTTTAGCTCAAGTTGGTCTGCAGCAGCGTGAATAATGGAATCGAGTTCATTCTCAATCCGAACATGCTCCTCGTGAGCAACGTCATCTCGCTTCATTGACGCTTTTCGTGGCGCTATATGACGACAAATAACAAAGAACTCATCACCACCATATCTGAATACATCATCTGCTCGCCACATAAGCTGCCCAGAAGTACGAACTTCCTCACTCTGTAACTTTTCCGCAAGCATCACAAGTAAAGCATCGCCGCCAGACGTGTAACCATAAGACGCGTTAATTCCGTGCAGGTTTTCAAGGTCTAGTCCGATTAATACAAGCTCAGCATGTCCGCGTTCACTAGCAGCCTTAACGGCATCCTCAAGGTGTAGTTCGAACGAAGGACGATTGCCAACAAATGTTGTACTGTCTATGCCGCTTTGTTGTTCGTTGATTACACGCTTCAACTTATCACGCTCGGCAGTTACTTCATCAGCACGATGCTTCTCTAACACTGCGTCGGTATGTGCGTTATTCCGTTCTTCTGCTAAAACTGAAGCTATGCCTAATGCATCTTGGGCAACGCTCATAACTCCTGTGTAAGCAACAAAGAGCTCTTCGTACGAAAGATTTGTGGAGTCAATTTCTGCATAATTATTGATGGCCTCGTAGAGCCCATCAATCTGAGCCTCATGGCCCAAATTAGCGCTCATTTCAGTATTTTTCTCCAAACAAACCATATCGTGCCTATTATACAACCTTTGTACAACAAAATCAATGTCTACAGTTGCTTAGCTTCTATCACGATACGCCCGTCTTTCTCGCCTTTGAGAGAGCAGCTATATAGCGTTAATTTGTGCGCATCTGACGGCGCTTCGATTTCCACTGCAGTTCGTTCTACATCGTATTTATCTGTCACTTCATAGTTATATGTTTTCTTGTTGAATGTTATTACTATCTTGTCGCCTGTTTCTAATTGGTCAAGCTTATAAAATGGCGACTTGGCGCGTGTCTGTTGGGGTGTGATACCGAGCTGAAAGCGGTGTGCGCTGAGTACGAAGTTACCGCCATTTTCAGGGTCGCCACGTTCAGGAAAACGGTGCCAGGCGCCCTTCTCAAGCGCCTCTGGTCCACCTGTATGAAATGGTACGTCTACATCGATCTTCTCAATCACCACACGATTAACGTCATTGCTTACTGCTGTGGAAGTCGGCGCATTAAGCCCAGGGATGTTAAGTACTGGAGCGAATGTTAATAGCAGTAAGTAGAGACCCGTGGCAAATAACACCGATGCGACCACAAGCGAAGCTATGGAAATCAATTTATTCCGCTTCAACCCCTTATCGTAACTATACTTAATTCTCTTTTTCACCATTACCATTATACAGATAGTTACTAAGCTTTGCTGTATCGACTTCGCAAACGAATTATAGAAATCCCTAGAATAATCAACGAAATATACAAGATATTTGTCTGGCTCTCCCCCGTCTCCGCCAAAGCGTCTGTATCGGTGTCTGCGTCTGTAGTGGTTGCTGCAGCCTCTGCACTGAAGCCTCCGGTGCCGGTGAGGCCGGTAATGGTCCAGTAGTCTTGGGCATCTATGGTTGTGGTGGTGAGGTTGTTGTCTACTCCTTCTGTGAGGTAGTACAGTCCTTCGCATTGTTCTGTTGTTGCTGCTAGGGAGCTCGCTCCAGGACAGATGCCTACTCTCGTGTGGTTCGGGAGTTTGGGGACATAGAGAGTGAAGGTGCCAGCAGTACCGTCTGCAGCTGTGAGGTTGTGGGCAAAGGCAGTGCCGGTGGTGAGGTTAGAGTCGGCGGTCACGGTGGACCAGTTGAGGTCAGTGGTGAAGGTGGTGGTGACGTCGGCGATGGGAGTGGTGTCACTCAGCGACAGGCGTATGGTAGCACTAGTACCGTTTTCAATGGTGTTGTCTGTGGCGTCTGTGTTAGAGAGAGTCTTAGCTGCGAGGGATGGTGCAAGGCCAGTGATTTGTTGGTAGGTGGTTTGGGTGAGTTTGGTGAGGAAAACATCACTGCTGCCGGCGGAGGTTTTGCTGTCTGTGGCTACATCAGGGTTAAAGTCTAGGGTGCCCCAAAAATAGCCTGCTAAATAGATACTATTACTCGAGTCAGAAGCAACAGAACTACCATAACTTTCATCAGCTCCACTTTGTCCTTCCATGGTTTTTGCGTAGACATAAGTACCGTCGGCATTCATTTTTGTGAGAAATGCATCAGACCACCCTACTGATGTTCTAATGTCGGTGCCAGCGCCCGGGTCGAAGTCTAAAGTGCCTATATACTCCCCTGCTAAGTATATATAACCATCCTGGTCGGTGGTGACGGCATAAACATTATCGTTATTAGTACTGCCGAAAAACTTACTATAGCCGTAGGAGCCGTCAGCGTTTATTCGCGTCACAAAACCATCATCAGACCCGCCTGTAGCTGTTTTATTATCCGTACCAGCGCCAGGGTCGAAGTCAGCGGTACCTTGGAAATTACCCGCAATGTATACATTATTGTTTTGGTCAGTTGCGAGAGAATTCACTTGATCATAGGCAGTGCCGCCTATGGTTTTAGTATAGCCGTAAGTACCGTCAGCGTTGATTTTGGTTAGTGAGGCGTCCATATTCCCAGCGGAGGTTTTGTTGTCGGTGCCGGCGCCGGGGTCGAAGTCGGCGGTGGCATAGAATCTGGCAGCTATGTATACGTTATTGTCTTGGTCGGTAGCAATAGCATAAGCACTATCAGCACTAGCACCACCAATAATCTTGGTATAGCCGTAACTGCTGTCGGCATTTATTTTGGTCAGGAATGCATCTGTGCCACCTGCCGATGTTTTGTTGTCGGTGCCGGCGCCAGGATCAAAGTCGACTGTGGCAGTGAAGGCGCCTGCAACGTATATATTGTCGCCTTGGTCGGTGGCGAGGGTATAAGGAGTATCAGCACCGGTATCACCGATTGTTTTGGTATAGCCATAGGTGCCGTCGGCGTTGATTTTGGTCAGTGCGATATCTGTGCTTCCGGCGGAAGTTTTATTGTCAGTGCCGGCGCCGGGGTCAAAGTCGGCGGTGCCATTAAAGGGGCTAGCAATGTATATATTGCCATCTTGGTCGGTAGCGACGGCGTTAGCCCCATCAGTGCCAACGCCACCCATGGTTTTGGTATAGCCGTAACTGCCGTCAGCGTTGATTTTAGTTACGAAGATATCCCTGCCCCCAGCCGATGTTTTGTTGTCTGTGCCAGCGCCGGGGTCAAAGTCGACAGTACCATTAAAATAACCCGCTACATATACATTATTATTGCTGTCAGTTGCGACAGCGTTAGTAACTTCGGCCCCAGTACCGCCCATTATATTGGCATATTCGTAGTCTGTAATTATCGTTTCAGCATTAGCTGATAAAGTCATCATAACGACAGGAATAGCGAATAGCCCTAACAACGACAGTTTGGCAAAAAATCCGCTCACGTTTCGTATTCTTACGTTCATTCTCGTCAGAACAACCAACCTTAACTTACCTATTACACTTATGCTAACACTAAGACATAGGTGTAGCAACCAAACCGGGCTGAATCTATTTGTCGCACCGAGCTTATTACCAGAAGTGTTTTTTGCCCTGGGACTTGGCGAACTGTTGCAGGATTTCTTTCTGTTCTTTGCTTAGTTTGCTTGGAATATCAACGATGATAGTTACGATGTGAGCGCCGCGCTTTTCACTACGAAGGTGATGTACACCGTGATTCGATAGCTTGAAGTCCGTGCCGCTCTGAGTACCAGCTGGCACTTTCATGCGAACTGGCCCATCGACAGTATCAACATCTATTTCAGTACCTAGAGCCGCCTCTACCATGCTGACATGTTCTTCGCTCAGTATGAGATCACCTTCTCGCGTGAATTTCTTGTGTGGCTTTACCCGGAGATTTACATACAAATCGCCCTTCGGACCGTTAGCAATCGCCTCGCCATGTTCACGTAGTCTGATAGTCGCGCCATCATCCACGCCGGCTGGGACTTTTAGCTTGATGCTTTGCTTTTTACGTTTAACCCCCTTGCCGTGACAGACTGAACAAACCTTTTCTGGTACTTTGCCTCGCCCTTCACATTTTGGGCAGATTGTGGCTTGCTGGATATTGCCGAAGACAGTCCTCGTCACATGCATGACCTGGCCTGATCCCTTACATTCATCACATGTTTTTAGCTCATGGCCCGGTTCAACTGTAGTTCCTTTACAGTGCTCACAAGAGTCATTAAGGTCGAGGTCAAGGTCGAGTTGCGTGCCGAATACGGCTTGCTCAAATGTCAATTCTACGCGGGTCTCAACATCACGACCCTTACGCGAACGATGCTGCTGCTGTTGCTGACCACCAAAGAAACTGCTGAATATATCACCAAGCCCGAGGTCACCAAAGTCAAAGTGCACGTTCTGACCACCGGCGCCACCATACCCCTCAAAAGGATTGCCACCGGCGCCAGTTGAACCGCCTACGCCAGCGTGACCGAATTGATCATAGCGTTGGCGCTTGCTGGAATCTTTTAGTACCTCATAGGCTTCGTTGACTTCTTTGAACTTGGCTTCATCGCCACCGCGGTCAGGATGATGCTCGATAGCCGCCTTGCGGAAGGCTTTTTTGATCTCATCGGCGCTGGCATTCTTGCCAACACCTAGAGTTTCATAATAATCCCTCTTACTCATTAAGGCTGCTCCCCGTCATCTTGGACTGACTCGTAACGTCGTTGGTATTCTTTGAGTACATCACTAACCTGATCATCGCTCAGGCCATAACAGTGGCCGAGTTTTTGATTAAGAGCCTCCCTGTGTCCAACAAGCGTTTCGGCAACGTTCTCATTATCTACGCTTTCGTCTTCTGCGCGAAGATAATTGTCCACGTGATCAGAATCGGCCGCTAGGCTAACCATAGCGCTATCCCATAAATCCTGCTCGTGTTTTTGAAGTGCCATAATTTATCCGAAGTAATACTCGCTGAATTTTACAAAATACATCACCGCCATAATCACATAGCTCGTTATTACGACGTTGAGGTGGTTACTTGCCAAAAACTTGCTCAGCTTGCCCTTCCAGCCGGTGTTTTTTGCGTCGTCCAGCCAGTACTGCAAGGTGTAGACAAAAATAGGAATCGCCACCACCCAACCAACTAGACAAAATATACAGATCTTGGCAATCACATATAGGCTGATGCTGAAAAACCACAGACTAAATAGCAACAGCACCGTACTGAGTGCCAGCATGACATGTTTGAAGGCACGATTAGGCTTGTTGCCGGTAAGCAGCAAAATACCAGCAAGCGTGAGCATGGCAAAGACCGCCATACCAATGAACGCGTTAGGGAAACCAAACAACGCCGCCCATCGGTTATCCAACACAGACCCACAGTCGATGACCGGATTAAGGTTGCAACTGAGCGGCGAGGTTGGATTCTTGAGCATCGCAATCCGTTCGGCTGCTTGCCATGTCATAGCAATCAGCCCGGCCAAGCCGCCCCCTGTCAAAATCCACGCGTATATTTTTTGTAGTTTGCTGCTCATTATTTTGCCTTTACTTAATCATGCTTATGTTTGTATGGAAAGCCTAGATGAACTAATCGATCTTCGCCTGGTGTTATTACTTGTCTTCTTTCTCGTCGACGACTTCGCCCTCTACGGTTTCATCTTTGTCAGATTTCTTTTCCTCGGTCTCCGATCCACCATCCTCAGTCTCGGCATCCTTTGATGCTTCTTGATACATCTTGGCACCGATTGGCATAGTCTTGTCGTTGAGTTCTTTTGCAGCAGCTTCCAATGTGTCTTTGTCGGCCTTTTCGTCGGCCACGACTTTTTTGGCAGCCTCAACGGCTTCGTCTAGAGTCTTTACGTCGTCCTCGGACAACTTGTCTTTGTTGTCGTTCTTCATTTTCTCAGCATTGTATACAGCGCTGTCTAGAACATTACGCGCGTCGATTGCTTCACGCTTTTTCTTATCTTCTTCAGCATGCGCTTCGGCTTCTTTGGCCATCTTTTCAACTTCATCTTTGCTGAGACCAGAACTACCTTGGATGGTAATGCTCTGCTCTTTGCCAGAACCCTTGTCCTTGGCAGTAACGTTCAAGATACCGTTCGCATCAAGGTTAAAAGTAACTTCAATCTGCGGCACACCGCGCGGTGCTGATGGAATCCCGTCAAGCACAAAGCGGCCGAGTGATTTATTATCCGCAACCATTTCGCGCTCACCTTGAACTACGTGAATTTCTACTTGTGGTTGATTATCGGCAGCGGTTGAGAACACTTCTGATTTGCTGGTAGGGATGGTCGTATTGCGTTCAATCAGCTTAGTTGCCACACCACCAAGAGTTTCGATACCGAGTGAGAGTGGTGTTACGTCAAGCAACAGCACGTCTTTGACGTCACCCTGCAACACTCCACCCTGGATGGCCGCACCAATAGCTACAACTTCGTCCGGGTTAACGCCCTTCATCGGCTCTTTGCCAAAGATCTTCTGCACTTTTTCTTGTACAGATGGCATACGGGTCATACCACCAACCAATACAACCGCGTCAATATCACTGGCCTTGAGACCTGCGTCCTTAAGTGCCTTTTCGCATGGCACGGCGGTCTTGTCGATAAGATCACCAACCAAGCTTTCTAATTTTGCTCGGGTCAGTTTGTGCTCAAAGTGCTTTGGACCATCGGCGTCAGCAGTTAGGAATGGTAGGTTGATGTTGACTTCGTTTGTCGAAGAAAGCTCAATCTTGGCTTTTTCTGCTTCATCACGGAGTCGTTGCATAGCAGCATTGTCGTCTTTGATATCAAGACCATGTTCTTTTTTGAACTCATCAACAAAGTAGTTGACCAACACGCGGTCAAAGTCGGCACCACCAAGGTGCGTGTCACCGTTGGTAGACTTTACTTCAAAGACACCATCACCGAGTTCAAGGATCGATACATCAAACGTACCGCCACCAAGGTCGTAGACAGCAATCTTCTCGTCTTTTTTGCTGCCTTTATCGAGACCATAAGCGAGGGCTGCGGCAGTTGGTTCGTTAATAATTCGCTTTACTTCTAGACCGGCAATCTTACCAGCGTCTTTAGTAGCTTGGCGCTGTGAGTCATCAAAGTAGGCAGGCACGGTAATGACGGCTTCGGTCACTGGCTCGCCAAGGAAGCCCTCTGCGTCAGCTTTGAGTTTGCTCAAGACCATAGCGCTCATTTCTTCTGGGCTGTATTCTTTGTCACCCATCTTGACCTTAACGGCCTTGCCGCTCTTGACCATTTCGTAGCCCATCAGCTTGATATCGCGCTGGACTTCTTTGTCTTCCCAGCTTCGGCCAATCAGGCGCTTCATTTCATAAATGGTGTTTTTTGGGTTGGTTACTTGCTGGCGGCGAGCAACTTGACCGACTAAGCGTTCGTTGTTTTTGTTGAGTGCGACCACACTTGGCGTCGTACGGTTGCCCTCACTGTTAGCAATAATCTCAGGCTTACCTGACTGCATGACAGCCATAGCTGAGTTAGTAGTTCCTAGATCGATTCCAATAATTTTACCCATAATTTTCTCCTTTACTTAATTCTTTCCATTAATGTTAGGTCTATCAATCCTTCGAGCAAGTTAATGGCGGCGGCGTCTCGCTCAGGCTCGTCCATGAGTACGTAACGCAAGCGCAAGTCGGCGTCAAGATGGTCGGCCGCCTCTTGCAACTGCTCAGGGGCATTAATTGTGTCTCCGGGTATGTTAGCCGTTAATATGTAGTCCAGAACTGAGCGCACATTTGGGTCCTGTGCAATCTCGGCAACCGTTTCACCGGCAGCAATACGCTCTGTAGAAGAATCAACAAGCGCTTTTACAGCGACATCAATCTCCTGCATTGGGTCTAAGCCTGGGATATGTTCAAAATCACTCATTTTGGACCCTCGTCAGCCAATCTCTTAATGCTTGCTAGGGACAGAAGATCGCTTTCAACACCTTCGTCCAGTAAGATCCCGTGGTCGGGAGGGATACTCATGATCGCTTCAGCAGCGTCCTGTCCATGAGTAACACCAGTCATGTTCCCATCACGGTCAAATACTAAGAAAGTCTGTTGCATCTCTGGGCCGGTCATTTCCTATCCTCCGTTTTCACCTTGACCATAGCGGGACGAATAACGCTGTCGCCGAGACGGTAGCCGGGTTGAAGTTCCTCGCAGACAACTTCAACCGTACCAGCTCCTTCTTCATGAGCAACGGCTTCATGCACATTAGGGTCAAATACTTCACCAACCGTTTTGATACGCTCTACACCCATGTCAGCTAAAGTCTTTTCAAACTGCTTGACCACGCCGCTAACACCCTTTACAAATTCGTTACCTTCTAAATCGGCTGGTACGTGCTTGAGGGCTCTCTCAAAGTTATCGATCACCGGCAGCAGGTCAGTCACTACACCAGTTTTAACCATGGATTGCAACATGTTGATCTGGTTGTCATGCTGGCGGCGCACATTGATGACATCAGCTCGTTCACGCTGCAAAGCCTCAGTCAGATCAGCGATTTGCTGCTCTAATTCAGCGATGGTTGGTTTTTTGCTCATAGTAATGTCTCCTCTAATGCCCCACCAGTACGGCGGACCATTTGCATGACGTCGCGGTAGCTCTGGCGGGTTGGCCCTAGTACACCGACGTAGCTATGATCGCTAAATGGACTGCGGAAACGGCTGATTATTAAACTGCAGCCAGCAGCACCGCCAACTGGGTTTTCCTTGCCGATGTATACACTTAGCGGCTCATTTGGTGCTGCTTCTTTGAGCCATGGCTCGAGGTTGTCCAGAAGCCTCGCAACCTCCTGGACTTGGCCTTTTTGCATAAACTCTGGCTGGCCAAACAAGTTAGACAATCCACTCATATACAGTTGATTGCCTATTGTTGCTAAGCCAAGGTTATGAGTCAGTTCAACAAGTGTGTCTACGGCGTTACGAATAACACGGTCGGGCACACCGCCATGATTAACCCGCGCGCTAATGGCACGCTGCGCACGACTATCAACTTGTGGTGTGTCAGCGTTGGCAAAAGAGTTTACATAGAATCTATAGCCTTTGTCTGTTGGGACGCGGCCTGCACTGGTGTGCGGCTGTTCGATGTAGCCTTCGCGCTCAAGTTCGGCCATTTCAGCGCGAATAGTCGCAGATGAAACGTTAAAGACCTTAGCCAGCAGGCTTGAGCCGACTGGGCTTGCCACCTCGGCATACTGCTCAACGATTGCGGATAATAGTTTCTTTTGTCGTTCTGTCATAGTGGTTATCGTTCGCACTCGTTATGCAAGAGTGCTAGCTACTCCACTATGATATGAAATTGGCACTCACGTGTCAAGAGTGCTAGATATTTTGCTTGTACGGGTGTTTGTGGCGATGAAGTATGCGCTAGTTTTGGAGGATTAGAGCAAGTTGTGGTCATTCCACTACTTGCTGAACCGGACAAAAATAGTTAGCGTACTTCGCGCCAGAAATGCCGGTACGGGCGAAATATTCTAGCACTCTTGACACGCCGTCAAGAGTGCGGACTATCCCATACCGCTAACCCGTCAGAATCCTGTATCTTCTCTGAACTGCCCAAGTTTGCTTTCTAGAGGTGATTGATTATAATTACCCTATGGAAGATAAAACACAAATACAAGAAATCAAAGAATGGCTGGGCACGGGAAGTGTCAATCTTTTTGGCTCACCCTACACCGGCAAAGACACACAAGGCAAACGGCTGGCAGAGCTATTTGACGCACCACTTATCGGTAGCGGCGACATCCTACGAAATGCCGAGATCCCCGAAAACGTCAAAGAAATAATGCAGTCCGGCAAACTAGTCCCCAGCGAAGACTTTACAAGAATAATCCTGCCATATTTGAGCCAACCAGAGCTTCAAGACAAACCATTGGTGCTCAGTTCTGTCGGCCGTTGGTCGGGCGAAGAAGTTGGTGTAATCGAAGCTCTCGAGCAATCTGGCCACAAACTAAAAGCTGTAGTAGTGCTAAACATTCCTGAGGAAGACGTCTGGGAGCGCTGGCGCAAAGCAAATGAATTACACGATCGAGGCGAACGCCAAGATGACAGCGACGAAGAGCTCATCAAAACAAGGCTCGAGGAGTTCCGCAGCAAAACACTGCCCGTACTCAGTTACTACCGCCAAATGGGCATTTTATTAGAGGTTGACGGCACAAACGATCGGGACACCGTAGAACGCGACATCATCGCCAAATTACTTGAATTTTCCAAAGAATCGTCCGATGCCTAAAGCGCCAGACTTTTCACTGCCAGACCAAGATGACAAGACGAGAACTTTGGATGACTACAAAGGCACCTGGCTGATCGTGTATTTTTACCCCAAAGACGACACGCCAGGATGTACTACCGAAGCTTGTAGCTTCCGTGACGAATACCAGTATATCCAAGAACAAGGTGCTAAAGTAATTGGCATTAGCAAAGATAGCCCAGCTTCACACAAAAAGTTTGCCGAGAAATATAACCTCAACTTCACGCTCCTCAGCGACGAATCACTCGATACCATAAAAGCCTACGGTGCTTGGGGTGAACGCAGCATGTATGGCCGCAAGTTCATGGGGATTATCCGCTCCACAGTAATAATCGACCCTGACGGTAATATCGTTCGCGAATATCCTAAAGTCACACCCAAAGAGCACGCCGTACAAATCATCAAAGACCTCAGATCCTTACAATCAGCGTATAAAAAAGTCTCTGAATAATCTAGCGAGGCAGCTTGTATTGCCGTTTGCGCTTGATCGTATAGGCAACGACAGCAGCACCAATCAAGATGAGTGCACCATATAGAAACAACTTCTGGTTTTCGCCAGTGTTGGAGAGATCACTAGCCGCATCGTCGGCAGCATCATTGGTTGTCGCTACTGCACACGTCTCACCATATGCACAAGCACCATAACTATCTGAACCATACTGAGCAGCTACAGGAACCTGTAGGAATGCTACGAATATGAAAGCAGTTGCTACAAAAACCCGCACCAATTGTTTAAAACGTCTATGCTTACTCATGTCTATCATCTATGGTACTATACTACTCGAAAAGAAACGAGGAAAAATATGTTAGGATTAGGTCTTCAAGAACTTATTGTCATACTAGTTATCTTGCTCTTACTCTTTGGGGCCAAGAAACTTCCGGAGCTTTCACGCAGTCTCGGTGAATCAGCCCGTGAAATTCGAAAGGGATTTGATGGCGATACAGAAACCAGCAAAAAGTCTGACGGCAAAAAAACCGCCGCCAAGTCCAGCAAAAAATCAAGCTAACCGCCGAGCAACCGAGAGCTTCGAGGGCCACCTGCGTGAGCTTTATAATCGGTCAATCATAGTCGCAGTTGTCTTTTTGCTAGCTTGCGTGGCTGGCTACATTCTTCGTGAGCCACTCCAAACAACATTACTACAACCACTCAATAACCAAACCTTGGTATACACCTCACCGGCCGGTGGCCTAAACTTCGTTATTAAAATCTGCATTTTATTCGGGTTTTTGGTCAGCTTACCACTACTAATCTATCAAGTGTTGGCATTCATCAAACCAGCCCATGACACCATCAGTCAGAAAATGGTATTCATAACGTTCTTTGTGTCGAGCCTTCTGGCTTTTTGCGGAGTATTGTTTGCGTACTTTGTCATCCTGCCGGCTTCACTTAACTTCCTTGAACAATTTGCCAGTGATTCTATCCAGTCGCTCATTACCACAGACGAATACTTATCGTTTGTACTTTTGTACATTTGTGGACTGGCAGCAATCTTCCAACTACCCTTGATAATGACGCTACTTGGAAAAGTTAGCAACATCTCCGCAGGCAAACTTCTTAAGGCGAGTGGTTACGTTGTACTGGTCAGTTTTATATTTGGCGCCATAATCACCCCGACACCTGACCCAATTAACCAAGGTCTTATAGCCGGGCCTACCATAGTGCTCTATTTCGTGGGCGTAATTTGCGTGTATCTCGTTAATAGAACCTAAACTAAATTGTCCCCTCTCTACGCTTATGCTAGTCTATCAACATGGCTCGATTACCAATACCGGGATCTGATGACAATACTTGGGGGGATGTACTCAATGAGTTTCTTAGTGTTGAGCATAATGATGATGGTACTCAGAAGACTCTTGATATTGCCAAGGGTGGTACTGGAGCGACTGATGCTGCTACAGCACTAAGCAACCTTGGAGTAGAAGCAGCGTCAACATCTACGCCTGGATTAGTAGAACTAGCGGAGAGCTCAGAGACATCTACAGGGACAGCGACTG
>CAYUUR010000003.1:0-233547 GCA_964448075.1 uncultured Candidatus Saccharibacteria bacterium | reverse complement strand
CACCAGTTTTTGGTACTGGCATTCGGGGGTTCGAATCCCTCCGCCCCAGCCAAATTAAGAACCGTCCTTCTCGGACGGTTTTTGATTTGTTTGAACAGGTGAGCTCAGTCACCGAATGCCCATTCGGGGCGAAGATTGCCTGGTGGCAATCCTCAGGCAAACCTTCGCTTGCAAACTTGTTTACTAAGACGCAAGTTTCGGGTGAAAAAATCCTGTGGATTGTTGCAAGGAGACTTTCTGAATCAAGCTTGCTTGATATCATGAAATCTCGGGGTCGCGGAACGTGACTGCCAAAGGTAAGTCGAATCTCTCCGCCCCAGCCACACTAATTGTTAGTTGTTTGGGCGGCCGGGTTTGCCACCAATGAGGTCCCAGGCTTTTTCTTTGCGGATACGCCAGGTTTGTTCATATCTCTCATACCTATGGATTGATTTGGTTCGTTTCTTTTGCCAACGTTTTTTATAAACATAGCGCGACCAGATTGAGTCAGGCTCGGCCAAGCGAAATGCCGCGACAACCGCCAAAAACGGAATAAAGATACCAAAGACTGCCATATATACTTTGCCCTTAAGTGACGCAACAACAGCAAATAATACATCGACTGCGACTGCCCAAACAATCCACCAGCCTGTGTCGTATGGCTCCAGCCCAAAAGGTGTAACGCGCAGGAGGAATAGCCCGCCAAAAAGTAGGGCCAGGATGATTGCGTCTATAGATTTACGACCTTCGCGCTCCCAATACACATCTTGCAGGTGAAACACCAGAGCAAACTCGTCAAGTACCAACGACACGCCAATACCAAAGAGGGCAGAGAACACCAAGAACCACACGCCATCGTCCGGAGGCGTAAAACCAATGATGGCACCACCAGCAAAGAACGCCGCTATCAGACCAAATACGAGATGATGCGTATGTACATTGCCGACGCTTACGCTGCCCCAGCCATAGACACGTGCAAGGCGCGTGTAGCCGCGCGTAACAATGAACGTGACAATGAACGCCAGCATCATTACAAACGCTGGCTGACGCCCCGTATCGTATATTGCGCTTGTGTAGCCAGGGATGAATTCAAATAGGTTCATGGTTGTTACGTACCAGTATATAGACCTAACTTGTTAGGAACAACGTTAGGACTAGCCTCTGCGACGGCGACGGCTTCGGGGCTGAATATCAGGATAGCGGTATGTGTCTGTGCGAGTAAGCTGGCGCTCTTCACCTGTTGCAGTCAAAATTGCCCGTTGCCCACCAGTGGTACGCGCCGGAGTACGAAAGTCTAACATTGAGAGTAAGTTGCCCTTACCAAGCACGTCATAACACGCAACCTGGAGTGCTTCTACCAACTGGTCGAACTCATGTTGTGTTTTACCTTCAGCGATTACTTGCCGATTTACGCGGAAATGATCAAGCAGGCCAACTGCTTGCATTGGAGTAGAGACTGTAGGTATGACGCCTGCTCTAAAGTCATCCAAAGCTTTTGTCAGATACGTATCAAGTTTGGCACGCTCCGTTGCCCGATGAGCGGCATCTTGAGGAGCCATATCATCAACATTGAATGATGTGTTGACCGCGGCATGTAGAACGTTATCCGCGCTAATCGTTACGGAATCAGGAGCAGTTTGCCGTACGGCTTGTACTAATGAACCAAAGTCTCCCCAGGTCATCGTGCGGAAGTAACACGCAAGGAGTAGTTCAGCGAGAAAGTTTTCGTAGTAACTTGCTTCGCTATGTCTGAAGCGATCCGTCTCACGAAGCTCAGCAAGTGCAGTATTGTCTGCAACAAGCTGCAATAGATAGACTGCATGCTCAAGTTTCTTTGGGAATTCGAATCGACCGTCCTGGGTCAAACGTCTACGCAAGATCATCTTGCTGCGCTCATCAAGGTTATTCGTGTCTTCAATCAACTGCAAAGCGGTACGCCGAGGCGCAACACCAACTTCTTCTGGGTCTACTGCGTGTAGTTCTTCAGGCGACGGTTCTTCACCAGGATCTTCAGGTGACGACGGTGGCGTTAACACTTGGTCAACGTCGTCTTCAGGTGTAGGAGTGGGAGTGTCGACTAGTTCAGCATTAAGCTCTGTTGATGAATCGTCTGAGACTTCATCTACGATGATACGACGGTTGAGATCAAAGAGCATTGTGCCAAAATGTCGGCGGTTAACAATTACTTCACCTGCGAGCTCATTCAGTCTGTCTGCCGTTCTGTAGATCCAATGAGCTATTGCTTGCTCGTTTAGACCTTCAGTAGACATAAGCGACAGCAACTGCTGCACATCCATTACGTCTACCGCTCGGAAAGCCGACAACGCCGTGAAAAAGTCAGTTTGACGCTGCATTATTGTTGCGGCATCTATCGTGCCCGCTAGTAGTGCAGGCGTATTCTCTGAATACTCGACTAAAGGTTCTTCTTTGCCATCAATAAGTACAAGAACTGTTCCATCTTTAATCTTTACATGAATGGCGTCCTCAAAGTTTGGTTTTTCCGGAAAACCATCAACGACCTCGACTTCTGCGCGACTATCCCATGAAAAATAGGCACCACCACGAGTTCCACGACTCACCAACGGCACGTCTTCTTCAAAAGAATCAATCATCGTCTTCAAGTTTTCTGACAAGCTTTCGTTATCTCTGTGGTCCATAGGCACCCCATCTTCTTTGAGCCACTGGCTTAGTTTGGATCGTTGGAAACGTTTCGTCTCTTCTTCCTGTTTTGTTGCCAGTACGCCCAGCGCTCTTGCTAGCACCTGAAAACGATCCGTAGATTTCTCAAAAACGTGTACTTGACCACGACCATTGTCTATACTCTGACGATACAGATCTATTGCCAGGTGGTGTGGACGAGGCTGCATTTCAACACGAACGTCGCCTTCTTCATTAGCGATAATTTGTATGTCGCTGTGAGCCTTGATGAGCCCACTCGTGTTCTTGTTGACCCCACTACCAGCACCAAGTGATCCGGGAATATGTTCAACATAATGAGCAGTGCTCAATTCCTTGAGTGCGAAGTAGAAGTGGCGAGAACGAAGCTTGGCTTCAGTTGCATTAAATGCCGGGTCATCAACCAAACGTGTACCATTACGGTGCATTTCGATCTCACGTGAGCTGACGCCAACTAACTGACGGTGTAAGGCCGTGGTCTCTACGGTTCCGTCAGAAGATTCTCGTAATGCCTTCAGAATTGCAACAGTAATGTCCTTGTGGACCCGAGTGATCTCTTGTTCACGTTTACCATCAGATATTACAACCTTGGCAATAGCCTCAGGGAGCGGTAACTCAGCAGTTGGAGCTTCTGTTGGAACACTCGCAGCCTCTTGCTTTGGTGGGACATGCTTAACTTCTTCTGCTGCTGCTGGATCTGCTACAGGTTGCGTTTCAGGTTCTGCAACAGCAGGCTCAGGCTTCTGAAGGGTAGGCGAGGCGCGTCGCGTTCTTTTCCTCGGCTGCTTTGGAGCTGGGACGGGTGCGGGCGCAGGCGATGTGGTCTCATTTGTAGCGTCAGTCTCAGTTGCCGCGAGACTTACGGCACCAATTGCCTGGAAGACCTCGGTAACTTCTGCATACTCATTTACGGCGCGTAACGCATCTAGAACAGTCTCATTCGGTGCAGGTGGTGCCATTTCAAGCTCTGCCAGCTGTTCAAGCACGGTATTCCAACCAGAGACCGCCTTAAGTTGCTCTTCTGTTGGTGCAGGCGGCAACAATGAAGAGATACGAGAATCAATATCTGCAAGCGTGCCATCGATCACATCACCGAGTACAGGACGTTGCGCTTCAATAGCCTGACGAGCAGCTTGTATTTGCGTTAATTGGGTAAGTCGTTCAGATAATTCCATAATGTTCCTTAATGTAAAGTATATTTTACCAGTTTTAGTCTAATGTTGCAATGTTGTTGTGGTCAATCTTATAGGTATCCACCAGTACCGTAATTTATGCGCTTATAGACAGTAGCGTATATGTTGTCAGCTTCTTTGTTAGTAATGGTCCTCTCGAGGTGTCTGAGCGTAATCCGTACCAGAATATTTTTCTGCGTTTCGGAAATACCAAGACGTTCTTTTACGGCCGCGGGCAAGCGTTCATACGGTGTTTCACTAAGAATCTCAACAGATTCAAGCGCATCAATGTATGCACCAAGCCCGGTACGAATGTCAGCACTTACGTCTTCTTCAACATACGTCGACGGTACACTGTATGACATATCACGACGTATTGCTGGCTGAAGCGAAACCTCGTGGTATGGGGCGAGATCATGCATTTGCGCGGCGATCCGTGGATTGGTAGAGCGTAAATAACGAACGTCAGGAATGTCTTTAAGTGTCATCACTAGCCTATCGAGTCCCATACCAAGAGCCCAGCCGTTGTGCATAGACGGGTCAAGGCCGGCCTCCCGCAAGATAGTGGGCTTGATTAAACCGCACTCCAGGATCTCAATGTCGCGGTCTTTGTTCGTGGCGTTAACTTCAATTCCACCATCCGTGTAGGGGTGGGGTGAGTTTTCGATTCGCAGCTTCCATCCGGGCGCTGCCGTTTGCGCTACGGCCTCGACGTGAGCCAGTAAATCATCGTGATTCAGCTGCTTTGAAGCACCACGCACTACCCGCCAAACGTCTAACATATGTACCTGGCTCACATGTTTTTTATCTGAAACGTCCCGACGATAAGCAAGACCCGGCACTAAGATCACTACGTCATTCCACGTTGCATCTTCTGTAAGTTCTCGCAGTATTTGAGGGATTTGTGCGCTCGTGTGAGTTTGCAGCACATGGTCTTCGTCAACATAGTGCGTATAAGTTGAAGAACGGCTTATGTTGTCTTGCGCGATAAGCAGTCGGTCGTAATTGTCCGTCACAGATACTATCGGCGAACGGCGATACACACGCACATCCGAATACGGGTGAGTACCGCGGACCGTCTCTACAATCTGTTGGTAAAGCATGCCGAGGGCGTGATTTTCATTTTCCGTAAGGTCGGGAAGCGTCAGGTACTCTGTGAGTTCAGTTTTTGATATTGGCTGTATGTACATTTTCACAGTTTTCTCCTCTTAAGAATTAAAAAGACCTCCGCTTGGGAGGCCTGTGATTTGCTGTTATTGTTATGTTTTAGAATGTAAAGTCAGCAAGGCCTCTGCAATAAGAGCCCTTAAACACAATACTGTTGTTCGCTGAATTTAACTTCATAACATATATTAAAGCATAGCCAGTACTAACGTGCAACATCTATTCGTCGCATGGGGGTAGCGAACGTGCCATATCAAGAGTAACTTGGCCCGAATCCGTTTCAAACGAAAACTCACGCGTCCCGTTAACGCGCTCAAAAATTGAAACATACCTCGTGTCATCGCCCGTAAGACCGACCCATTGGTGATCACGATTGCTCGCACCAAGACAGAACGCAGCAACTTTTTCACCTGCCAAGATGACTCCTTCAGAATCAGAGGTCTCAGCACTATAGGCGCTATCAGATGTAAATACTTCCGCATCTCTGACTGCGGTCATTTCTAGGGTCACAGCTGGCGACTCATTGCTACAACTGAGCACGCTCATTGTTAGAGCTGCACTCATACCAATTTGTCTAATACGTTCACTCATATAAAACCTCGTTTTTGCTATCATACCATCAAACACATAACATTACTAGAGACGAAACGCTCTTGCTATGCTATACTTGGCCTAATAAAAGGAAGCTATGTTAACGGTAACAGGTCCCCAAAAACGCGCACTGGCAATTGCCACAATACTGGCTATAGTTTTGGGCGCGTATTTTTTAAGCAATTACGCGGGATTGCTCGTTGTGGCCGCAATTACCGCCTTTGTATTTAATCCGTTGTATCAGCGATTGCTCAAACGATGGAACAACAAAAACAAAGCGGCAACAGCGACACTTCTAGCGACTTTTATAGCTGTAATCATTCCACTAGCGTTCGTCCTCGCCGTAACACTTGTACAGGTTAATCGCGTGATTGGCATGGTCAACCTTGACGTTCAGAACACAGATCTCAACCAGTTGCTTGCAAACGTCATAGACTCGATAAATCAGGTCTTTGCTACAATCGGCCTCAGCTTCAGGCTCAGCATCGACCATATTCAGGCCGCGCTTGCCACAATGGCGCAGAATATTGGTGATGCATTGCTGCAAGGGTTGAGCTCTTCCATAAGTAGTGTGGCTGCCTTTGTTACGACATTCATTATCTACATATACGTGTTCTTGGCACTGCTTACAAAGCAAGACAAATTAATACAAACGTTTCACCTGCTGAACCCTCTTGGCAAGGACATAGGGAAGTTGTATCTTCGCCGCGCTGGTGTGATGACCAAAGCAATGGTTAGAGGTCAGTTCATTATTGCAACCGTACAAGGTTTTACTGATGCATTCTTCTTGTATCTCGCGGGATTTCGTTCAACGTTCTTCTTCTTTTTCATGATACTCACCGTGTTATCGATTATCCCGTTAGGGGGTGGCATTATTGTTATCCCAATCGGAATTATTATGATCCTGCTCGGTAACATCTGGCAGGGTGCACTTATACTTGCCGGTCACTTCTTGGTCGTGACTAATGAGGACAATATCCTGCGTCCAAAGTTAGTGCCTGATGAAGCCCGTCTGGACCCGGCGCTGACGTTACTCAGCGTTTTCTCAGGATTAGCATTCTTTGGCTTTATCGGTATCGTGGTTGGTCCAGTGATTATGATTCTGCTAGTTACGACAATCGAGGTCTATATGGAAGTCTTCCGAGATATCAAGCGTAAGGAATACCACGCACATGAAAAAACATCACTTCTCGCAAAACCCATCCGTTACATTAAGGGATTAACGGGAAACAAAGGGTAAATGAGCCTTATTTCTTGACCGGCTTTTTGTTCCGCCCCGCAGCCCATGTCCGATAGTAACCATAGGCATACACAAGACCACCCACGACTATCATGGCTACACCGACGCCGATTAAGGCACGCGTCTGTGCATTGAAGGTTGCAATAAATGCATCGTATAAATTTCCAACCACAACTCGGCCTGATGAGGTCTTAAGGTTAGAAAGCAGTGGTGGACGGAAGAGAGGTCCAACCAATAACGCAAATAGGCCAACCGCAGAGATACAGGCACCTTGCATTACAATAATAGTTTTGGTGAATTGACGGTGTTTGATGTAGGGATAGGCAAGGGCTGCTAAGGCACCTAGGAACGCTAACGGCGCAATCCACAAGAAGGCAACACCCCATTTATAGAAGTTAGGCAGCGCATTACGTTCTAATACAGTGATCTCGCTCGGTATAGTGCTTGGGTCTACTTTCGGCTCTCGACCTAAGGATGCAGAGACATCAACAAGCTCGGTTAAAATATTCTTCACTCCACTCAGGTCGATTACAACCGGATCACGCGAACTAGAGGTAACTACAACGTTTAACCGGCGGGTAACCTCTTGAATTGCAGTGTCAGCCTGACTCGTGTTGAGTAAGCCGCTAATAATGTTTGTCGAGACGTCCCCAGCAACCCGCTTAAGTACAGGACGATCCTGAAAAACCTTGTCCGTCACACCCTCTGCGATTGCTTGACGACTTGACTCTGAAGTAAGGGAGGTTGAAACAACCTGTGAAAAATTATACTCATCAAAAATATAGTTGTTTACCCATACGGCTGAGTTTGAAATAACCAGCAATATGCCTGCCAGTATTGCGAGCCAGAAGGCGCTGGTTAGTTTTCCTTGATTTGTAGTGTTAGACTGTGTGGTTTTCATATGAACTCCTCTATAACAACAGTATATGCCTTGATACTACAAAAGCAAAGACGAATTTGCGCAACAACAAAGACAACGACAGATACACTGTCGTTGTCTTGTACTATAGTTGCGACCGAAGGGGCCAGCTACTAAAGATCTGCCTGTGCCTGAATAACGCCAAGGCCGATAGCTTGTTGCGTTTGTGTTACTGAGTTGTCAGTATTGAATGAGTCAGTTGCAGTGTTGTTAGTGTTAGTTGTGGTTGTATTGGTGTTCGTTGTATTGTAAGAACCACTGTTGAAAGAATCATTTGCGGTATTGTTGGTCGTTGTTGTAGTTGTGGTGTTTGTCGTGTTGTTAGTGGTGTTGTTGGTAGTCTTAGTCTTGTTGTATGAGTCGCTGATCTCAACGTCAATCTCGACTTCCATCTCGTGCTCATTGTATGAATCTTCGTTATATGATTCTTCGTTGTTGGAGTGATTATTAAAGCTATCTTCAGCTGAATAGCTCGTATTGAAAGAATCGTAGTACCAGTTGTTATTTTCAGTATTTTCTTGGTTGATATAGGTATTAGAAGAAACGACGCTACCCCATGCACCGGTGTCTCCCCACCATCCGCCGGATGCAGATGCGCTTTGTGATACAGAACCGCTGGCAACTGCAGGTGATGCTACTGCTGACGCAACCTCTTCATCAGAACTTGCAGGCTGAACGCACGCAGATGCTACTTGTGAAGCAGATGCTGGTGTCGCGTTCGCTGTTTGCTGAACTGAACTTGCTGAAGCTGACTGAGATTGCGCAACGTTTAGTGCAACCATCATAGCAATCGGAACCGCCACGAGAATTGCAACAAGCGTTGAAACAAATGTTGCCATCATATTACTTTTATAATCTACTTGAACAAACTGTGGTTGTGCCATAGTTGTTACCCTCCAATTATTTAATTCTGCGCTCACACGACGCATTTATAGCATAGGCCCAACAAACATGGCCTCGCAACGTTTGTGCACAGCAAACTTGTTATGCTGCCGAATCTATTAGATACAAACGTACTAAAAATTACATTTTTCGTATTGTAAAATATACAGCCTAAATTCTGACGGGCTGAGCCCCAACGCTGTACAATACTATAAGATGAATACTTTTGAGCAGGCCTATAACTCTTTGAACGCCGGACAAAAACAAGCTGTCGACACTATTGAAGGCCCAGTATTAGTGGTGGCCGGACCTGGCACAGGAAAGACACAACTCCTGAGCATGCGCGCTGCCAACATCCTCAAACTAACTGATGCCGAGCCGAGCAATGTATTGTGTCTGACATTTACCAATAAGGCAGCATTGAACATGCGCGAGCGCCTCCAGCAACTTGCCGGACCCGAGGCTCGAAAAGTAGTGGTGCGTACCTTTCATAGTTTTGCGGCAGAGATTATGAATCAATACCCTGATCACTTCTGGAGTGGAGCGAGATTGAGTGTGGCACCGGATGCAGTCCAGGAAGACATCATTCAGTCGATATTGAGCGAACTGCCATTAGATAATCCGTTAGCTAGCGTTTTTGCCGGTAGTTTTACTGCTTTGCCGGGTGTCAAAGATGCCTTAAAACTAGCCAAAGAAGCAGGACTTAAACCAGATGAATTACGCGTTATCGTTAACGAGAACTTAGCATACATAGACGTTATCGAGAAGCAACTGTGCGAAATACTCTCGCCGACCCTAAGCGCAAAAAAACTAACCGACCTGCAAGACGCAATAAATACTCTGCCTAAACAATCTGTCACAAACCAACGTTTTTTGCTACCACTGAGCACAACCATACAAGAAAGTCTTGCACTTGCGGTTGAGCAAGATCAAGTCATCGGTAAAACAACGCAAACGGGCAAATGGAAACGTCGATGGCTTCAAACAGTCAACGGAGAAAAGGGCATGTATGATGAACGTCGTCGTAACCAATGGTGGTTATCAGTCGCAGATGTATACGAACAGTATCGTGACGCGCTTCATCAGCGCGGTTACTATGATTACGCCGATATGTTAATAGAAGTTCTTGAGCAGCTCGAGAAGAACCCTGACATGATGGCCGACATACAAGAAAGGTTCTTGTATGTGCTCATTGATGAATTCCAGGACACCAACGCTGCACAGTTACGTCTGTCTCATATGATTGCGGATCACTATGCCGCTAATAACCGACCAAACATTATGGCTGTTGGCGATGATGATCAATCAATCTTCGCGTTCAACGGTGCGGAGCTCAACAACATGCTCCATTTTCAGCGCAGCTATCCAGACACCAAGACGATCGTTCTTGAAGACAACTACCGTTCGTCCCAGGCGGTGCTCGACACAGCAAAGACAGTCATAGAATTGGCTGATGATCGTTTGATAAAGCGTACGAAGAATCTGTCGAAGAATCTGCGTGCGCAGGTAGAACCAAGTAAGCCTTCTAAGCTATCACACATTAACTACCCCACAAAAGCACACCAATATAGCGCGGTGGCTCAGCACATTAAAGAGGCCTGGGATAATGGCGAGCGAAGTATTGCAGTAGTTGCGCGCAAGCATGAAAGTTTGCAACAGCTTGCAAGTATTCTTAATCGTTTAGAAGTACCCCTGAGCTATGAAAGACAAAGCAACGTATTAGAGCATGAGGCAGTGCAGCAGATATGCCTCATTGCGCAAACTGTAGTGGCCATTAGCAACGGAGACATGAAGTCAGCAAACGTTAATTTAAGCAAGTTGTTACGGCACCCCATGTGGCAACTCTCGCCAGTAACTCTATGGAAACTAGCGATTCAGAACTATAGTTCGCCCGACTATCTAGGAAGCTTGATGGCAAGCGACGACCCGGCATTGCAGAACATTGGCAGCTGGATGCTATGGCTGAGTCGTACCAGCCAGAGTGAGCCACTACCACGTAGTCTCGAGTATATCCTTGGAATGGAAGAAGGCCAGTACATGCTCAGTCCGTTCCGTGCGTACTATCTCGGTCGACAGAAAACCTCCAGCACATATATAGAAACGCTTTCGGGAATTCAATTGCTGCGTCAAATGTCGCTTGAGTTTGCTGGCCGATCTGAGGCGACGCTCGAAGATTTCGTACGCTTTATAGAACTTAACCTCACCAACAAGCGGGTGATTGCCAATGAATCATGGTTTGCAAGTAGTGACCAAGCGGTCCAGTTGCTAACTATCTACAAGGCGAAGGGTCTTGAGTTTGATACCGTCTATTTGGTAGATGGTATTGAATCAATGTGGAGCCCCCGGACGAGTCGACGTAAGTCACCAGCCAACCTGCGTTTGCAATCATATGGAGAAAACGACGATGATTACGTGAGGCTTATGTATGTTGCGGCAACGCGTGCCAAGCATACGTTTATCGTCTCGAGTTATGCGATGGATGAGAAGGGCACAGAGCTGCTGCCAACCTCGCTGATTGCTTCACTACCCATAACAACTATCGACGAACCACCCGAAGAACCAGTTGACGTATTAGAAAGTAACCTACGATGGCCGGAACTTAGCACGACAGATGAGAAGGCACTTCTAAAAGATCGTTTGGAGAGTTTTGCGCTTAGTCCAACAGCGCTCATTGATTTTCTAAACATTGCCGAAGCCGGGCCAGAGTCATTTAAAGAACGTCAGTTATTGCGCTTGCCTCATCCACACAACGCCAGCGGAAGTTTCGGAACAGCCATCCACGCTGCACTGGAAACTGCACAGCGACTCGTTAATACTACTGTACTCGAGCCAAACACTGTCATGGATCGGTTTGAATCAGCCCTCGAACATGAATACCTTTCGCCTCGTGAACACGCCCAGTTGTTAGCGCGTGGTGAAAAACTAGTGCCTATACTTATGGAACAGGCTGATTTGCTTGTACCAAAAGGCGCGCTCAGTGAACAGTTCATTGAAGCGACACTTGAGCACAATGCACGGATTAAAGGCAAGCTTGACTCGCTCCTCGTTACAGAAAATTCCGTTCTGGTGAGCGACTACAAAACAGGCAAACCTTTGGCGAGCTTTGATACCAAAGACAAAGTAAAGATGCTCAAAGCCTGGCGTCACCGTCTGCAACTACAGTTTTATTGCTTGCTCGTGCGTGAATCTGGACGGTACAAGTCAACTACTATTACCGCACAAATGCTTTACGTAGAAGCCGAAACGCGAAAGGCCATGCGACTCAACCTACAACCAACAGACGAAGAACTTGATAGGTTACAACAAATCATTAGTGTCGTATGGAAGCGCATACAATCATTAGATTTCCCTGATGTCTCTCAGTACCCACACGACATGGAAGGTATAATTGAGTTTGAGAATGATCTTATCGGCGGTACTATATAGCTATGAAAACAACTCAACAACCAACCCATACTAAACAAAAACTGCCGTTCGAATCCAACCCATTTAAGTCATCGTTTGATGGACTTAACAGACTTTTCAAACTCAGCCAAACCCCGGCAATTATTATTCTGGTACTAAGCTTTGCTAGCTTTGCTCTTAACATGTTCCCATTCCCAGGGGATTTTGACAGCTCAAGTACAACTACTACGACCGCAGCATCTGACCCGATTAATGGTGCGGTTCTGGGTATTGCTCTCAGTCTCGTGTTCGTGGGTGTAATTGTAATGATCGCTCTCAGTGTGTTCTACTACGGGGTAGCCAATTACGTCGCCTGGAAAACGAGCAAAAATGAGTCTACCGACATCGGCGAAGCTTTGCGAGCAACAGCAGACAAATTCTGGACGATCCTTGGAATCCAGATTATCGTCGGACTAAAGGTTCTTGGCGGACTTATCCTGTTCATCGTACCGGGCATTCGGGCGATGCTGAGATATCAAATGGTACTGTTCCCAGTTTTTGATGAAAACCTTGGTGCTTGGAAGGCAGTTAATAGAATAAAGTTTCTTACAAAGAAAAGTCTGATGGAAGTATTCGGCATTATGACCGTAGCACAGTTATTATTCCCGGTGGCAGTTCTCATTCAGATGGGCGGAGAGTCAGTACTGTATCCACAGCTTAAAGCCATAAAAGATAGCGGCGCTGAAAAACCACCAACACACTGGCTAAACTATCTCGGATTTGTCTTGTGGGCAGGCTTGTTTGTAATCATCGCTTCTATATCACTTCTGGTTTTACTACTCACAGCGAGTATTAATTCTTAGTTTCATTTAAAATCAAAAGCCGCCCGTTTGTTACGGGCGGCTTTTGATTTACGTAGACGAACTACCTTTTGCGAGTTGTAGATCGCTTAGGAGCTGCCTTCTTCTTAGCAGGGGCTTTCTTCGCCTTTACTGCTTTTGACGCAGGGACTTTCTTGGTTGCAACTTTTTTTGTCGCAACAGACTTTGTTGAAACTGCATTTGCTGTACTGATCATGAACGATCCACGTGGCGCAAAAACAATTGCATAAAAGTTCACTGCAAGCAACGCACCGAGTAGCGGGCCCGCAACGTATGCAAGACTCCATGATTGCACACCAAGCGCTACCGCTGGGTTAACCAAACCGTTAGAAGCCACAGATGACAAGACGATTGCCAGGAAAAGTCCTGCGCCAATAGTTGCGGCAGCTTGATTGCCTTTGTATTCGTAGTACACAACTGCGGATACTGCAAGGCCCAGTAGGAATGTTCCAATAGCTTCTGCAGTAAAGACACGCCAGTCGAACTCTTTGTTGGCGATACTTTGCAATGGAGCATCTGTTAGGTATTCAAATACCTTCCATGCTGCAACAGCACCAAGCATCTGACCGGCAATTGCAACTACTGCGTTAAGTGTCGAAACTTTACGTGCAGACCAGAGACCAAACGTAATAGCGGGGTTGAAGCTGACATCACGCACGCTCCCAACTGCGAGGAGCATAACTGCTACGGCAATTCCCATGCCAATGGCAATGAAGTAGGGAAAGCCTACACCTGATTTACTTACTGCGAGTACCACGGCTGTTAATGTTGCCGCGCCAAAAAACTCAGCCACAATTAGGGCAAGTTTTGTTTTTCCGAACATGGAGTCCCTCCTTTACTTGATATGCATGTATCATAATACAAGATGAAGAATTCGCAAATAGGTTATCTACTATGCAGCGTCTGGAACAACGTCTTTTGGCATGTACGGAGTGCGCACACCCATGTCTTTGAATAGATCAATGATCTCTCCGTCATCTGTTTTTTCGTCCAGAACTACAAGCTCAAGCGTGCCATCTGTCAGTGTCATAAGGGTCGCTACGGTGTACATAACTCGAGCCGTTAGAAGCTTCTTTGCTTCAATAAGTTTTCGGCTTTCTGACATTTCTTGAAAAATATCGTGGTTATGAATAAAGTTTTCGGCTATCTCAACACTTCGCCAAAAATCATAATTAAATGCTTGTAGCTCAAAGTCGTTGTCAGCGGCGAACTCATCGCGATGAAAAGTTGTACCATAAATCCGATTAACGATAACACCCGCCTCTTTATGTTTGCCCGTTAGGCGCTCAATGACACCTACAGCTTGCGCACGGAGCTTCTCAAAGACCGTTTGTTGGTAATCCTTAAAGTATGTCTCTGACTCTGACTGGAGTAAGACTGCATTACCGAGCATTTCGCTGTAGATTTTCGGATCATACCATGTTCCCAAGACAGCAGAAGTCAGCTCCTTAAGGCGCGTCGCATGTCTCGTATCGGTCATCACCTCAATAATCTCACGCATTTTATCAATTGCGCCACATCCGGTGGCATGTTCTGGTGCATGATCATCAGTGTGGCCACCAATTTCAAAACCTAAAGCCTTAACGGCGCTTGCATATACTTCCACATCTTCCTCAAAAGTGTGCCCTACATATGTGTCATCTTCTGCGCCTTGCGCAAGTCTAAAACAAATCGTTGCGCCCGCCGTACCGCCAGCAGTCTGTGCGCCTAACTCTCGAGCATGCATCTCTTCACGATTTTCCTCGTAACCTTCAGCAGGTCGTCCATCAACGCAGCGTGTATGTGCACTGCGGAATGCGCGCACAATATACTTACGGACATTGCTTGGGGCGAATACTTCTGCTAACTGCCCAGTAGAAATTTCGCCCTTAAGCAGCCTGCTCGCGACGCTAATACTACCAAACCAACGCCGATCGGCGTCGCCTGAAACAACTCCAAGTCTTGTTACTTCTATATTCTCGGGGCTTAATTCTTTGCGTTCGTATGGTGCTGACATTATTTCCTCCGCAGTATTAGTGTTATCTATATCGTTTTCAAATGCTGCGGCAGTCGCAGATACACCCGCCGCATGCCGAGTGCGCTCCTGAGATGCCGTAAAGTGTGATTCAGCGACACCCTCGACAGAGCCGGGGCGATAGGGGTATGGTTGGGTATTTTCTGTAGTCACAAAGAGAGATTCTACCTGATTCGAACGGAGGTAACAAGCACTTTTTTACGCTTTGCGGCGCCGGCGAAGCTCGGCAACTTTCAATTCGACGGCATGACGGTCAATTAAAGCCTGTGCTTTATCGAGAGCAACCTGTTCTTTGGCTTCAGCTTTTAGAGTTTTAGCGCGCTTGAGGGCATCTTGAATTTCCTTTTCATTAAGCTCTTCAGCTCGCGATGCCGTGTCGGATAGTACACGAATTGTGTTGTCGGCGATTTCAATAACGCCACCATGAACAGAAAACAATTCTAGATGCGTGTCTTTCGTGTCGCTCTTTGGTCGTACTTTTATAACGCCAGGCGCGACTAAGCTGACAAGCGGCATATGATGCTCAAACACCGCAATCTCACCCTGCGGAGTTGGCAGCATAACTTCATGTACCTTCTCAGAGAATTTAACGCCAGTCAGTGTGACGAGCTCAAAAGTAATCATCGTTGTTACTTAACGTCCTTGATAGTGCCCTTCATATAGAAGGCGCTTTCTGGTTTGTCATCGTGTTTGCCGTCGAGAATTTCGCGGAAGCCCTTTATCGTGTCCTCAAGCTTCACATATACGCCTGGGTTGCCAGTAAACTGCTCAGCAACATCGAATGGCTGACTTAGGAAACGCTGAATGCGACGTGCGCGGTTGACGGTTTGCTTATCTTCGTCGGACAGTTCTTCCATACCGAGGATTGCGATGATGTCTTGGAGGTCTTTGTAGCGTTGCAAGATTCTTTGCACGTCACGTGCAGTGCGGTAGTGTTCTTCGCCGACTATTTCTGGGTCAAGGATTGTTGAGCTTGAATCAAGCGGATCAACGGCAGGATAGATACCGATTTCAGTGAGTGAGCGGTTAAGCGCAATGGTTGAGTCAAGGTGTGCAAATGTTGTAGCAGGTGCTGGGTCAGTAAAGTCATCGGCTGGCACATAGACAGCCTGTACTGACGTAATTGAGCCGTTGTGCGTTGATGTAATGCGCTCTTGCATGGCGCCCATTTCTTGTGCCAAGTTTGGCTGGTAACCCACAGCAGACGGCAAACGACCAAGCAGAGCGGATACTTCCGCACCAGCCTGAGTAAAGCGAAAGATGTTGTCTACAAAGAACAATACGTCTTTGCCTTCGTCACGGAATCCTTCGGCAATAGTAAGCCCGCTCAAGCCAACACGCAGGCGCGCTCCAGGCGGTTCGTTCATTTGTCCAAAGACAAGTGAAGTCTTGTCGAGTACGCCTGACTCTTCCATTTCGAAGTAGAGGTCATTGCCTTCACGAGTTCTTTCACCAACACCAGCAAAAACTGAATAACCACTGTGGAATTTGGCGATATTATTAATCAGCTCCTGGATAAGCACGGTTTTACCCACACCAGCACCACCAAACAAGCCGACCTTACCGCCCTTGGTGATTGGCGCGATGAGGTCGATGACCTTGATGCCGGTTTCTAGAATTTCTACTTCGCCAGACTGTTCTGACAGGGCAGGAGGGGTACGGTGGATTGGCGCTTTGCTTTTGAACACGCCACCTTTGTTATCAATAGGATCGCCAATGACGTTAAACATGCGGCCTAAAGTTTCCTTGCCAATTGGCACGCTAATCGGCGCGCCTGTGTCGATAACAGTCGTGCCGCGCTTGTAGCCATCCGTAGAACCAAGGCTAACTGCTCGCACACTTGTTTCACTCAGGTGCTGCGCGACTTCAAGTATAAGATCGTTATCTTTGCCTTCGATCTTCAGTGCGTTATAAATCGCTGGTAGCTGGCCAGCAGGGAACTCAACATCCACCACTACGCCAACAATCTGGCTAATCTTGCCAGTGCCGTTTACTATCTTTTTACTATGTGTTGCTGTTGTCATTATTTCTCCTGATTCTTTCTTGGTCTTAAAGCTCGTCTATTCTCTTGAATTATCCTCAATATACCCCGTCCACTGCTTATGAAGTTGCTTGCTAATCCTGTACTATTGATGACTTCCTCAAGTTCATCGGCACGAACAAAACGGCGTACATTACTCCCTTTTGCGTCCTCGATCTGATCTAGCCGACCCATTGTGTACCCCGCGCACATCGCTTGGTGAATTGCTAGGCTCGCGGTCTCGTCGAGTGCTTCGAGGTCAACACCTACCAGCACAAAGCGTTCCGCAAATGTTTGTCTTTCCTCTTCGGTACGGAGATGTTCAGGAAGAGAAAGGGCTACCTCGCCATCGACAACCTCAGCTGCTACTATTGCCGGCGCGGAAGTACCTCCTTGTAAAAAGTCTAAAGCTTCTGCATACAATGCTGCATCTTCGTCTAGTGGCTTTCCTTCGATGCTTGGGTTTATCATTTCATTGCCTCCGCTCCACCGGTTATTTCTGCTAATTCCTGGGTAATGCCGGCTTGTCGAGCCGTGTTAAAAGCTAAAGTAAGGTCATCAACTAATTCATTGGCATTGTCTGTCGCGTTCTTCATGGCCAGCATGCGTGATGATTGTTCACTGGCTTGTGATTCGTAGATAGCCTGCGTGAGATCAGCCTCTATAAGCCGTTCGGTAATCACGCTAAGTACTGCCTGTGGCGATGGTTCAAAGACTGCCGCCTCAAGATCTGGCGTAATGTGTACTGAGTCGTACGCCGCCGGCAATAGGCGGTCGAGTGTGACTTCTTGTTTGATGCTGGATTTGTAATCGGTATATAGCACATCAACCGCATCGACAGTACAATCCTTAAACGAATTAAGCAGGGTAGTTAGAATCGGTCGAATGTCATTGGCGGTTGGCTGTTCAGGAAAATGCTCGTACAAACCAACGACGTCAGTACCTTCGATACGGCCCACGACGTTAGCTGCGCGTTTTCCGATTACAATGAGTTTTGTCTTTACATCGTTATCACGATCTTCTTTGAGTTCCTGAGCTAAACGTCGGAGAACATTGCTGTTATAAGCGCCAGCGAGACCTCTATCGCTGCTGATCACGATAATCAAACGCGTCTGCACGAAACGAAAGGCAAACAGCGGGTTTTTACTAACATCAGTTAGTTCACGCAGTCGGGACAGAATCTGCCGAGCAGTGTTGCGATACGCGCGGCTCTTGAGCGCGCTGTCTTGGGCGCGACGCATCTTGCTGGCGCTAACGAGTTCCATGGCTTTAGTAATCTGCCGAGTACTGCTCACAGAACGAATCCGGTTTTTAAGTGCTGCCTTAGTCGCCATGATTACCCCTTGATTCGTTACGGAAAGGGCTTTCCATGTTGAATTTGAGCGCTTCTGAAACAACCCAATCTTCGAATTGATCGTCAGCCAAACCTTCAGGAATACTTAATATACCCTCGTTTAGAGCCAGCAGATCACTACACACAGACATCCAAACGTCGCTTCTTAGCAAAGAGTCACTATCCGAAATAGCAATACATACTTCATCTGTTAAAGTGGTCACTATACGACCAATACTCATGTAGACTTCTTCCGTCTCGAAAACACCACCATTTTGACGAAAGATTGCTTCAGTTCGTGATTTGGTCAAACCCGCCATCTAGGCTTCCTCGTATTCCTTGGCTAGTTTTTCGGCTACTTTCAGGATAACTTTTTGGGTGGCTTCAGTTGGTTTGTCGCCTTTGTTAAGCTCGGTCATTTCTTTCTTATGGGCAGAATGAAGTTCTTTAAGCAGGGCATCTTGCATGTGTTTGACTTGTTCGACGGGCACTTTATCAAAGGTGCCTTCGTTGGCTGCCATCAAGGTAACGGTTTGTTCCCACACACCAAGCGGTGAATACTGCGGTTGTTTGAGTAGTTCTGTTAAGCGCTGACCACGTTCAATGCGGTGCTTTGTTTCTGGGTCAAGATCAGTACTAAACTGCGCAAATGAGGCAAGTTCACGGAACTGGGCAAGCGAAAGACGAAGGTTACCAGCAACTGATTTAACCGCCTTAGTCTGAGCAGAACCACCGACACGTGATACCGACAGACCAACAGAAATAGCTGGGCGGATACCTTGATAGAACAAGTTGGTTTCCATAAAAATCTGACCGTCAGTGATAGAAATCACGTTGGTTGGGATGTAGGCAGAGATATCGCCGGCTTGCGTTTCGATAATCGGCAGGGCAGTCAATGAACCAGCGCCTTTGTCATCGCTCATCTTGGCAGAACGCTCTAGCAACCGTGAGTGCAGATAGAAGACATCACCCGGGTAGGCTTCGCGTCCTGGTGGGCGACGGAGCAGTAGTGACATTTGGCGGTATGCCGCAGCGTGCTTGGTAAGGTCATCGTAGATAATCAAGGCGTGTTCGCCGTTGTCACGGAAGTATTCACCCATGGCGGTTGCAGAGTAAGGTGCCAGGTATTGTAGTGAGGCTGGGTCTGAGGCAGAAGTTGCCACCACAATCGTCTGGTCCATAACGCCTTCGCGCTTCAACCGCTCAATAATACGAGAAACTTTGCTGAACTTCTGACCAACCGCAACATAAATGTTAATAACACCGGTATTCTGACGGAACTGGTTAATCATCGTATCGATAGCGATGGCAGTCTTACCGGTCTGGCGGTCGCCAATGATAAGCTCACGCTGGCCACGGCCGATTGGCACCATAGCATCAACAGACAACAAACCGGTCATCATTGGTTCATGGACGCTTTTGCGGTCAAGAACACCAGGAGCTGATCGTTCAACCAAGCCCATTTGGCGAGTTTTGATGGCGCCTTTGTCGTCCAACGGGCGACCGAGTGGGTCAACAACGCGGCCAACCAGCTCTGGGCCGATTGGTACTTCCAGGACTTTTCCGGTCAAACGCGCCTTGGCGCCAGCTTGGACTAACTGGTCTTCTCCAAGCAAAACAGCGCCGATTTCGTCTTCTGTTAGGTTCAAGGCAAAGGCCGTAACTGTTCCACCTCCAATAGCGTCAATCTCAATCATTTCGTTAAAGCCAGCTTCGCGCAGGCCATAAATCCAAGCGACACCGTCGCCAATCCGCGTAACGATTCCGACGTTTTCTACTTCTGGAGCGTTCTTCAGCTCGGCAATAGCGGCTTTGATATCAGCCGAAAGGTCTTTGATGGATAGGTCTTGTGTCATTTTGTAGAAGCTCCTTGCTTAATAGTTTCGAGTTGTCTTTGGATTGTGGCGTCAATCAGTGTACTACCAGCCTCGATGCGTACGCCACCAATAACAGCTGGGTCGATTGTTTCATTAATAACCAGAGAGTCAGTTGGGAGTATGGCAGTTATCTGCTTTTTTGCAGCAGGTGTAAGCGGGAAGGCCGACGTAACTGCAGCTTCAAGCACGCCAGTCTGCTGGTAGCGAACTGCCATAACATCCCGCATGAGTGGTTCAAGATCACCACTGCGGCGTTCGGCTATCAAGAATGCAGCAATCTGAAGAGCGAGTTCACGCTGGTTCTGACGCTTTTGCAGGCGCGCAGCGATAACGCTGGCCACATCTTTGCGTGCGGTTGCCATTAGCGGGTCTCCTTGAGTGCTTTTTCTATCAGTTCACTGTCTTTACGCGCGTCAAGCTTCTGGCCAATGACCTTGGCTGTCAGATCGGCTACCAAAACACGGATTTCTTTCTCGACGTCTTGCCGAGCATTGGCGATGTCCTGTGCAATCTTGTTATGAGCATCCGTAATCATTTGATCTGTCTTCTGTGATGCTGTAAGTTCAGCATTTCGAAGCATTTCGCCAGCTTCTTCGTGAGCAGCAGCAATAATCTTGTCGGCTTCCTTGCGAGTGTCTTGGAGTGCGGCAGCGACTTGTTCATCCAGTTTGGCCTTTTGGCGTTCCATTTCATATCCAAGTTCAACGCCACTGTCGATCGTCTTACGACGCTCTTCAAGTGTAGCCACGATTTTGTTGAGTGCGAATTTTTTGATAATAAAGAACAGAAGCAAAAAAGTAATTGCCTGTGCGGCGATTGCCAATGGATCGATACCAAGCGCAGCAATGCCTTGTGACTCTTCTGTGTTCGCAAATAGTGTTAGTACTGTTGTAATTCCCATATTTTCCTTATGTTCTTATAGCGTAGCGCTTCTGCCTCTAAAGAAGCAAGCGGAGTTTCCTCCGCTCACCTCTAGTAGTGTTCTAGCCGAGCAAGAATGCACCGAGCAAGAAGGCAAGTAGAGCTGTAACTTCGATCATCGCCGCAATGATGATGATCTGGCTTGCAGCCTTACCAGCTTCTGGATTTCGTCCAAGAGCCTTCATGTAGCTTGAGCCAACCCAAGCAAGGCCAAACGCTGCTGCGCCAAGCGCAACACCGAGCATAATGCCTTTTGCCACAATTGGCGTGCTGTCTGCAGCTTCTGCTGCAAACTGTGTTAGTACTGGAACCATATTTTTCCCCTTATAGTTTTACCTAGTTTGTAACCCGTTTGCACGGGAGGTTCATTTGTCACCATCACTTCTCAGCCTCGACCAGTGGCTTAGAATCGGAATGGTGATCATCGTGATCGGCATGGGCAATCGCCATACCGAGATAGGTGCCCGCTAGCACCGTAAATACATACGCCTGAATAAAGGCGACAAGCGCCTCGAACAGGATAATCGGAATGACCGCCAGCGGTGTGCGGCCAGAAGAAATAACTAAGGATGTGAACACGGCAACAAGGATTTCACCGACAGCAGTGTTAAGGAATAGACGAAGCGACAGACTCAGGACACGAGTGAATTCACCAAATACTTCTAGAATGCCAATGAACATATTGATCGGGTTGAGCGGCTTGTTTGTAAAGTAATGCTGTAGGTGTTTCTTGCCGCCTTGCTCTTTAATACTGAGGAACTGCACAAACACAATCGCAATAATACTCATGGCAATAGTGCCGTTTAGGTCAGCAGTGAAGGGACGAAACAGAGGTGTACCGCCAACGTTGACACCAGGACCAACAATCGGTAATAAACCAAGCAGGTTGTTAAACATAATAAACAAAAAGAAAACACCAAAGATAGGCGCAAATTTGGCGGCTTTTTCTCTGGTACCGAATGGGCCCATGAGCATGTTGGTAACGTACTCGACGAGCATTTCCACAAGGGCTGCAACGCCTTTGCCAGGTTTCACCTTGATCTTGCGAGCTGCGTAAACCATCAGGGCACAGATTGCGATTGCACATACAAGACCGTATAGCATTGAGTTGGTCACTGTCAGCGGACCAAGTACAAAAATCTCTTCAGCTTTTAGACTGACATGTATATCACTGGCGGCAAAGAGTGCAAATGACATTAAATGAGGCCTCCTTTGAGGTCTCTGGGCATACCCAAGGTCGTCGTCTGTGCGGCGGCGTTACTCATCTGCCTAGTAGTGTACCAGTAGTCGCACCAGTGGTGCAATACTTTTCACATTGAATAGTATCTGCGCTATACTATGAGTGTACAAAAACGTCACAATAGAGGAGAATTATACCTATGATAACCGTCTACAGCACAACCTGGTGCGCCTTCTGTCATGCTGCCATGCAGTACTTTGATTCTATTGGTGTCGCTTACACAGAAAAAGACGTAGAAAAAGATGCCGAAGCAGGCCGCGAAGCTGTAGAGAAAAGCGGTCAAATGGGGGTGCCGGTTATTGATCTTGACGGCGAGATTATCGTCGGCTTCGATAAGCACAAAATTGACGCACTCCTCAAAGACAAAAAACTTATCAAATAGACAGACGATTGCATCGCATACACAGGGTGCTATACTTATATCATTATGGGGTCGTTCGATGATAGAACATAACTCAATGGAATCATACAGCACACCACCAAGGGCGTCGCAGGAAGCGTATGCGGACATAAATAACGACGGGCAGCTAACAAGCCCGTTTTTTTATTGGCAAGCTGAAGGAGCGCCGGAGTACAGAAACTACTACTTTAACCTCAACCCGGAGCGCCTGCATGACACTCCCACAGTTACGCGCACCCGTACTGACCGTTTACGACACATCCTCCATAATCTTGAGGAAACTTGCGTTGATGACTTCCCAGAACTACGAGGCATCTCTTCTCCGCAGGTTCGCGAATCGCAACTCGATGCTGAAAAGAAATACCTAAACACCCCGGTAGTCATCAATAAAACATCAGTTCGCAGAAAACATATCGTTGATATTGCACCAGTTATCCAGGGAATAGGCATGCAGCTACACGAAATGAATCATCCTGTCTCGCAACTATTTTCAGAATTGGAAATTATGGGGGAAGCACTGCCGCCAAGTTCAATTGATGAGCTTATCCACGACACGCTCGTGGTGTTATGCTGGCCACAAGTACGTGCAGGGCTTCACCAACAGATTGTTACAGCCAAAAGGCTCTCAGTAGAGAAATAACTACGCTATACTTAATTACATGGCATTTGAAGATTTCAAACAAAAAGACAGCGTTGTCATCGTCTACACCGGGGAAAGTAAGGGTAAAACCAGCGCCAGTATGGGACTTATGACACGTGCTCTCGGCACTGATTGGTCAGTAGCATTTATTCAGTTCATTAAACATTGGGAGGTTGGCGAGCATCGTTTTATCGCCAAGATACAACCATTATTCAAAGATAAGCTCTACTTCTACAAAGGTGGCAAGGGCTTCTATGACGCAGGTGAACTAAGCGCGAAAGGTATTACAGAAGACGAACACAAACAAGCAGCAACCGACACGTACGCCGAAGCCTACAAGGCCGCCACGAGCGGTAAGTTTGACCTTGTTATTTGTGATGAGATTAACAACGCGGTTAATGACGGACTCTTGGACATCAGTGACATGGAAAAACTCATGACTGACAAACACCCCAAAACCAGCCTTTGCCTGACCGGACGAAACTTCCCGGAAAAACTATTGTCAAAAGTCGACATCGCCACCAACATGACCAAAATCAAACACCACTTTGATGATAAATTCCTTGCCAATAAAGGTATCGATTACTAGTTCGACCCAGCAGCTGTTGATGTATCAGTGCTTAATTCTTATCCTTACCGCTTGCGTTTAAACGTAAGCAGCGTAGGCTAGTGGTATGCAAAAACGTCAGAAGAAACAACTCATTGGCCTCCTCCTATTTGCCATCGTGTTGTTTGTTGGGCCAAAAATCAATGGCCTAACCGAGGAACCTGTACAGCGTAAGCCGGTACCAGCAGGTTTTTATGCCGTGACTGACTTCAACGACGGCGACACCATTACGGTGGATATGAGTGGGAGGCAAGAAAAGATTCGCTTCATTGGCGTTGACACACCAGAGACGCAAGACCCGCGCAAGGCCGTGCAATGCTTTGGTAAAGCCGCTAGCCAGTTCACCAAAGACCTCATTGGTGACCAAGCGGTTCGCCTGGAGGCCGATCCGCTCAATACCAACCGCGACCGCTATAACCGATTACTCCGCTATATCTACCTGCCAGATGGCAGGCTCGTCAATGCCGAAATTATTGCTCAGGGCTACGGCTTTGCCTACACAAGTTTTCCGTTTAGCAAGGCGGATGAATTCCGCGCATTACAAACCACCGCTCGGACAGAAGAAAAGGGACTCTGGAAGTCATGCGCGCCGGAACAGAACAAATATGGAGGCTACACGTCAAACGCTGAGTAGGTTCACGTGTTTGCGGTTGGACGAGGTTTGCCCTTAGCTTTGCTGAGCGTTAACTGATTGGTGTGCGGGTCGTAGACACTCCTCAGTAGTTTAAGTGGTGGGTAAATACCTACGTAGATAAGGCGACCGCCCGTTGCTACATGGCTGGACTGACCGTGCATGGCAAATGTCTCGGTATGGAGCTTCATGTGCTTGCGGAATGTTTGCGGATCGTCCTCCAGTCGGCGCGATGAAACGCCCACCACAAGATCTTCATCAAACACGATCTGCAAGTTTTGTTGCCGAAGATGGATCGTTATGTCAACATCCTCAAAAAATTCACCCTCCGTACACAGCAGGGGATGGATTTTTTCCCATGCTGAGCGTCTGAGTATCATATTGCTTCCGAACAACACTGGTGAATCATCAAGCCTAAACAAACCGCGTCGAATCGCGCGATCAAACGACAAACCAACTTTTTTTGCCGGCATGTCATGGTAATAGCACGGACCAGTTACCGCCATTACCGTACTGTCGGACATCACCTGCTTTGCACGCTGCACCCACGTGGGCGTGAGGCGCGTATCTGCATCAATCCTGCCAATTAACAGACCGTGAGACGCCGCAATTCCGGTATCTCGCGTGAATCGTAAGCCCTGTCGGGGCTCATTTATCACTGTAACGAAAGAGAACTCCGCGGCGATCTCCGCAGTTTTGTCAGTTGAGTTGTTATTAACGACTATGACTTCGTCTGGCATTTCAATCTGTTCGGCCACCGACTGCAGACAGGCACGGATGTCGTCTTGTTCGTTATATGCAGGGATAACTAGCGATAGTGTTAATGTTTTTTTCATAGATACGGTAAAATAGTAGCAAATGCCACGCACAAAACGAAAAAAGTCGTCCGTAAAACCTAAGCCTTTTTATGCTCGTCACTGGGGAAGCAACGAAAAGCGCAACCGTAGCCGTCTCTGGCATCACCTTCAAAAGGCTTTTCGAATAGAGAAGCCTCTCTATTGGTGGAAAGAACGCAACTTAGGCCAACGCATAGGCATACTATTTGTGACTACCGTGCTTGTACTGACTTTACTGATGTATGGTTTTGCGCAGCTATACATCTTCAGACACAGAAACGAACAGCTAAAGCTCGGAACAACATTCGTTCCAAACTATGCCCGTTATTTTGATCTGGATCCCAAAGAGACGCTCGATGCTATGATGAATGACCTCGGGTTACGGCGCTTTAGGTTTGTGAGCTACTGGAGCGACATCGAAAAGACCAATGGCACATACGACTTTAGTGAACTTGACTGGCAGTTCGAAATGGCACGACAGGCGAATGCTGAAGTCTCGCTGGCCATCGGCTTGCGGCAGCCACGTTGGCCAGAGTGCCATATGCCGAACTGGGCGCGCGAAATGCCCAAAGACAAGTGGTACCCTGAGCTCAAGGACTTCATGCAAGCAACCATTGAGCGGTATAAAGATCACCCTAACCTTACGTCCTACCAACTAGAGAATGAATTCTTTTTGAGCGTGTTTGGTAAGTGTCCGGATCATTCACGAGAGCGACTCATCGATGAGTTTAAATTTGTTAAATCATTGGATGATACTAAGCCAGTCATCATCACTCGTAGCAATAACGCCGTACCAAGCTGGCCAATCGGCGAGCCGCAACCTGACCAGTCTGGCGCTGCCGTCTATAAACGCGTATGGGATAAAACCGTCACGCAACGCTACTTTGAGTACCCGCTTCCAGCATGGTATTACGCATTCTTTGCCGGCGCTACCGAACTCACCACTGGCAAGAACACCATTCTGCACGAGCTACAAGCCGAACCATGGATGCCGCCAGGCTACGACCTACGTCAGGCCAGTATCGCAGAACAAGACAAGTCCATGAATGCTGACATGCTGACAAAGCGGTTTGAGTTTGGCAAAGAGACGGGGCTCAAGACAATCGATCTCTGGGGCGCTGAGTGGTGGTACTGGCGCAAAGTTCGGCATAATGATCCAAGCCTGTGGGACGCAGCTAAGCAATCCATCCAAGACGTCCAGAATACGCGGGCTTACCGAGAAGGCGACTACACCCAGTAGTCATGTACAGAAGCATTTTGGCGTATCACGGCTAAGCTGGCATACTTATTAGCATGGCAAAGAAGAAGACCAACCCTGGAACTATCAAAAACCGCCGCGCGCGATTTGATTACGACCTCGGAGACGACATTGTGGCCGGTCTCGTTTTGACCGGACCAGAGACCAAAGCCTTACGCATGCACCTTGGTCAACTTCGTGGCGCCTATGTAACGATCAAAGATAACGAACTGTGGCTACTCAATGCCACGATATCCGGCACGAACGGTATACCGATTAGCGAATCAGAGCAAACCCGTAGCCGAAAGATACTCGTTAGCAAAAAACAGATTGCTGCACTCATGGCAGCAAAACAACAAGGCAAATCAATTATACCGACTGACATTCTCACAAAGGGTAGGTACATAAAAGTCCGCATAGCTGTAGGTACAGGCAAAAAACGCTATGACAAACGAGAAACGATCAAACAACGCGACCAAAACCGTGACACCGCCCGCACACTCGCACAATACAAATAGTGCCCGAGCTTATTCGCGGCGCAGCGCGTCTATTGGGTTAATCTTTTCTGCGCGACGTGCAGGGAAGTACACCACCGCCAGACCGACGACCAGCGTAAAGCCAATTGCCGCAAGAATAATCCACAGCGGGTACGCGAAAACACTGAACGATTGAGTCACACCACGCCCTCGGGCACCAGCATTCAAGTAAGCGTTAACGAGTGTTCCTCCAAACATGGCCAGAATAATACCAATTACGGCACCCGCCAGTGATATCAACAATGCTTCAAATATGAACAGTTTGCGCATATCGGAGCGTCGGCCACCAAGCGCCATCATGAGACCGATTTCTTTGGTTCGTTCCAAAAGGGAAATCGTCAAAGTGTTAAACATACCCAAAACAGCGACGATCATACCAATCGAACCAAAACTGACAAGTATGACGTTGAAGAATTTGAAGATTTTATTGATTTCATCAAGCGTATCTACTAAGGAAGAGGTCTGGAATCCATTGCTCTCAATCTGCTTCCTCAGTGTCGCGATGTTCTTAGTGTCATCGCTGACAGCTTTTATCTGCTGGTAGTAGGGCACTCCAGCGCTGGTAAAAATATCGCTAATAGTAAAGATTTCACTCCCGGCACCCGACTCAATAACGCCGACAATCGTGAACTTGTCTCGGATCTCTTTCTTTTTTGCATTAACCTTTTGCAAAGGGATGGTCAGCGTTATCTGTTGATTGATAGCCTTGGTTTGGTCCTCAATACCAATCGCCTTGAGTGCTGACACATTGAGAACGACCGAACGCGTGTCGTCTTCGTTAAGTAAACGGCCTTGTCGCACGTTAAAGCTTGTGGTTGATTGATATTCCTTGTTTATGCCGTAAACTACTGAATCTACTTCGCCCCCACCAAAAGCAACACTCCCCGGAAACGAATATTGAAGACCCACTTTTTCGACATGAGGAAAAGTTCGTATTTTGTTGACCGCGGTGTCGTCTAGTTGCAAAATTCGTGAGTTCGGCGAGGTAACTTCGAGTGCTTTGAGTGATTTATCACCGATGACCTGGCGTGTAACCAAATCTTGAATGCCGATACCAAATGACATCAGGAAGAAGATAGAACCGATACCAATGACCACACCAAACACTGTCAGGAAGGATCGGAGTTTTTTGCTGGTTATATTTCGCAAGGCAAGGTGTAATATAATTCGAAGTTGAATAGCCCGGTATTTCTTTCGACGCAGTGAATCATCGCCAATTTTCTGTAGTTTTTGGCGCGGCATAGAAGTCGACACTGGTGTTGGCGGTGTTGATGAAACCGAAGGTGTTGTGGCCGCATCAACCACTGACTCTGGAGGAGCCTGCGGAGTCGGGATTGGTGCTGATTTTTTAATTTGGTCCATGCGTTTTTGCCTTTGCCAGCCTATCGATGCGCTGCTTCATTTGATCCAGAAGCAGGTCGGCTGTTTCCTTAATGCTTTCGTCTTTCTGTTCCACAACGTGGCCGTCCTCGATGTGTAGTAACTTGTCGGCAAGCGGCAGGTACTCCATGTTGTGCGTCACCAAGATAATCGTACGCTTGAGGTCAGTCTGACACTTCTGTAGTAGGTTCATAATCATGTCACCATTCTTACTATCAAGACTTCCAGTCGGTTCGTCAGCAATGATGAAAAGTGGATTATTAACGATGGCGCGAGCCGTGGCAACACGCTGTTGCTCACCACCGGAGAGGAGAGAGGGGTTTTTCTTAGCATACGCTGCCATGCCAACCTGTTCCAAAGCAGTTATGGCGATCTTAGCGGCTGTACTGCGCGAATACCCCAAGAAATACATTGGCATTGACACATTCTCAACCACGTTAAGGCTCTTCACCCAGTAATTCTGCTGATACACGATGCCAATCTGATTTGCTCGAAAGGCTGCGAGTTCGTTTGGGTTCAATTCATAGAGTCGACTACCACCAAACACCACCGTGCCGGCCGAAGGCTTTTGAAGTCCAGACAAAATATTAAGTAGGGTTGACTTACCAGAGCCTGAAGGACCATAGATGATATTGAAAGTGTTCGGGGACAGATTGAAGTTTATGTCATGGAGTACATCGATCTTTTCTTCGCCAACAGTAAATGACTGGTCAACGTTTGTCAGGCTGATTATGTTTTGTTTATTACTATCCATATTACAACCCAAAGACCCTTTGCAGCGTATTGAATATAATTGTGAGAACGCTTTCACTCGCACGGCCAATGATTGCCGATTGTGATTCTCCGAGACCAGCGTTTCGTGCTTTGTCATAAGAAACAGGCTGAATGCTATAAACGCGAGAGGTTGGCAGGTCAGACACCACCACGATGTGTTCGGTCGTAAGTTCAGTATCCTCTGTAGTCCGGCTATTGAATACACTAGCATCAGAACCTTCGGCGTAAGCAACCTGACTTGATGAAGGCTCATCAGACTTCCATGAAACGATAATCTGCCCGCGCGCCTCGGCGCCTGTGCCACGAATTGATGGCTCTATAGTTATGTCGAATATCTTCGGCGGGCGAGTATCAAGTGCCGTACGGAATTCCTGACGATCAGAAACCGCCAGGTTGCCATCTGCGTCACGGCTTTGAGCGATCACAAAATAGCGACTATCGTCCTGTAGACCACGAATTATAAGTTTGTGATTAGTTTTGAGTTTAGAATCCTGAACATCAACCCCGTTAGTACCGACAATTCCATAGGTGAGGGTGGAGGTAGACGGGACGTTTGTTGTCCAGGTTATCTCTTGCGTACTCGTTGGTTCGCCCTCGACAGGCTGGAAGCGCAAGTTGCTAATTCGTGGACGTGGCGGGGTAGAGAATGAGAAGATGTTACCTTCGTATTCGTTGCCTTCACTATCAAATGCCGAGACCATGTAATAATACTTTTGCCCATCGCTAAGACCCGCTATCTCGATACTATAGCGTGACTCTTCCACTGAAGTATTTACCGTTTCAAGACCGCCGAACGACTCGCTAGGCCCGAAGTACAGGCTTGCTTTGGTTGCGCCCTTGACTGTAAAGCTCACGATAGCACTACCAAGACCAATCTTGGTCGTTTCAACTTCTTTTATAACCGGAGCTGGGTCAGTTGTGAAAGTATATTCCTGGCTTACTCCCGTATTTCCATCTTCATCAGTCCACTTCACGACGTAGTAGTAAGTGGTACCAGCACTGAGGTTATCAAGGTCAATTGTGTGCGCAGTTACTTGATCGGAACTACCAACTTCTGAAGGGCTATATTCGCCGCTCGAAGTACCAATTGCCACCTTGGAATCACTGGCACGGTCAGTTGTCCAAGATATCGAGGCTTTCTTGGTGGTTATATCAGAGGCCTCTGGCTCACTGGTCATGTTTGCAGGCTCAGTAAACTTACCAGTTGGCAATAGTGAGACATCACTACTGTTAGCGCTGCAGTTATTGGTGCTGTCACAGGCGCGAACATAGTAGTAATAAGTCTGCTGGGTCAATCCTGCGTCAATGTATGTCGTACTAGTACTAGATCCAACAAAACTATAGGTCACGTCGTCAGTCGAGCGATAAACTTTGTAACTACTCACTCCAGCACCGGTGTATGTTGGCGGTTCCCACGTCAAAGCCAAGCGCCAGTTTGAAGTTGTTTTGATAGATACGTCAACGATATCTACGTTAGTGGCAATCCCTGGAGATGGCGTATTAGCTGTGAACGATGCCGTTGCGTAGCTGTCGTAGTTGATATTATTCGACTCATCACGCGCTACAACATAGAATGTGTTTTCGCCCGGCTGCGTAGCATAAGGACCCGCACCTAATGAGGTAGAGCCTGTATAGGAACAATTAGACTCAGACGGTTCAACGTTAATCGTATAGCAGTAGGTCAGATTGCCGGCATCACCAACAAAAGTAAGCGGCACATCCCAATCAAAAGCAAATGAGTTGGTCGTATTGGTTGAAGGTGTAGCTTGAACATTTAGCGGGGGAGATGGAGAACCATTGGTGTTGACCTTCAAAGCAGCTGTAACAGTGGAGGACGTAACGTTACCAGCTTGGTCCCACGTACGGAAGTAAACAGTATTTACGCCTTCTTCGATATTGGCGTAGTCGGGTGGGTCGACTGTCATATAACTTCCGTCATTAACGAGCAGGTCAGTATTGTCGCCCGTGCCAGTGTGACTATCACCATACCAAGTAGTATTGCCAATCTTATACTGCAATCCAGCGACCCCAGAATTAGCGTCAGACGCGGCCTGACCTCCAACCGTTGCCCATGACAAGGTCGCTTCCTTGGTGTTAATGAAACCTGAAGGGGCAGTTATGAACCCTGGGTTAGATGGAGCAGTATTATCAAATCTAAATTGGAAAGTCTCGGCCGTTCCAAATACATTGCCGGCTTGGTCAATTGCTTTGACATGCAGGTAGTAAGGGCTACTCGATGATGTCATGGCGGTACCAATATAGCCGCTGGTAGCGAAATCTACCTCGTTGCTCGGCACAGCAAATTCACAGTTACCGCCAGTATCTACCGGGCTATTACCCAATAAACCTTTGGTCGTGACAGGATCGGCCGTGTCGCTTTGCCCTAAGTATAGACAATAGCCAAGTATGCCAGAGTCAGCATCAGTACCGGCGTCCCAAGAGAAGTAAGGCGACGCACCGTTAGTCCAGTCGTTTGAGGCAATGGAAGATCCACCATTAGCTTTGTATGCCAGAATATTATCGGCATTTGTCGCTGGGTCGACGATATCAGATGTAGCTTCAATAGTTACAGAATTAAGTACCACTCTTTGATCGCCATCGCCACTAATAACAGCCTGCCATTTAATACCTTCAAACGTAACGGGCAGGGAACTTATATTGGTATTTATAGTGCTTTCGTCAGATGAATCGTTGACAGTTGCAGCGTTTTCCCATGAGTCACCATCCCAGTATTTCCAGGTTGCTCCGTCGTCGTTTGACACACGATAGCCAATGCTGCCGCCGTTGAGCGTCTCATCGGCAGAGAAGGTGTCAATCGTATTTACGCCGCTCGTATAGGCCGCATCGTTTAACTCAATAATTTGTTTAGAAGCAACATAAGGGCTAGTAGTGAAGCTCGTCCTGGCAGTTGAGCTTATCCTGGCTTCATCGATAAGACCCGTGAAGAATCCTTGAGCGTCACCGCTACCACCGCTACCATAGGTACTGCCTATGAGAAGGGGGGAGGTGGTATCAGGAATAGTCACCGAAGCAGAAGCCGAGGCATCCTCCACACCATCAATGTAAATCTTCATAGTTGAGCCATTATAAGTAGCCGCCACATGATGCCAGTTGGTATCCTGTGAAGTTTGCGAGCTAGACAAGAATGCGTTATTGCCGTAGCTCCACATCTGTGCATCGGCATTAGCGGTGTTACCGACACCTGCGAAGAGTTTACCCTTATAATCTATCAATGTACTGACGTATTCAATTACGTTAGTCCAGCCAGAATTGAGACTATCTCCAGCGATTTGCGTCCAGGTTGAACCGTTCCACTCCCAAACTTCACCATCACCGGCCGTATCTCCAACGCCGGCGTAAAGCTTACCGTTATATACTGCCATAGCACGGACACGTTCATACGTACCATTTGTCCAACTACTATTCACATCATCGCCACCTATCTTGGTCCACGTTGTACCATCGTAAGACCATACTTCGGCATCGTCAGTCCCATTACCCAAACCTACAACTAAGCTGTTGTTATAGACGCGCATGATGTAGACCTCTTCATAGACAGTATTCCAGCTACTTCCTAGCCCATCGCCACCAACTTGCGTCCATGAAGTGCCATTGTATCGCCATATATCAGAGTCATTAGCTGAGGCGCCAAGACCAGCGTAGAGATTGCCATCAAACACTGTCATTGTGTACACGGCCTCAATGTTGGTAGCTGCCGACCAGCTACTGTTTACGCCATCACCGCCGACCCTTAGCCAACTAGACCCATTCCAGCGCCAAACTTCACCATCTTGTGCAGATGCCCCAAGCCCGGCATACAAATTGCCACCATACACTGTTAGGGAATATACGCTTTCGAAGTTAGTAGTCCAGCCAGAGTTGAGACTGTCTCCGCCAACCTTGGTCCAAGTCGAACCATCATATCGCCAGACTTCGGCATCATTAGCTGTCGTACCTAAACCTGCATATAGATCTCCATTGTAACTCTGCAAGGCAAAGACATTCTCAAATGTATCAGCAGCCCAACTACCACGTACGCCTTGTCCGCCAACAATCTGCCAGGTACTACCGTCAAATTCCCAGACCATGGCGTTACCGGCGACAGTAACGCCAGTACCGGCATAAAGTTTATCCTCGTGAGTCGCGCTAGATTCAACACTCTGTAAGTTGTAGAATCCCCAGCTGGAGTTTACATAACCGCCACCAGTCCACGACCAAACAGAGCCATTCCAACCCCAGAGAGTACCGTTTCCAGCAGCATCATACAAACCAGAGTAAAGTGTACTGTTACCGTAAGCCATAGCGTACACGCCGTCACCTTGGTTGACAGAGAACCCGCTGTTTATTCCGTCTCCACCGATCTTAGTCCAAGCCGAACCGTTCCAGCGGAAGACCTCACCATCACCGTTCGTGCTACCGACACCTGCATAAAGGTTAGTGCCGTCGTTCGTCATAGAGTAAACGCCCTCATAGGTAGCCGCCGCCCAACCACTATTCAAGCCATCACCACCTATCTGAGTCCATGTCGTACCGTTGAAGCGCCAGACATCACCATCGCCAGCAGTAAGTCCAGTACCGGCATATAGGTTGCCGCCAAAGTGTGTTAATGAATAGACCGCTTCTATGTTACTAGCTGCCGCCCAGCTGCTGTTTACACCATCACCACCTATCTTGGTCCACGTCGTACCGTTATATGACCAGACCTCGGCATCTTGGGCGGTGTCACCTAGGCCAGCGTAGACATTAGTGCCGTCCGTAGTTAGTGAACGTACCGCCTCAATATTTAGCGCTGCCGCCCAGCTGCTACTCACTCCGTCACCACCGATCTTGGTCCACGTCGAGCCGTTCCAACGCCAGACCTCAGCATCTTGGGCGGTAAGGCTTAACCCAGCATACAGATTACCGCCCATGACAGTCATTGCCGTCACTGATTCATATGTACTGATTGCCCAGCCACTATTTACACCGTCACCACCAATCTTGGTCCAGTCCGTACAGTTAGTTGCCATATCACAGCTCCACACCTCGGCATCACCGGCAGCATTACTTCCAAGCCCAGCGTACAGAGTAGTACCGTTTATGGCCAATGACATTACATCTTCAAACTGCTGGTCAGCCCAGCTACCATTCTTGGCGTCGCCACCAATCTGACTCCATGCAGAACCAGTCCATTTCCAAACCTCGGCATCGCCAGTACCTAGGCCGAGGCCAGCATAAACATCAGTGCCGTTAGTCACGACTGACCGAACTATCGTTTTACCATCTAAATCCCAGCTACTCTTTTCGTCATTTCCCGCTTGCCGAGTCCAACTGTTACCGCCTGTATTTGCAATCTCATAATTAAGGCGGCCAGAGGATTGGTCGTAGTACATTTTATATGCACCCTTATCTATCACTCCCTGGTCTTGGGACGCGTTAGTATTGAATGTGGAGTCAAACTTTGTCCATGCCTCCAAAGTGTTCTGCCCGCTCAAAGACAAGCTGGCACTGTCTGGTGCCGAAGCAAATTCGTCCGTACCATTCAGATCAAGAGCGTTATTCAGGCTACCAGTAGCCCAGCCGGCCGTCTGTGTAGTCGCATCATTGGCATTAGCGCTGGCGTCATCGGCAGTAGTACCACTTGCTTCATCGAGATGGTAGAGGGCGGAAGTATTACCATCAGTTTCATAATTCTGGGCCTTGTGCTGCGCGCTGCTCCCGCTAGTCTCTACTGTATCGTCATCATAGGTGTAGTTAGATGGGGTAGAGAAGTTCCAGGACTGTGTCAGATCAGATGCGGCAAAAACATTCCTAAAGTTACTAAAAAGCATCACTCCAACTACTAACACATAGACTGCTAGGGTAGCGTAATGTACCTTATGATGATGCTCCCACGAGTGCCAGGTGGCATATTTACCCTGTCGCTGCATAAGTTTCTGGTGCGGCTTCTGGGCCATATTATGGTGAGTAAACTTGTATAGCTTCTTGGTCTGATCATGAACAAACAGGACAACAATTGCCATCTGGCGTGCCAAAAAACGACCTGCCTGTGCAGCAAGTCTTTGCAACTTCCTCATACTCCCTTTATAGAAAGAACTGTTTACCCTCATACAACCTTTATTCCTGGCTTAAAGAGATTCTAGACCTTCTAAAACAATAAACCTTATAGCTTATGATTATAGCGCTACTGCTGTTATTTTGAAATACTTTTTGAATAGTTTAATGCTTAGGATGCCTCCACTATAACGACAGGTCATTGTATTCACCGCAACGATGACATTTAATTTCGACGACAGACTTTTCAAACTTCTCTTTTCCCAGCAACTTTGAGCAGTTAGTGCACCGATGGTCGTGGCCATTTTTTGATGGCGTACCATCCGTATCAGGGACGAGACGTGTGGTGCCGAGCACTAGCTTGCGATCAGAACTCCGCGGCGCCAAAACAAGGCCAGTACTTTCAGCACTATGCCACACACCCTTGGCATCTTTTACGCGATACACCACGCGTGAACGGATGCCAGGTGACAATATTTTGTAACTGGCAATGTGGGTTGAGAGATATTGGTAGTCATCAGGATGAACAACCATCTCAGACCATTGCAATCCCATCTCTGTGATTTTCTCAGGGGAGTAGCCCAGGATATGTAGAATACTGCGATTGGCATAGAGTGCCTTATTGGTAGACGCATCAAACATATAGACCGACTCCTCAACCGAATCGAGCGCCTCAATTAATACCGCGCTATTGTCGATATACTGTTCAAGCTTTGGTGGGTCAATCTTCTTTTTATGTATCATTGTTGCTCGTTTCAGTGGCAGTATAGCAATAGTTGGCGCACAGTAATAATTTGGGTGCACACCAACATCCTGTCGTATTCGCTTGTTTCAAGTAATTATCTTCGGTATAATGCCTTCGTTCGTGAGCAACTTCCAGTCTAAGCTAGACTGGAAAGAGCAGCCGGAGCAAAAATCACATTTTTTGCCCCGCGCGAAGAGAAACCCAGAATGGGTGTCTCATAATTAATCCCGGGTAGCTCAATGGTGGAGCAAGAAGCTGTTAACTTCGAGGTTGTCGGTTCGAATCCGACCCCGGGAGCCAGACCAAGCACAACAGAGGTAGACCGGTTTCCTGTGACCGGTTTTTCTATTTCTGTCAAACTACTTCTTATCTGTTAACTAGTTCGAGACCGGTTTCCCTAAAATACAGTATTGTGATGTAAGCATTCGAACCAGAAAAGAGGGGAGAGATGAACCAAATCACCTCTGATGATTTGGTTCGAACCTTACCGGTTCTCTATATGAGGAGCAAGCAGGGAAGATTGCGACCGGGTTCGGTGACCTTCCCATCATAATCATCACGGAGTTTGTTATCTATTCTTGCATATTATCAATTAAATGCTATAGTAAAAATTATGTTTAAGCTAATTTCTAACACGACTTGGCATCGCCACCTACATTCGGAGGCTTGTTAGCTAGTTATTTAGAAATTTAATCTTTCAGGCCTCCTTTTTCAGGAGGCTTTTTTAATTGAGGAGAAAATCATGACGGAAACAAAGTTTATTTTTGACCTTGACGGTACATTATATGATCTGGACGGAATTCCAGGGACCAGTTTTGGTGCATCACGTTTTTGTGCCGACCTGATGTCTAATACGAGAACATTTATTGGTGAGCAGCTTGGCATCAACCAAGACGAAGCTTCAGAAATTTTTAATCAGATTATGGAAAGATACTCAGGTGAACTGAGTCTTGGGCTCGAAAAGGATTATGGCATCGATCGCTATGACCTCTTTGATGCAACCTGGAGTCAACCACCAGAGAATTACATAGGCGCAAACCCCAACTTAGTAAACATGCTTACACCATTCGCAGGTAGAGCAGCGCTCCTTAGCGCAGCTCCCAAAGTATGGGTTGACCTTGTCCTCGAATATCTGGAGGTAAGCGATGTGTTCGGCAGCCAAGTCTATACCGGCGAACCTGATTTGCGTAAACCAAACCCAGCAATCTTCCGACATGTCGCTGCAAAAATGGAGACTAGGCCGGAAGCTTGTTTGTCAATTGGTGATCAAAACCATTCGGACATTATTCCGGCGAAATCGATCGGCATGCAGACGGCACTAATTGGACCGGAGCGACTCGATGCTGACTTTTCAGCAACATCGCTCAAAGGAATTTTAGAAATAATCAAAGAGAGGAACCTAGTATGAAAGTAATCATTGATACCGACCCCGGACAAGACGATGCAATGGCGTTAATGTTGTTGCTTAAGAGCCCGCGCATAGATGTTGCCGCCATTACTACTGTGGCGGGAAACTCAACTATTGAAAATACAACCCGGAATGCCGCTTATATACTGAGGCTTCTCGGGAGAAAAGACATACCACTATATTCCGGAGCAGCAAAACCCTTGGAGCGTAAACTTATACAGGCAGTTGTGCACGGAGAAAGCGGCCTAGATGGAGTGGATTTAAAAAATACTGAAGACGCGTTGACTAATAATGCCGCTGAAAAAATTGTAGACACCGTAAAGCAATCTTCAGAGCCAGTGACACTACTCACCCTTGGACCGTTAACAAATATTGCCAGGGCAATCATGCGTGATCCCGTGACAATGAAGAGAGTACATCAGATTGTGATAATGGGTGGTGCCTTTGAGGTGGCAGGGAATAAGAATCGTGTCGCTGAATTCAATATGTTTGTCGATCCTGAGGCAGCATCAATTGTGCTAGACTTGCCTGTTAAAAAGGTATTCGTGCCGCTTGATGCGTGCAATCACATTCAGCTCAAGCTCACGGATTTCGAGCAGATAAACGATTCTTCTCTGCGAAAGGCTCTGATTGCGATGAATCGTCCATACATAGAGAGCCTCAAGAAGGACATGGCGTCAGAAGGGGCATTGATGTACGACGTGCTGGCAGCCTACTATCTTCTTGAGCCTAAAAAATGTTCAACACAAGAGATAAATATCGAACTTGAGACGAAGGGGGACTATACACGAGGCATGACGATTATTGACAAAAGGCCTGTGCCAGACAGCAAAAAGCCAAACGCCGAACGCGTTACGTCTATACCGGAGGAGGCATTCAAGTCAAGATTCATAACTACTTTGAATGACCGACAATTAGCTTGACTCACAATCGAACCAAGCTAAACTACTAACATCTGACCACTGTTAGGTGAGCTGGTATGTGTCAAAAGTTCGAGTCCAGTTCCCGGAGCCATATAAAAACAGTCCTCATTTGAGGGCTGTTTTTATATGGCTTCGGCGATGGGTCGGTTCTTCGATTCGCCAGCTCGCTGGCGAAAGTCGAAGGTTCGGTCAATCAGGCTGCGCACAGAACTACGATTCGACAGCGTGCCGTTACACATGCACAGGGGGCAAGTAGACTGCCCTACCCTGAAGTGTTAGTATGGTTATAAACTAGTAGCAAAGGAAAATACACATGCCAGAACCCCAAACCGTCGCTTTCACGCAGGGACTTGGCGCCAAATATACACTTGGAACGCTCAGGCTAAGCGGAGAGAGTATCGAATTATTAACCAGTGAAGGACCCGTTTTTAACTTAGCTATCAAAGAGATCAACAAAGTCAAGCAGCGAGGCCAGGCATTAAAAATCATAGCTGCCAGCAAAAAATACAAAGTATCATTTGATCGTAATGTCATTAAATCAGTCAAGGGCGACAATACAGGAGCATTTCTCGGCGCTACTACCGGGAGCAATCCAGCCATCCGTGAGTATGATCTCAAATCATCAGGGTTCATCAGTTGGGCAAAACAATTGCACGATCTTGGCGTACCGGTAGATATGTCGATTTATAACAATGCGAATAGCACAACAGCAGCAGTAATGCTTATTATTTTAGGCTCCATAATCAGCGTTCTCCTATTAGTACTACTGAGTAATATTCTAGCGAGCGTTAGCGGGTCTAGAGAAGTAAACCCAAGAGACACTGTAATAATTGGCGCATTGGTACTAGCTGGCCTGTGTGTAATATACGCGTCTGTAAGATGGTTGAAACGACGCGCGCTTCGCTGATCTATACTAGATATGTGTCTCACGTTACAATTAGCGATTCACTAACCACCGAAAGCATATGTAAAGTATTTAAGCGAAGGTCTGGCTCGTTTTCTTTTGGTTTGTTGAGATGAACGATTCGAACCGAGAGGCGAGAACTCCCTTGAATGGCAGTTTAAGGAAACACTGCTTGGCCGAACGAGCATTTTGCTTTGGCAAAATGCTGCCGAGTGAGCAGAACGAGTCGAATCCTTTCCCCGGAGCCAAGTTTCGAACTTAATTAACAGAGGTCATCGGCCTCTGTTTGTTGTTTGAGTGGGGCTAACGGACGCACTTCGAACTCAAACTGCTGATACAATATGAGCATGCCATTATTCAATAAAGTAGATGCCGTTTTGGTGAGAGTTCCAAGCATCGACGAAGGACTCGCGTTTTATTGTGAAAAGCTTGGGCATGAACTGCGTTGGCGAAAAGACGATCAGGCAGCCGTAAAACTAGGCGACTGCGAGCTCGTTATGAGTACTACATTAGACCCGGAAACAGACATCCTCGTCGATTCTGTTCAGGATGCAGTTAAGGTAATCCAGGAAGCCGGAGGAAAGATACTCGTACCACCGGAAGACATTCCCGTAGGCAAAATGTCTGTAATCCAAGACCCATTCGGCAACACTCTAACACTCGTAGACCTGTCTAAGGGAGTCTACCAAACAAACGAAAAGGGTCAGATAACTGGAGTTGAATAGACTGCGTGCTTTCGACTTCAAAGTAACGAAGTACGTCCACTAGGGAGAGCCAAGCATTAACAGAGGTAGACCGGGTTCCATGGTCGGTCGCTAATTTTGCAAGTGAAGAGATTTGACTCACAGAGCTGTTATGACTTATTTGCTATATGCGTTTCTAGTATTTCTCTAACAATTTGCGCTTTTGATTTGCCTTTAGTTTTTGCTTCTCGTTTTAAGAAGTTGCTGATATTTCGTCCGATATACATATTGAACCTAACATCTTTTGTATTGTTAGAGTTCTCAGCAAGAAATGAAGAAATTATTGATTTGAGATCAGAAGCGTCAGAATAAGATTCAACGTATTTCAGGGTTGTAGTTTCACCCATGAGAAAGGATGTCATCTGCGTGGAATCTTTCGTCAATATTAACAATGGTTTTTGTAGGCTTATTGCTAGACTGGCAAGATAACCCGTGTTAAATGTATGACTGGTAGCCTCAAGAATGATTACGTCTGATTCCTTCAGTGCCCTCAGGTTGTCTTGATAGATTTTCTTTGACTCATTTTCAGAATAATGGTGGCCTTTGATTTTTTGTGTATAGGCACGCTCAACCCAATCTCGGACAAGTTCATGACCAAGTTTTTTAATTGCTGAGATAATAATTCTGCAGTCATCAATATTCTTGTCAATTGAACTTGCAGAGGTAGAAAAATACACCTTCATACGGATGTAATTATAGCACACCGTACTTATATTGACACATATATGTGTATACATTATTATACGTATATGGAAGCGATAGGCTTAGTTGGTGGATTAGCTAGCGGTAAGGATAGTTTTGGTAAGTTTATCCAAGACAGAAAAGGTGGCTCGTTGGTGACAACATCTGATATCGCTAGGCGTTATATTCAAGAGAATAACCTTGGTGAGCCTACAAGAGACCTCACTCGCAAAACTGCTGCAAAATTAAGACAAGAGAACGGGAACGACTACTTACTTAGACAAAGCATTGATCATATACCTGATGATGAACTAGTGATAGTAAGTGGCTTATATGTTGTTGAAGAAGTAATTACCCTTCGTGGTTTACGGAAGAGTGTAATTGTGCATGTTGATACGTCAGATAATATCAGGATCAGTAGAGCAACGGGTCGTTCGCGATCTTCAGACGAACAAGATGCCAAAAATTTCCACAGATTAGATGATGAAGACATGCGTGCGAGTAGCACTGATCAACGGCTAGCGAATGTAATCACGATGGCCGACATTCGAGTTGACGGTAGCGTACCGATAGTAAATGCTGAATATTGGGATCAGCAAATGCGGCGAGTTTTTGATAGTGAAATCCGGGGAGCTTAAAGTGTACGAGTCTAGCTTTACGCCAAACAGTGAAGCTCTTAACCTCCTGAGGAAAGGCAAAATTATTAATGAGCTTGAGTCTGGATCAGATATGGTTGAGCGAGTTGTATCTACGCTAGCCCATGAGGAGTCAAGTTTTTCAACTGGCCCCGAAACTCAACAATTCGCTCAAAAATTGGGTGAGAGAATGGACGACGGCCGAATTATTATGAGTACAACAATCATGACTAATGCTGGCAGGTATTTTGACAGGCCACTTGGTGCGTGTACTATGCCTACCTCCGACCTTACACAATGCGATCCTGATATGTTGAGAAATGAGATTGATACCCTGCACCAGCAAGGCATGGGCACGGGATTTGACCTCAACTCTTTGAAAGACCCAGTCTCAATGCTGAAAATGCTTAATGATTTTGCTTTGGAAGGCTCAAAAAGAGAAGAAGAAAATCGTCCTGTGGGTAATATGGCGGTTCTAAGTGTTTATCACCCAAAAATAATGGATTTTATCAGATGCAAAACTGACAGTGCCGACGGGTCTAAGGTATGGAAGTTTAATATATCGGTTGATCTTGACGATAGATTCTTTGCTCATCTAGATATGAACGGTGAAATTGAGCTCTTGGATGGTTCGCGAGCAGGCGCGGCTGAAATATTTGAAGGAATCTGTGAAGCAGCAACAAGGTGCGCGGATCCCGGTCTGATTTTTCTTGATAGAATGAATGCACGAAATCCTATACCAGGCATTGGTAGCTATAAAACTACTGCACCCTGTGCAGAAGTTGGGCTCGTTGAAGGAGAATCATGCCAATTTGGATATATAAATGCATGTAAATTCATCAAGAATCGAGGGGAAGGTCCAGAAATAAACTATGACGACCTGAAAGAAACCACAGAGGTTCTTACGCGTGCACTTGATAATGCATTGTCGATAAGCATTGACCGCTACTTAACCCCACTGAGTGCTCATGTCATGCAACAGAAACGAAAGATCGGCATAGGGCTTAGTGGAGTCGCTGATGCGATTAGTATAGCTGGACTTAGCTATGAGTCTGAAGAAGCCAGAAAACTGATTACCAATATACTTTCATTTATAAACTATACTTCTAAGTTAGCATCGATAGAACTTGCTAAACAGCGTGGTCCAGCACTATCAATGATGCAACCAATTGGCAATCGATATTATGATAGCAATGACTATCTTAGTTCAATGTATGGTAATCATGAAAGTACCGACAGTGTTGATTGCCTGGACTGGAGAAGGCTGGGGCGCGTAATTAAAGAAACTAGACTACTAAGGAATACAACTACCGTTGCCCTGCCTCCAACCGGCAGAAGCGCATTGGTGTATGGAGCGTCAACGGGTGTTGAGCCGCATTTCTCGCTTGAAAGAATAGATACTAACGTCAGACATGAAATGGCTAGACATATCATGAGAATTACCGGAAAAGCAGTGGGGCTAGATGAATTAACACAATATGCTGACCTTGATGAATTTAAAGAATATCTCGCTTGTGCTCAGGGCATAGATCCTTCAGATCATTTAGCCATGGTCTCATCCTTACAAAGATATACCGATGAAGCCATTTCCAAAACCATAAATATGCCTTCAGATTCCAGCACCAAGGATGTAGCTGAAATATACCGCGAGGCCTACAATGCTGGCGCCTCAGGTATTACTATATACGTCGATGGGAGTCATTGTATTCAACCTGTTGCACTAAGCAAGAGATAAGGTTATAATATACACTAATGGGAGAGATTTTAAGTAACGAAAATGAAGTAGGCTTTTTACCGCATGAAGTGCACTTCGTATTAAACGCCGTGCATCGTGCGACTGAGGCATTAAGTGATGCCAATAAGGAATACGGGGAAGCCGTGGCTTCAAGTGGTGGTGATTGGGCGTTTGACGACCCAGCATCGCAGATAGCAGCCGTTGAAGCGCACATGAAAGAAAAACACTTACAAACAATGATTAAACTATCTCGCCAAATCGAGGATAGGGGCGAGATACCCTACCCTGATCCAAATGAGCAGACTGCGACATATGGCTCAAGGGTTCATACAGTTGAAGATGATGGATATACTGAAATTTTTGACCTAGCCACTCATCATATTCCAGGAATGTCATCTGAAGATAATGTGACTATTGTTACTCCTAGCTCTCCAATGGCAAAAAATTTGTACGGCGCGAAGGCAGGCGAAACAATATCTTGGACAGCTCCAAGTGGCAATGAATTTAAGGCAACCATCTCAAAAGTAGACCAACTGGCAGTTAAAGCACGGTTCGATAGAATCATTGGATCCGCCGAATGAACAAATTGTATTTCCAGTATTGTCCAAAATTAGTTGTTTTCAATGAAACTCTAGATAAGATCTTGCTTGCCAAGCGTAAAGGAGAGCAGGACTACAATGGAACCTTTTCCTTCATAGGAGGTAAAATTGAAACGAGCGATGGCGGCATTATTAATGGCATCCGGAGAGAGAAAACTGAAGAGATTGGAGCAAGCGCAAAAATTAGAATTGCTGCTATGCCAGTTTTTAACGCATACTTCCAGAAAAAAGACGGCTCATCGATGATACTACCGCATCATATTTGCAAATACGTTGAGGGTGACATAGAGCTCAACGATGAATACAGCGAATATCAATGGGTTGCGCTCGATGATCTAAAAGAATTTGGTCCAAAAATTGACACAATCGAAACAGCAGTGATCTGGGCAAAACGATTTATTGGCCAATTAACTGAAGATGACTTTGTAGAAATTTAACATCCTACAAAGTCGTAACGCCTCTGCCGAGTCTATTTAGGAAGTAAATATTTTGATAGCCGGTTGTAAGCTAAGGTAAAATGAGCATAAAAATCGGCGGTAGCTATTGTTGGTTCGAGTCCGGTCTCCCGAGCCAGACCAAGCAGAGAAAAACGCAGACCTAGTTCCTAGACCTGCAATAACTTCTCTCTTTGGTCATCCAAGAAAGAAATGTATCAATTACAAGCTACAATGTTGGAACCGTCAGAAATGACGGTTCTTTCATTTCACCCCTGTAACTTGGTTCTAACCCAGCCCTTCCCGTCCTGAGGGAGCAAGCAGGTGAATACCTGACCCGTTTCCTAGACCTGTCCCTTTACATAATACCCCCATGGGGTATATACTTCGAACATGAGAGTAGATATCAAAAAACGAGCCAGCCACCGCACCAAGATTATTGAAGGTCAAATCAAAGGCCTACAAAAGATGATAGACAATGAGCAATACTGCATGGATATTCTTACCCAGAGTTTAGCTATTCAAAAGTCTTTAGCCTCCCTGAATAAACTGATCGTAGAAAACCATATTACTACGCATATTACTGACATGCTTAGCTCTGGTGAAGAAAAGGAACAGACCAAAGCTTTAGAAGAACTACTGAACTTATACGAGCTCAACAACGTCAGGAGCAAGTAATGGATCACTCCATGCACGAGGGTCATCATGAAACGCATGATCACGATAAACACGCTGGTCACAATCCAGACATGTTCAAGAAGAAATTTTGGCTAAGCTTTGTTTTAACGATCCCTGTCCTTATTTTCTCTGAAACTATTCAAGAACTTCTTAATTTCACAGCACCGTCGTTTCCAGGCAGCACATGGATCCCAGCTATTTTGGGCACAATTATCTTTTTCTACGGTGGACTTGTATTCCTAAAAAGCGCAAAAGCGGAGCTAGCCGCTAGACAACCTGGCATGATGACCCTTATTTCGTTAGCTATTACCGTTGCGTTTGGCTATAGCATAGCAGTGTCGTTTGGCTTAGAGGGTATGGACTTTTGGTGGGAGCTTGCAACCTTAGTGACAATCATGCTCTTAGGTCACTGGTTAGAAATGGCTTCCGTTCAGAATGCGCAAGGAGCACTCAAGGAACTTGCTAAACTACTTCCTGATGAAGCTGAGCTAGTGTCTAAACGTGGCACGAAGATTGTTGCAGTCGCAAGTTTGAAGGTTGGTGATCTTGTATTAGTTCGCCCGGGCTCGACCATCCCGACAGACGGCATTGTTATGAAGGGCGAATCTAAAGTTAACGAATCAATGCTTACGGGTGAATCAAAACCAGTAAGTAAGACTGTTAAGTCGCTCGTTATTGGTGGTGCAATAAATGGAAGTGGTGCACTGACTATTAAGGTAACGAAGGTCGGCGATGATACTGCCCTCGCAGGAATCATGAAATTGGTTGCTGATGCACAGAATAGTAAATCAAAAACTCAGATTGTGGCTGATCGTGCAGCATTCTATTTAACATTTATTGCACTAGGCGCAGCAATACTCACCGCAATCGGCTGGACATTCTTTAGCGACCAGTCAGCTTCATTCATTCTTGAGCGTGTCGTAACGGTACTAGTTATTGCATGTCCTCATGCACTTGGGCTTGCGGTACCGCTTGTAACTGCAATCTCTACTACGCTCGCTGCTAAAAATGGACTACTCGTTCGCGAACGTATGGCGCTCGAATCTGCAAGAAACATTGACGTCGTATTATTCGATAAGACAGGAACACTGACCAAGGGTGAACAAGGCATCGTCGATATAATTGCCGAAGATGCAAAAGTTAAGGATGTACTCGCTTTAGCTGCTTCAGTAGAGCTTGAATCAGAACACCCTATTGCAAAGGCCATTGTTACTTTTACCAAAAGCAAGAAGCTACAACTTGTTGTTGCTAAGCATTTTTCGGCAATGTCTGGTCGTGGCGCAAAAGCTCTAGTTGGCACGGATACAATATATGTGGGTGGGCCAAGGCTGATCGAAGAGTTATCGCTAAAGTTAACCCAAGAGTTAGAAAGTGCAACCACGAGCGCGAGCAATGATGGCAAGACAGTAGTTTATGTCATCAAGTCAAAAAAAGTTATAGGAGCAATTATGCTTGCCGACGTAATTCGACCCGAATCGAAAAAAGCTGTCCAAACATTGCAAAAAGCTGGCAAGCGAGTAGCTATGCTGACTGGTGACGCCAAGGGTGTTGCGGCTTGGGTATCGAAAGAACTTGGAATTACAGAGTTCTTTGCTGAAGTTTTACCTGAGCATAAAGCAGATGTTGTTAAAAAGCTTCAAGCCGATGGTAGCAAAGTTGCTATGGTCGGCGATGGGGTAAACGACGCCCCCGCACTCACACAAGCAGACGTAGGCATAGCTATTGGGGCTGGTACAGACGTCGCCATTGAATCTGCTGGAATTGTACTGGCTAGCAGTGATCCACGAGGTGTAGCAAAAATTGTCATTCTTTCAAAAGCTACATACCGAAAAATGATTCAAAATTTAGCTTGGGCGACAGGTTACAACGCCATTGCGATACCTCTAGCTGCAGGTGTTACTGCTGGATTCGGTTTTGTACTTTCTCCAGCTATAGGTGCAGTGCTCATGTCGCTTTCTACTATCGTAGTAGCAGTTAATGCTCAATTCTTACGGAAGTTAGACTTAGGGTAAAATATAGGTATGAAGAAGCTATTTACCAGCATCATTACAGTCTTTACGATCCTACTATTCAACACGTTTAGCTCGGGTCTACATGCTTCAGCGATGCCAATGACCTCTCATGACATGGGTAGCATGAACCACGAGACTAGCAGTTCAGCTTCCTGTGCAACACTATGTCGTACGGCTGTTATTAATAAAGATGAGTTTCTTAATTTAGAACTTGATGAAGAGAGCGATGAGCCAACAATACCGTTTTACGTACAGGATGAAGTTTGGAAATTCAGCGAGATTCATGTAAATCAAAGGACCTATGCTGATTCTATTAAACCACCACCAAAGATACCGATATATATTCTGTACGGCGTCTTTAGAGTCTAAGATTTGTTTGTTAATTCAAGCAATATCTTAAACGTAATTTGGAGAACCTAGGATGAAGAACAAGAACATACTAATCGTGGCAATAGTAGCAATCGTGGCGATTGCAGGAGTCAGTATCTACGCAATTAGTAACAATGATGATGGGATGATGGGCAACAACAATATGATGGGTGAAAACTCGTCACAGCAAGTAAGTTCAAGCAGTTTAGTAGACAAGAACTCGGCTGATTACAAAATGTATAGCGAACTTACTGGTGACGACTATGACCGTATGTTTATTGCTAATATGATCGAGCATCATAAGGGTGCTGTAGACATGGCGAAGCTAGCTCAAACCAATGCCAAGCACCAAGAACTAAAAGATATGGCTGAGAATATAATTTCAGCTCAAAGCAAAGAAATTACTGATATGGAAAGTTGGCAAACAGCTTGGAGTTACCCATCAAGTAGCGGAGAAATGATGATGGATCATTCAGCTATGGGAATGATGGCAGATATGGGACAAATGACTGAAGAGCTAAAAGGACTTACCGGCGATGCGTTTGATAAGGCTTTTCTATCTTCCATGATAGAACACCACCAATCGGCAATAAATATGGCATATCCTGGTCAGACAAACGCAAAGCATGACGAAGTAAAAACATTAACAAAAGCTATTGTAGCTGCTCAGAGTAGTGAAATTGCACAGATGAAACGATGGCAAAAAGACTGGGGCTACGCAAACTAGAACACAGATACTATAAGTGTATAAATCGTAGATACTAAATAGTAATAAACACTTGGAGAATATATGAAAACCCCAGAGCTTAGAAGACCGAACAAAGCCGTAGTAGGCATTACGGGCGTTTTGATTGGTATGTTGGTAATTTTAGGCATAAGATTTGTGACTTATGAACCACCAAAAGAAGTACACTATCATGCCAACTTCGCAGTATATGTTAATGGCAAGCAAGAACAGTTTAGTAATCCTTTACTTTACGAAGAAATTTCTGAATGTAGTATAAGCACCGAAAAGAAACCTGGTGAACGCGCACATTTACATGAAAATATTAAAGATGTGGTTCATGTGGAAGATAGTGCAGTAACTTGGGGTAATTTTTTCCAGAACATAAATTGGAATGTTAGTGCCGAATATTTAGATACTTCTGATGTGCTATTAGTTAATAACGACACAAAAAAAGTGACCTATATATTAAACGGTGAAGAAGTCAGCAATATAACTAACAAAGTAATTGGGGATAAAGACAGGTTGCTAGTAAGTTACGGTTCGTCATCAAAAGACGAGCTAAGTAAACAGTTTGATACTGTTGCTACGACTGCAGAAAAGTACAATATTACAAAAGACCCAGCATCATGCAGCGGTGGTCATAACGAAGACAGTGTAAAAGTTAGGCTGAACCACTTGTTTTAATAATTTTTAAAACTAACAGATGTAAGCGGACGGTCTATACATAGAACTCAAGTTCGCCATCCTTTATTTGAAGCATAGGACCCATATTTGATGCTAAGAATGTTCTCTCACTATCCGTGCCGTCAGCAAGTACGTATCGAGCATACTCAATGAATGGATTATTTAGTTTTTGATCGATTTTGTAGTGAGTAAGTATCGTTTTAGTTGTATAGAAGTGTTTGTCGACTCTTGCCCTAAGTTTCTCCGTTATTTTTATCTCCTCGTGATGTTTCTCAATAAAACCCTGCATCAATTCACAAAGCCTTTCTTCATTCACATATTTCTCGGCACAGTTTGGGTCTTTACGTCTTGTGCAGTTGTAGTAGACGAATCTTTTTACATCACCATTTTTTAGTGTCTTGAATTTGTCTTGTGCTGTGATATCTGCAGTACACCGTCCACATTTCAGTAGTCCTCGGAAGGCAAATGTTTTTGATCCCCACACACCCTTGTTGACACCTCTCGTTTCTTGCACGAGATCGAACAACTCTTTAGATATAAGTGGCTTATGGGCACCTGTGTACCATGGTGCATCTGGTGCTTCAGGGTATTGGAATTTGCCATAGTAGAATGGCGTACTGAGTATTACTAATATTTGACTCACACTAATCGGTTTTCCTGAACGATTAGTAAAGCCTTGCTCATCAAGCCATGCTTTTATCCTACGACCGCTCCAACGCTCGTACCCAGCTTTTTGAAAAGCTTCGATAATTAGTTCCGATCTATCAGGATCGAGGATTATGTCGTTAACACCTGCGAATGCTCGATTCATGTACCCAAGCGGTGCAACGCCTGGTCGCCAACCCATCTCGCATTTGTTTCTAATGCCTCGTTTGACGTTAATACTTTTGTTATCGTTCTCAAGTTTGGCTTGCGAACATAGAATCATTAGTAAGAACTTCTCGTTCGGGTTATTTGTGAACGTCTGCGAGTAAGTACGGATATGCAGTAGCTTGCCTTGATCCATGAGGTCAACAACCGATCCAAGGTCGCCAGCATTCCTACTTAGTCGATCGGGTGCCCATGTGAGGACGGCATTATATTCTTCGCTTGCTAAGCCCTTAAGTAATTTGTTGTATACGGGTCTTTTGCCAGAATCTTTAGCAGAGTGACTCTCCTGAAGCTCGCAGACTATCTGCAGGCCTTCATTTTCGGCTAGTGCTCTCATTTCGTTAAGTTGTGAGTCAATCGACATTGCCTGACGCTCGTCAGACTCGGAAGACTTTCGAGCGTACAGGCAGTACTTAAGTGGTTGAGTATTTTCGTCCAGCATGGCTGTACATCAAACAGTACCGCTGCTTGATCTGTAAGTCTAGCCTAATTATAGGTTTACTTTTACACCGTTTGAGAAGGCGCTGTCATGCAGTTCCGCACTCACTGGTGTCTGGTCTTTTGGTAGGTCGAAGACGATCACGCCGCTCACGCTGTTGCCTGGGTTGATGTCGTTGTACCAGGTGCTTGCTGTGTCGGTGGAGTTATACATAGTAGCGGTGTCATCAGCTGAGTATTCCTGACCCGCTGCGTTGAATAGCTTTTGATCTGACTCAGCTCTTCAGACTACTGGCGCAGACTACGATAGTGCAATGAAAAAGCTCAAGATCACTCCCGACAATAAAAATGTCTGGTCAGATAAGCAGATTGAGGGTTTACTTCCAAAAGAACTTCAAGCTAAAGGTTAAATCTAAAAAGTGTATACCTACCTTCAGGAACATAAATATTATGAAGATCGCTACGATGATGCCACCATCGCCAAATGTCGATCAGGTGAACGCATTGTTGACGATACCTTCACCACAATGGAGAAGAAGCTCAGCAAGAAAGAGCTGACAGATAAACTACCAGGCTGGTATCTTCACTACAGCCAGTATTATTTCTTGTTCGTTGAATCTGTCGCTGCCGAACGAGCCACAAATCGGGAAGCTAATATTGCCAAGTGGATGGCAGAAGACCAGAAAAAAGATGAACGTCTTGCTTCGGCTCATGTCTCAGGCGGAACGTTCTGCCGAGCTTGCGGCAAAGATATGCGAGTTGTTAGCAAAGACTATCTGCACCGTGATAACCGTAAAGAAGATGACATCCTTATAATGTTTGAATGCGAAGCCTGTAATAAGCGCATGGCTCTCTGGGAAGATGGTACTGAATGGGAGGGTGCGAAACGTGAGTGTGAAAAGTGTGGTGGCAAGACCACTTCAAAACACACCAAAAAGCAGGATATTATCACTTGGACTGAAATTTGTCAGGAATGTATCTATAAATAGAAAGTACGCTATACTAGTGGCAGTATCAACAGGAGACGTTTTATTGCAATGACCCAGAAATTTACTCAAAAATATACTATAGTTCAGTTTTTCGATCCAATTGATGAAGGATACGAGTATTCATCAGATAACTGGCCGCTTCATTCGACTATTGTTGATACGTTTGCGATTGATTGGTCTGTTGACGAGATGATCACAAAACTTACTGAGCTATTAAGTAGCCATATGCCTGCCGAGTCGGTAGCTGGAGATGATAGGTTTTTTGGTGAAAACGGACAAGTTCAGGTGGTTCTCCTTAATCGATCAGAGAGCCTAGTCAGCCTGCACCTCGATGTGGTGACGGCATTAGGAGAAGGCAAACTTGTGCTGAATGATCCACAGTTTGCACGTGATGGATTTCTTCCGCATGCAACTGTACAAAAGCACGCACGCCTTAATAAAGGTGATAAGGTTGCGTTTACGACTCTGAGCGTAGTAGATATGTTCCCAGACGAGGATCCCTATAAGCGAAGGGTGTTAAAAAAGATATCGATCAAAAGCTAATTAGCAACTTCTAAGTCTGCCGATTAGTTCATCCGTATTGAGGACCGTCAGTTCAGTAATCATAAGGCTGCTTATTGGTGTTCTCTCTACAACACCAGATATTCCGCTTGCGTGGATAATTGTAGATGCATCCTCGTAAAAACCCATATGTGTCATATAGGGCCGATTCTCCGGAGACAGTGACTCTATCAGCAAAATATCTCCATATCTCAGGTGGGATCTATCATGCGCGAGAGCTCGCAGTTGAAGGCTGTGCCTTAGTTCTCTTGGCCAGTTTGTGGAATCTATGTCAAGTACTTTGCACAGACTGTATATCACTAGTCCCATACAATCAAAACCATTCTGATCCATTCCCGCCTCCATACATGTATCGATGGTCTCCCACCCTCCATTACACAGATTGGGCTTAAAGTGGTGTCTGAATGGCCTGCCAATATTCTCCTCTGCTACAATAAGTAGCTCTTGATTCAAATTACTCATAACGACCCCTGATTCCTAATTCCGCGATGACAGTGCGATGATCTGACACTTCGTCTTCGGGGCAAAAAACCGACAGAAAAGAATACTTTTTAGGGATGGCTATGTAATCCAGCGTACCATTGTTCTTCGGAATTGATATATATTCTAGTTCGTCTGAAGACAAAGCATAGCTACCCAGCAGTGTATTATTTGAATGATCAACTAGCTTGAATATATTAAAGTCACCCAGAATTACCGGCTGAATTTTTCTTTTTACACAAAGCTTCACTAGCTCGTTCAGGTGTTCACTCGACTCTTGATCGGTGTTACCAAAGTGCACATTGCAGATATCAATCCTCTGACCGTTAACATTGATGGTCGCAAATAGCGTGGAGCATGGCTCGTCGAAATTAATACCTTGAGAAAGGAGGTATAGTTCACTTGAAACGATAGGATGTTTGGATAGCAAAGCTAGTCCATGCGAATAGCCTTCGGTTAAAGCTCGTCGTCTTGGGTGTCGATCTTTCCGAAACGAAGGCGTGTATATTACATAAGGAAAGCAACCCTCTCTTGCCAAGTAAGTAGCTTGCGAGATAGGCGACCTCACCACATCAAATTGGACCTCCTGTAGAGCAATGACATCCGGCGATTGTCTTTTTATCAAAGAGAGAACCGCTTTTTTACGAGTATCCCATTGCTCGTAACCCCACAAATTAAGCGTCATCAGTTTGATCATACTAGATGATTATCTCCTTATCTTTATAGTACTGTATGGCCTTGCTTCTAGTTTCAGGAGATGCATTAGTGTTGCGCGTAATAAGCTTTGTAAGATACGCTCCTTCTTCGTTCTTATACAGCCAATCAGCCAACGATGACAGTGTAGAATCGGGCGTGTAAGGACAGCAAGCAACTGCCATCAATGCTCCCCATGAACGATCAAGCGGCTGCTCCATCAATTCGTTGGCAATCTTCTCCATACTCTCTCCGTCTACTCGGCCCGTAGACGCATACCACGTGCTAAAAGAAGCTACGGAATGAGGGTGTTCTGATTCGCCACGAATTAGCTCGAGACAGAGTTCTGGCAGCTCTTCGGGTGTAGCCCGCAAGACTTGACCGAAAGATTGCGCAGCAGGATGATCGGAGAGTACCTTGGTCAGCATGGTATCGACGGTATATTCAAGCTCTTGCCGTGCGGCTGAATATGCTTCGATAAACTGCCTACTATCATTGATACCCCATGCCTGAAACTTGTCTTTGCAGAATTCATATATGGCCTCCAGGCTCGTTGGGGATACGTACCGATTACGTACATCGCCAGTCATATCGTAGACGGATATCGCTGCATTCTTGACTGTAAATAGTAAATTAGCTGCTTCAAACGGAGCGCGAAGGCCATACCGCTTCTCGGCGTCTATCATGACTTCTGGCAGCTCCGGGCTTTCACCTCTTATGGCGGGGAAACTTCCAGTGCTCATGCGCGAAATCATATTAAAGAAAATGGTATCCCTGCTAGACCCAGTGCTGTACTTTAGATTTGGCCCCATGTCCGTCTTTTTATTCGGAAAGTCAAAATAACGATAGAAGAAGTATTCGCTAATATTGTTCGCAAGTTGATGATCAGGGGTGTTTGCCTCAAGAATCATCTCCTCGATGTCATCGGCTGGAACATGCCCGACCATCCGTCCATCAATGAAGCGGTTGGCGTCGACGAGAGAGTAGTTCAATAAATCGCGCAGTCGATCTTTGCTGATGTGGCCAACCTCAAACTTATCGACACCATCAACCCTAATATCACTTTCGATGTAGGTATCGTCATCGTATATAACGAAGAGGTCAATATCAGAATTCGGCAACATCTCACGACGCCCAAGTGAGCCGCCGACCCATAGTTTTAAGCCAGGATACTGACTTGAAAGCTTGTTAATATACTCCTCGGCTGCGGTAGACATCTCTGACATTGCATCGAATGTTGTATAAGACGGGTCTTTGAAAAGACGCTCGGCAACATCTCGCCGTATCTCGCCGAAATCTCCTGGTGCTTCCGGGGTGCGTTCAGTGCCGAAAGTGGTCGTTGGTTTTTCAATTCCATTCATTACAAAGCCTTTCTACGATGTTTTCATAATCCGTGAGAAGATGAGCCATTTCTTCGCGCGTGTAGTTTTTGTCATATCTAGTAACGTCTGCCAGCGCAGCTAGCGATCCTTCGCTAAAGGAGTGGATTCGTTTTATGTCGTCCTGAGCTGAGCTATTAGTGATACGCGAGATATTCTCAGCCCTTTCTTCGCCAAGGTATACAAGAACGTCTTTGAATAATTTGAGGCTATATTTCTTGAATCCAAGCGTGTCATTTGTCTGTTGGATGGCCATTACACGGAGCCTCGATAGGTATTCTCGTATGGTAACTAGTAATGATGGACGTATGTCCTCTAATTTCAGTTGGCTTACGATATCTTTGTAGACGTTTTCTCCGTATAGAATTTCTCCAGAGGCGAGTACATGCATAAAGAAAAGGCTCTTCGTACCGTCGTGGAATATAACGTCTCCATTCTGATTATATATGTCTTGCATATACATGACGCTTAGATCAACACTTGGATAGTCCTCCAGAATTGTGTTTATTGCGACTGCAAGTGCATATGAGGGTTTATCAAGCACAATCTGTAAGTCACAGTCCGAGCGACTATGCACGTCTTGATTATTTCTAACAGAACCAAAATAAATAACCGATTTAAGGTTTGCTTTGATAAGCGCATTAGCCGTTAGGCGAGACGTGATCTCAATAGGGAGTTCCTTGCTTGTCATTTAGTTAATCTCCTCTATATTCTTGCCTATGTACTCTAGCACCCAGTCATCCTCACTACGAGTAAACAGACTTATCGATGTATTGCCAGGACGCGTTTGATATGTTTGTGGGTGTGACCAGGATTCAACTTTTGACGCAAGGCAACGAATAGAGCCACCATGCGTGAAAGCAAGCACACGCCCACTATCCGATATCGAGTTAGCCCATTCATACATTCGATCGCCTACGTCGTTAAACGACTCGCCGCTAGGAGATCTAAAATCTTTTCCTAGCCTGTCAATCTCGGCAACCTGCTCATCAGTAAACACTTCAGTGGCTACACGTCCAACCCATGTGCCAACATCCTGTTCTTGCAGGCGGTCATCTTTATTGACTGGAATATCAATCATCATTGCATTGAGTGCATGATGAGCAGTCTGAACGGCTCGTATTGCCGGCGATGCATACACCACATCAGGGAGTACCTCGGCCTTCAATAAGGCTGTGCCTAGACTGCGTGATTGGGCGACGCCCCTTTCTGTTAATGGAAAATGATTGCTACGACCAGCAATATAATTATGGCGAACATTATTTGCTGCCTCTCCGTGGCGAATCAGATATAGTTCGGTGCTCATAGTCATTAAGTAAGTTGTGCTAAATTGGTAACATTCAATAACTTGCGCTCCTCGAAAGATTGTCGAGCCAACAGAGCAAGATGGAGTGCGATTCGAGCGTCTTCAACGCCTGGCGTCGGTTGCGTGCCGTTCTTGATAGCAAGCGCAAAGGCATCTATCTCTGCCGCGTATGAGTCACGAAAAATATCAATCACTCCAGGAGCCTGCTCGTTTCGCAGTCTGAGAGTTACACCCTCATCTTTCCCGCGGCCAATCTGTATGATACCGTCTGTTCCGATAACCTCAGCGGCCACATCGTATCCATACGAAGCATAGCGGCTCCATTCGGTGATCGCCATAGTGTCATTAGTCATTAATAATGTGGTAGAGCAAGTGTCAATATCGTTATATTCTCTCAGGCCGGTGTGAACTAGGGTGGCACCTGTTGCAGAGATTTTCAAGGCCTCTTGGTCTAGTAAAAATCTAGCCGCATCGTAATCATGAATGGCTGCATTTAGGAAAAGACCACCGTTCTTATCCAAGCCCCAGTTTGCTGCGTTCGATGCATTCGGATCACGACCGTAAGCCTTAAAAAGGACAGGCTTGCCAATGCTTCCGTTGGCAATAGATTCTTTCGCCGCCAGATAGCGAGGATCCCAGCGGCGCTGGAAGCCAATTTGAAACTTAACGCCAGCGTCCACGACAGATTGCAGTGCACCGTCGGTCTCTTGCATCGTTAAGCCAATTGGCTTCTCGGTAAATATGTGTTTACCTGCATTAGCTACTGATTTTATATGTTCAATATGGAGATGTGTATTTGATGCAATAACAACGCCGTCAATTGGCTGATTCAAGAAATCATCCAAGTTGTCGAAAGTAAGTGTATCGTACTGCTCGTTAACCCTATCTAACGCTTCAGGATTCGTATCGCACACGGCAAAAAGTTCAGCATGTTCTGAGTCGTTAATATTCTTCGCGTGGATTGATCCAAGACGACCATATCCAATTAACCCAAGACGAACTTTACTCATCTTACCCGACCTCCGTGCTGTTAACGCTGATACTTTTTGCTATGGAACCTTGATATTTTTGCTATTATAGCATATCATTGTACTATATACAACCCTCTGACAGAGAAGGAGAACTATGGCGGGCCCAGGTGCATATAGCTTTGGCGACGAAGAGCGGAAAGAAGTAATGGACGTCCTCGAAAGCGGACACTTGTCTCGTTACGGTAGCCTCGATGATCTAAGGTTTAAACATAAAGTCTACTCTTTAGAGCAAGAGTTTGCCGGTTATGTTGGCGCACAACATGCTATAGCAAATAGCTCTGGTACGAGCTCACTATTTATATCGCTACTTGCTCTTGGCCTACAGGAGGGCGACGAAGTCTTAGTCCCTGGATATACGTTTGTGGCATCGATTGGATCAATCATTTATTCTCGTGCTACACCTGTATTGGTTGAAATTGATGAATCACTTACGATGGATCCAATTGATTTGGAGGAGAAAATTACAGAGAAAACAAAGGCGATTATGCCCGTCCACATGCTCGGTAATCCCTGCGATATGGATGCTATTATGCGTATTGCCAAGAAATACAATCTCTTTGTGATCGAGGACGGCTGCCAAGCCGCCGGAGGATCGTTTAAGGGAAAGAAGCTCGGCACTTTTGGTGATATAGGTGCGTTCTCTCTGAATCAGCACAAGAATATCGCTGCTGGCAGTGGAGGTATAATCGTCACTAACGACAACGCTCTATACGAGAGGGTATTTGCCATTAGCGACCAAGGCCACAAGCCTAATAGAAGCGGCAAGGAAGTTGGCAACAGGAGTATCGTAGGTCTCAATTTTCAGATGAACGAGTTATCTGGCGCAGTTGCATTGGCTCAGGTGAGGAAACTAGACGGAATGCTTCAGGTTTTGCACGACAAGAAGCGTCAACTTAAAAATCTCATCAAGGAAGCAGACATTCCTGGTGTTACTTTCAGAAAAATTAACGATATTGACGGTGAGTGCGCGACGATGCTGACTATAGTTTTTGATACCAAAGAAATGGCGGATCGAGTCAGTAAGCAACTTGGCAGCATCCCTTTGTCGGAATCTGGCTGGCATGTCTATGGCAACATGGAGCAAATCAGCGGACACAAGACGCCTACGGATGACTGGTCTGCTCACGGGAGGTTTGTCAACGCTGGCGATCTGCCTAAAACGGATGGCATTTTAAACCGCACTATCAACATCAGCGTAGGTGTTGTTGACGGCGGTATTGGGTCGGCATTTGGTATCAATATTCACTCAAGTGATGACGATATTAAAGCGGTTGCTGAACGTTTTATAACCGTGTGTCGAGCCGCGTAGACTACCAATCGGGAAAGTATTTATCGAGCAAGAAGTCAATGTAGCCTGACTCATCGGTGAAATTATTTTCTATCCTCACGTCTGCCATACGAGATACAGCACCCAAGTTAACACTCGCCGGATTAGGATTGAGTGGATTTATCTCTCGTTGTTCTTCGTCAATAAATTCTTCAAAGGTTTTCTGATCATCAATTCTATTTCTACCCCCGGTACGAACACGTTCGTACCGCAACTCGGGTCGAGCATCGACCCAGAAGATTTTCCCGTCAGCCTCCTTAATACGCGTTGCCTCATCTGGGTGGCGTACGCTTACAATCGACAAACCGTTAATCGTCGTACTCACCGCCTTATCTCCGAGGTATCTTTGTATTGTGCGCGTTGCTAGTACACCGTAGTCACCACTTTCTTCTCGCCACTGCTTGCTAAGGGCCATAAGGTTTTCTCGCTCAAGAGGGATACCTAGGGCGGTTAATTCTTTGCGCGATACATCACTAAGGCTGACGTGCTCGGCTCCCTCCCGTTCACGACGAAGAGCGGCAAGCGTATCTTTACCTGCACCATTTGTTCCGCTAATTCCAATAATTTCTGGTAGTTTCATGGTCTTCCCGTTGATAAATGTATGATTTAATGCTATAATAGCATAGTTTATAGAGGTAGTCTAGTTTATAATGGGTGACATGAGAAAATTAATGCAGATTAAAGAACTATACGAAAAGTACATCACCACTCATGCGAACGATGCCGCTAGTCTTAAGCTACTAGCGGAACAACTCGATCAGAGCGACCAAGATATCACTTCACGCAAGAACTTTGTAGGTCATGTGACTGCCAGCGCTTTTGTTATTAATAAGCACACTCGTCAGGTGCTTCTTTTGCAACATAAATCGCTTGGCAAGCTACTTCAACCAGGAGGTCATATCGACGACAGCGATAACTCTCCGCTTGAAGCTACGCTGCGCGAAGTAGAAGAAGAGACAGGCTTAAAAAGTGAGGATCTCTTACTTCAGCCTGTTCTACGTCGCTATCCTGACGTACCATTCCATATCGACAGCCATTATATTCCCGAGAATCCTCGCAAAAAAGAGCCAGGACACTACCACCACGACTTTCGTTATCTATATGTTACCGAAAAGTCTGATGTAAATATCGACCTTAACGAATCAAACGGCTTCCAGTGGATTGATTGGGATATTTTTGTTGACGACCCTCACTTTACAACAGTCGTTGACAGAATTGAGGGGCTGCTTGAGCCAAGCCCTCGTGACTTCTTCAAGTCAATCACGGAGAGTCATAGCAAAGACATATCAGTGGTTGCAGTATCCCATATCATTCCAAGTTCTGAAAGCTATATCCTTAGCTTGCAAGAAAACTTCAACCTTATTGGTATAATTCCAAAGCCAAATTCAATCAATCAGAAGACGCTAGCTACCCTAAAAGAAATGGCCGTACCTATACTTGATCAGTTTACCCGAGAAAGTATAACAAGTGACCCGAAAGAGCTGACGGATTTACTAGCGAAATACGACGATATCTGCATGGTAGATATCGGTGGCTACTTCAGCGAGAACATCGACCTAATCAAGAAGCGTCTCGGTAAAAAGCTACTGGGCGTTGTAGAGGATACGGAAAATGGTCATCAGAAATATGAAAGGAATATGCCAGAAAATCTCCGCGTTATATCTGTTGCTCGTAGCCCTCTTAAAAGCTTTGAGGATCAGCTTGTTGGTAATGGAGTTGCCCATGCCGCAGAAACTGTGCTGCGTAACCTGAACACACTTATCACGTACAAAAGCTGCGGCATTATCGGCTACGGAAAAATAGGCAGAGGCATCTTCCAATATTTACAGCAGCGCGGCATTCAGTCGTATGTGTGCGAGATTGATCCAATGCGTGCCGTACAGGCCTCATGCGATGGAGCGAAAGTCGTTCCTATCGACCATCTCCTTAAAAGCAGCGACATAGTCTTCTGCGCAACAGGCTCTCAGGCGATAGATATCTTGAAGTTAAGAGATCTAAAAAGGGGTGCATTCCTGGCATCAGTCACATCATCCGACGATGAGTTTGACTTACGATTTGTCGATAGCGAATACGCTAAAGATAAAATTACCGACGATATTACACGCTACTCAAAGCGTGGCCACTATTTTCATCTGATGAACGACGGTAACGCCATCAACTTCCTATATTCCGCAGCAGTCGATAGATATATCTACTTGGTACAAGGAGAGCTTGTTGCTAGCATAGGCAGACTTTTTAGGGAAAAGAAAGAGAAGACAAAAACGAACAAAATTTTAGTAAATTCCCAATCAAGTCAGAATGTAATTGCCGATGCCTGGCTGAACTATATCCTTAAGGAGGATGCAGTTTTCTAGTGTACTTATAGCTGCAAAACATTAGTTCCGCCTATGGATGAGACGCTCTTGCTACAGCTTCTACAGTGTCTCATTTGTAGCATTTTCATCTGTTAAAGAGTTCGTGACCTGTATGCGGAGCCAAGCCAAAGTAGATAAAGTCAGAACTGTAGATATGGTTCTGACTTTTTGTATACCCAGAGTAGAGTTGAAACCAATAATCTAGTCTACGGAATATTCCCAGCCAGGTTGCCAAGATTTTGACTTGCGCCAATCATTTGCAATAGCTTCTTCCCAGGACTGATCTTTGAGTAGAACATCTAAGGCAAGTTGTGGTGCCTGGTGGGCGACAATCGCAATATGGTCGTAATCGAATCGGCTTAAGTCAGAAAAGAAGCTCTTTATGCGGGCTTCAACATCCGTGTAGCTTTCTCCTGATGGGTAGCTCTTTTGAATATATTCTTGCTCGCGATCCTTTTTGAATTCTGCTGCTGGCCTACCATCATACTCACCGTAATTGCATTCTCGCAGTCTCCAATCGATAAATACTGGGAACTTTTTATCAAAAAACAACTCCGCGCTTTGTAACGCACGCTCTAGATCTGAACAAAATACTGCATCAAAGTCTCGACTCGATAAGTCTGGTCTTAATGCCAGGGCACGCTTTATTCCTTCTTCAGACAATTTGCCCTGCATCCATCCAGTTGCAAGACTCTTTTCGTTATCTTCAGTGATTGAATGCACGAAATATGTAATCTTCATGATCAAATTGTACCAAAATCTTGTTTGATTGCAGTTATGACTTGCTCTATCGTTGTGAGCCAATGAAACAAGATCCTCAACTGAGGGTCTTTTTTTATTCTTTCTAGGCTGGGTCCGAACAAGACAACGCGATAGCTTTAGCTAGCGCAGGTTGTCGGTTCGGTCATCAAGATCGCTCGCAGGAGTTTACTCCGAGAACGAGTGCAGCTGTGCATTACCCGACCCCAAAAGGCAGGAAGAGTCTGTAGCATTGAGACTGTGACTTTTTATCATTCTGAAGGCATAACTCAGCTATATAATTAGCAGTAGTAAATTGCTAAGTACTTCCTCTAACAATCAATTGAATAATACAAAGTTATCGTTCTGAATACTGGTCAGGATGCATAACATTATGTAGAATCAGTGCTAACAAAGGGGTTACGATGAAAAATTTTGGACATGGCCACACAACAAAAGTACTAATAACTGGGGTGTCAGGATTTATTGGATCAGAAATTGCGCAACAACTAGCCGATACTGGTTACAGCGTTGGCGGCTATCTTAGATATTCGCCGCGCGTAGCTCAAAACATAAAACCAGTACTAGGAAGAATAGAGCTTTTTTTTGTAGATCTACGTGACATGTCAACAATTTCTTGGACGTTACGTGCATTCCAGCCTGATATTGTAATACATCTGGCGGCCATAACCCCAGTCTCGTATTCGTTCGAGCATCCGCAAGAGGTTAGTGAGGTTAACTACGTCGGAACCATAAACGTAGCCGAGGCTTGCAGACGAGAAGTACCAAATCTTAAGAAGTTCATCTTTGCTTCAACTATGGAGGTTTACGGACGAGCAGGGGAGGTGGCATTCGACGAAGGAGTTAGTCCAAACCCGACCTCGCCATATGCAGTTGCAAAATTTGCTGCTGAAAAATACTTACTTTGCATGCACCAGATCTACAACTTTCCTGCAGTGATTATACGTAACTCAAATGTATTTGGACGCAAAAATGATACCTATTTTATTACTGAAACCGTCATTAAGCAGATGTTGGAATCAAATGTCATCAATCTAGGTAATTCAAAGCCTGTGAGAAGCTATATATACATCCAGGATCTGACTAGTATTTATCAAAAAATTATTGAGGCACCTGTTGATTTAGTTGCAGGACAAGTATTTAATACTGGACCAGATAATGGTCTTAGCGTCGAAAATCTTGTTAGTACAATCGCTGAGGTTATGGGATGGAAAGGTAAAATAAACTGGAATACTCGTGATATACGGGCAGGCGAAATACTATATCTCAATACAACAGACAAAAAGCTGCGGAAGACACTCAATTGGAAACCCGAATTTGGACTGAAGCAAGGGTTGCATGAAATAGCTGACTACTATAAATCAAAAACCGATAGCTAGAAACTTTGTTCGAACTAAATTCACTAAAACTGAGTGTCAAACTTATCTTCTGCTTGTAATGTTTTCCTTTCGTACCACTAAGGCAATAGCACAATACACATCGTTGACATATGCACGTAGTTGTGTTAAAGTATTCTTATGTCAAAAGATATGTCTTGTGGTGTTGTTCCAGCTATGGCAATGCGTGAGGCAAACGAAGCGACACCCGAGCGATGGTATGAACGTAACGGTATAGCCACAGTATGCGCAACATTAGGGGCTGGAGTATTTGAACGGTATCCAAACATTATCGACGCAGCCTATGACACTCTCATTAAGGAACGCCCGCACACTGGTGGCAATCTTGAATCATTTGCCATCGCGCTAGACGCAATACTTTTGTCCGACAATTACGAGTCAGCCGTTACGCGTGCTATCAATGCTACGAGTATTTATGGAACGTGGGCCAGCGATTCAGACACCTATGGTGCTATTGCTGGCGCGTTGGCAGGGGCAGCCTACGGCGCGTCATCTATCCCAGAAAAGTGGACTCGTCCTCTCGACCCAGAGAAACCAACCCTATCATAATCAAACCAGTGACATTACAGGAAATCGGCGGGCTTGCGCTGCAAACGGTAGCAGCCGTAAACGCGGAATAATCTAATTCACGTAAGCTTCGACTTTGTTCGTCTATTGAGGATACCTTGAACTGAAGGACTAATGGCTTTGTCCGTGCGGTGTATACAGCCAATCCAGCAACATGGGCGGCGTTTGCCTTCAGCAAGCTCTTTCACTGCTCTCTTGACATGTTCATCACGTGTTTTTTGCTGTTTGACGGTTATGGTCCAGCAAATCCACTCATTCCGCGCAATTGGTGTAATCTTTTCTTGCCACGCACTAAGCGCCTTTGGATCAGTCTGTAATGCTTGCTTCAAATCATTGGGCAGTTTATGTACTGTGCCTTCAGCGAGTTTCGTCATAGTAGTATTCTATTACACAGGCATGCAAAAACCGACACAGTCAGGCGAATTTGTGAAATACTATACTCATAACAAGAGAGGGAACTATGGCCAAGCAAATTTACGTAAACCTACCGGTCTCAAGGACTTAGCAAAAGCAACAACCTTTTACGAGGCGCTCGGATTCAAGAAAAATGCAATGTTTTCGAACGAAAAGGGCAGCGGCATGGAGTGGTCTGACAGTATAGTCGTCATGCTTCTAACCCGCGAGTTTTATGCAACCTTCTTGCGCGACAAAGAGGTCGCTGATCCACAAAAAACCAGTGGCGTATTGTTGGCGCTATCCTTTGATTCAAAAGAAGAAGTTCAAGCATTCGCCGACACCGCCAAGGCAAACGGTGGTGACTACTTCAAGGGCGAATACAATGTACCGGAAGATATGATGTTCGGCTATGAAGTCCTCGACCCAGACGGCAACCAGTGGGAACCAGTCTGGATGAACCCTGACTTTAATCCACAAGAATTACCAAAAACTACTTCAACCGAATGAGCTTATGGGCTCGCGATGCATTGTTCGCACAGACCAGTAATGACAATACTGTTACGAACCAGTTTACCTGGAATCTGTTCTTGAATCCCGTCGATCAACTCAGGTGTCAATGCAATATCAATGATGCGCTTACAGGCACGGCAAACAAAGTGATCGTGTAAGCTAACATTTGCATCAAGGACTTTTATCCCATCATTTATAGGTGCGTAACTGGCCATACCTGCCTCTACGAGGCGATTCGTTATTCGATGCACTGTTGTCGCTGATATACCTGGCATCTTTTTGTGAGCTTCTATAGCAAGATCTTGGTTGGTTGCGTGTCCAAGTTTTTTTAGCAAGTCAATGATGAGAAGTGTTTGAGGAGTTTTGCGCCACATAACTGCATACTATTGTAAAACGTTTACATATGCAAACATTTGCCTATTGACCATACTGAGGCATTAAGCATAATAAGTAACATTAATCACGTAAATCAAAAAGGAACTTTATGAAACTAAATACAAAAGGATTTAGCGCAGTAGAAGGAGTAATTGTAGTACTTGTACTTGCCGCACTCGGCGGCGTAGGGTATTACGTCGTTGGCAAGCAAGATACCAAAAGCTCTGTGACTACGGAATCTACCACGCCTCTAGCCACTACAATCCCGACAGACCTAGGGGGCATATTAACGCTTGATAAAATTGAAGAGCTGGCTAAAAAAGACGATGCAACACTTACTATTAAAGGTATTGAGCTAAAGACTGAGGATGGTGTACTCGTGTACGTTGTTCACCTTTCAAACGGTAAGCAGATTACATACAACGCAACAAGCGGTGAGCAAATTGCTATTTCAGATGATGATAGTAAAGACGATGACAGTCTGCCGAACAATCTGACCGCTAAGGTATCACTGTCAAGCGCAGTCGAAATTGCTAAAAAAGAACACCCTGGTGTTGCAATTGAGAAAATTGAAGTTGAGACAGAGGACGGCACACTTGTTTACCGCGTAAAATTCGTCGATGAAGCACTGGTTGAAGTCGATGCTAACAACGGATCTATCATGGAAGTAAAAACCAAAGACGGCAAAGAGGTTAAAAAACGTACAGAGAAGCGCAACGATGACGATCAGGATGACGATGGCCAGCCAAACATAAAAGACAACGATGACGACAATGATGGCCGTAAAGACAGCCAGGATAAAGACGATGACAACGACGGTGTAAATGGCACTGAAGACAAAGACGATGACAACGATGATGTTGACGATGACCAGGACGACGACAAAGACGAAGAGACAGAAGACGAACAAGAAGCCGAGGACGACAACTCGGGTTCAGGCAACTAGTCAGTAAATCTAAGCTGCATATTAGCTATTCTGCGCGATATATGTTACTATATGTGCATGAACACATCTATCGAACTCGAAAGAAACACTCCTAATAACGGGGGGACGACCCACGCAGCATTTGAGGCAATCGAGAAAACCTACGCATCAAACTTAACAGCAGAACAGCTTAGAGAAGACAGTGAGCTTGACGTAATCTACGAGGATCTTGACCAAGAACAACAATACAGAGTTGCCTTTGCTCTTTGGATAAAAGGAGTCCGTCATAGTATGCCTAATATGCGTGACGACAACGCTTTTTTGGCAGCTTCTTGCTTTCGACGGTTTCATAGCATACTTGATCGCTTGGAAGAAACAGATCCAGAGCGCTCAGCAGAGCTCGGTATTATCGAGGATTTCATAGGTTACGAGATTGATCGAGTACGTAAGCCTGGTGTGCTCGAGACAGAGCCTGTGCCGTCCGCACCTGGTTCACGCGCGGGCAATCTATTCCTTGCAACTACCATTGAATATAGTCGGGGCTAGGATTTCGTTTCTTTTTTCTCTGTCTCAGCCTTGACAGTTTGATGTTCTTCAAAGGCCGCCAATGCTTTGCCCATGCTCGGATAATGAGGGATCGAACGGAAGGCCGTTGAAAGCCGATTAGTCCGATTAATCGTAGATCGGATTGGACCTTTCATGCGCGAAATGCAGAGGGTAATCTTGCGCGCCCGTAGTTCATGAATAAGGTCTAGTAACATGGCACCGGCAGTTGAGTCTAAGGAAGTAATTGTCTCGGCATCCCACAGGAACCAACGCACATCATCAGAATCATCAATCAGTTTCAGCACCCGTTTGCGGAAGAATTCAGCGTTCCCAAAATACAGTGGGGCATCAAACCGGTACATAACAATACCAGGTATCGCCTCTGTCTTAGGCGGACGAGACATATCGCGAATCGAGCCGTCTGCCGCCACGCCAAGTACCGCGTCACCAGGGAAGGCACTTTTGCGTATCAGATTCACGATCGCCAAAAAAATCGCCAGCAATAAGCCTTGAAAGATACCGAGGATTGTCACACCAATCACCGTTACAATCGCCAAGGCTGCTTCTGATCGCCAAGCATGCCAAATTGACTTTAATTCCGCAATATCAAACAAGCGCAGTATTGCCACGATAATTATGATAGCCAGTGCTGCGAGTGGCAGATAACTAAGTACCGGGGTAAAGAATAGCAGGGTTAACCCAACGACAATAGCAGCAATAAGCTGCGCCATCTGCGTTGCGGCCTTACTTTGCTCGTTTACAGCTGTACGAGCACCGCTAGCAGCAATCGGGATTCCACCAGCCAACCCTGTTCCAATACTCGCTACCCCCAGCGCAGTCAGCTCCTGGCTCGAGTTGATATGGTTGTGCTCCTTAGCAGCAAAAGAACGTGCGGTTGTAATTGTGTTTGCGTAACTCACCATCATAATTGCAAAGGCCGGTACCACAAGGTTTTGCACATCAAAGAAGGTAACCTCTGGCAGAGCGGGGATTGGTAAGCCGGCGGGAACGCTGCCAACAGTGGCAATGCCCATACCGGCAAAATCGAATAGCCAAGACACCACAATGCTCACAAATAGAATAAGTAGTGTTGCCGGCACCTTCTTGACATGCCGAATCAACAACCACGAACCAGTACCGAGAACTATACTGAAAAGCAAGGTAGCACCATGACTATTGGCTAGGTTCGTCATGATGTGTAACAAGGTACCGAAGAAGTTGCTGCGCGGCACATCAGTAATCCCAAAGAGTTTGGGGCCCTGCGAAGCAATCACCGCCAGAGCCAGCCCTGCCATATAGCCGAGCAGAATTGGGCGCGACAAAAACTCACTCACGAAGGTCAATTTGGCAACGACAGCAATCAAACTAGCAATACCCACTAAAATAGCAAGCAGAGCAATTAAAGCAGCATAGTGCTCGGGGTTACCGTTCGCAAGCGGAATAAGCGTCGCGCCGGTGAGTGCAGACATAGCTGCATCTGGACCGACAATTACACGCTTCGTCGTTGAGAAGAGTGCAAACAACAGCATTGCAGCAAAGGTTGCATACAACCCCATCGCCAAAGGCGCGCCTGCTAACTCAGCGTATGCCATTCCCTGCGGTATGGCTATTGCCGCCACGGTTACGCCTGCAACGATGTCATACCGAAACAAGCTCCGTTTGTAGCTACGGAACGTACTAATCATTGGTATATGTTTCTGTAACGTATTGAGCATAACCGTCTTCTTATATTGTAGTATACGCGCTCTAGGCACAGAAAACCACGCCTTTCATTGACGTAGTTACGGTTTTATTATACTATCTGTTTATGAATGTTGCTTTCGGTGAGTTAGCAGACATGCCGCACGCGGCACGTACTATTGAACTATTTGAAAATGGTATTTCGGAAACACCGTATGCGTGGCATGGCACATCTATCCAAGCAATTATATACCTCGCACGTCACGGTAAACTGCCAGCAGAAGGGACACTTGGCGACAGTTTTTACTATGCTCCAGAAGCAGCAAACCCGGGCGAACAAGAACAGCATGCTCGGGTTTTTGCAGAACACGAGGCAAAATACCGGTTTCTACTGTCACGGCTACCATATGACCCAACCGACAAGCAAACCCTGAAGTTTAGCGATCCGACTGACGTCGACTACGAAGAGATAATCATACCAGAGGCCATAAAGCACGGCATGAAACCAAGAACGGTAGAGCTATTGTATTATGAGGGACGACAATTTAAAGGTGTCCTCATCGGCGTTACTGAAGCAGTTGCCGCATACGGCGAACTAACGACCGCCATAGAGGACGAACGCTATGCCATTATCCCGGATGGACTTCCGATAGACCATATTACAGGTATCGAACCACTCAGCGACCACGAATGGGACATACTGACTGGCCTCCAAGAAGACATAGGTAAGGAGGTTGAACTCATAGATCTGCTGCCTCAACATCATGGCGACCCTAACGACATGATTGCACTTGGAGAACTGAGATACTATCTGAATCTACAAACCCAATACACTGCAATGCATATCGAGGGTATCGCCGACCACCCTAAGCTTACTGAAGGCCTTGTCGTTGGCGGCAACCCGAGCAATTATCATAGCCTGACCATACGTCGCGGCGACATTGCAGCGTTTGTGAGCCGCGTATTAGAACACCGCGCAGACCAAGTCAGCTAACCCTAATCATTACGACAAACAAAGAAATGACGATCTATCGTATCATAGAACGCGCCATCGCGCTCTAGGGCGGCGTGAACTGGCTGCGTTACGCAGTGCTGCATCGCTGCTACTCGCTGCAGCCCGCGTACGGCAGGTTGAAAATCCTCAAGCATACTCACTAACGAGTAGTAGTAATCGCCGACACGCTCTTCAGTGATAACCATTTCTGTTTGGTGGGGGATATGCTGAACATTGGAGAAATATTCCGGCAGTAGCCTCTGCGCCACATCAACATCAAACGTCTGAGAAAAACGTTCTGGACGCTGCGCCCCAGTGAAGGCGGCAATATCTGCCTCCATCTGACGATGCTTGCGTTTGTTTTGCGCCCCACTCGTCGCCACGACCACCACGCCGCCTGGTTTTACTACTCGCTGCATTTCTTGTAACGCGGCGTCTGTGTCGGCCACGTGGTACAGCATAAAGAGAGATGTGAGCTTGTCTATACTATTCTCCGCCACAGGCAGCGCCTCGGCCGTGCCAACCAAAAAATCTATTGACTTACGCTCTGTCTGACGGGTGGCAGCCAGGGCAGGAGTGAAAGCCGAAGTGAATAAATCAACTCCTGTCAAATTAGCTTCCGGGGAGCGCTCTCGCATCTTTACCAGTGTCATACCGTGCGAGCAGCCAACATCGAGAACAGTATCTGTCGGTTCAATGTGCAAAGCATCGACTACTTCCGATTCAAAGTCACGACCATCGGCTGCATAGTCATACAGCTTGAAACGGATCATGACATTCATTGGCAAATCGTATTGCTCAGCGAGGGCAAGTCGTGGATCTTGATTAACAGGGGGTACTCTCAGGCGCTCAATCATTGTCCGCAATATACACGCACAAAGGTCAAAAATCTAGCATCTCGTTCTAGGGTCGTATGTCTAACTATGCTTAAATACACAAATGCACCAGCCAATTAACGAACTGACACATCTTCATAAGCTCCTGCGAACAGGCAAGAAGGCCACTTTTGAACGTGGCGACACTATCACCACTACAGAAGACACCACTGCGTTGTTTTTGGTCGAAAAGGGCTTTGTGAAGCGATTCCAGATAACTAATGCTGGGACGATTAACGTTCATAGTATTTATGGACCGAAGGACATATTCTCGTTAACCTTCGTCTTTCAGCTTATTCTGTCGCTCAGCATCTATGACGGGCCGGACACCTACTGCTACGAGGCCTTGGACGACGTGACCACCTATGAATTTGACGGCGATCAATTGAAAGCTGCTGTAGCCAAAGAGCCGCTCCTATACCGAGACCTACTCTCTGTCGCCGGCCATCGTTTTCGTTCCAATATTCAGATGCTAGAGAACAAAAGCCTGCCATCCACACTCCACCGCGTGGCGCACATCATGCTCTACTACATTGAGGCCTATGCTGCCTATAACACCACTCGCCTGGAGCTTATCGTACCCCTAACACAACAAGATATTGCCGACATATTGAGTGTTACGCGCGAAAGTGTCTCTACGGCTATATCGAGTCTTCGCAAACAGGGCATTGTCGAAGGAACACGCATTATGACTGTTCCATCGATGGCTCGACTCAAAGAGATTGCATACAGTTCATAGATGCTATACCGCTCATGATTGCTCCTGGCAATCGACATTGCTATACTGCAGCAACAGATGGAACGAGGGACACAAACACTAATTTTACCGACTGATGAGCAAATTACCGCTATCAATAATTTTGACATGGCCTTGGCTGTTGACGAAGCCGCGCCGTCACCTGAAAGCTCATCGCTCGAACTGTCGTTTATTCGCAAGCTTACGACTGAGGGTACTTTGCGCTTCTACCGTAAAAAACGCTACGACGTTGCCCGGATAGGCAATAGTTACGGTCTGCCAGCAGGTGATAGCTGCCCAGGTGCAACCCCATTTTGTGAGGGTTGTTACGGTAAGTCTGCCGAGGAGTGGGTGTCTGTTGCTGCCAAGATGGAACGTAATATGAACCGACTGGTCGACGCTGGTACGGTTGGCAAAATGATTGATGTTATTGACCCCGCCATAAACAAGTGGGAGGAGACGCTGGAGCGTCGGGGTGCCAAACCGTGGCACTACATCTATCGACCGCACTGGAACGGTGATTATTTCTCTGAGGATTACGCAGTGGCTTCAGCAGAAGTTATGAAGAAACACGCCAAGGTATCGCACTGGGTGTTTACCCGGTCAATTGGCTGGGGCGAGAACCCGGTTAACGTGATCCCAATCTTGGCCGAAGTCCCAAATTTGGCGCTGTATATGAGCGTTGACCACTTCAATCAAGATCGAGCACGAGAGGTGAAAGCTCAGTTTGGTGATCTTGTACGTATAGCGTGGTGCGGTGAGGACACTATTGAAACGATGGAACTGAGCAAGGGAGAAGGTGTAGTCTGTCCGGAAAATGTCGGCGAAAAGGAATTGATGGTACCACTCCACAACAATGACGACCCCACACAACTCCAAGGCGCCTGCCCAGATTGTCGTAAATGTATCAGAGGTGACGTGGATATCCACTTTACCACTAGTAAAACCCGCGTAAAGTATCAAGGTCGAGTTTTCCCAATAGCCGTCACTCCTCATGTCAAAAAACCAACCGCTTCTAAAGCCGGTGAACAACCAAAAGCAGACCTCGAAGACACTACACAAGAAACGCTCTTCACCATCTAGATACTGTCGTTTCTGTGAAATATCTCACGTCGCTATAGGGTAATTCAGCTATACTAGATAGATGGCCAGGAATCACCGACGACCTACTGCAACTGATGGCACACTTCTGCATACACTGACACGACTACTAGAACATAGCTGGTTTTTTGCTGGCACAATCATTCTGCTGATCGTTCAGGCGCTGTGGCTGGCCCTGACCGCAGCATATCCGCTACCGTTTGACGAATATTACCACTTTGGCATTATCAAGGTCTACGCAGAGCAATGGTCACCGTTTATTACGCAACAACCCCCGGAAGCCAGCCTGTTTGGCGATATTACCCGTACACCGTCATATCTGTTTCACTACCTGATGAGCTTCCCGTACCGGGTTCTCGATAGCATATTTCCAACAGATACAGGTGTGATTATCAGTTTACGTGTACTCAATATAGGCCTGTTTGCATTTGGTTTGGTGCTGTTCCGCAAGTTACTACTCTCAATGCGCGTCCCAAAGAAAATTGCGCACTTGGCTCTCTTTATTATCGTCTGTCTGCCAATTACACCGTTTTTGGCTGCTCACATCAACTACGACAATCTGTTATTTGCGCTTACCCCGGTAGTTCTGTGGCTAACATATCGTCAGGTTACCAAACAGCGCCCCTCTATTAGTCTGCTGGTATTACTCCTGACAACAGGTGCACTCACAAGCTTAGTCAAGGAAACGTTTTTGCCAATCTACCTAATCTGTCTCCTGTACGTCGCCGCTATACTCATTTACCGTAACAAACAGCGCTTGGCAGGGCTTTTGTGGCAAGATTTTCATCGACGGGCCTTACTGGTGCGGTGTGGACTTGTGCTGATGTTGCTCTTTAGTGTCGGTATGTTCGTGGAGCGATATGGCGTTAATCAGGTGCGTTATGGAGGCTACAACGCTGAATGTTCCGTTGTACAGCCTGTAACTGTTTGCGAGCAATATGCACCGTGGTACCGCAATCAACAGAATAAACTCAACAAACCGGCTACTCCGTTATATGGCAACTTCTTTAGCTATACACAGCATTGGGTGAGTAAAGTACAGCGCGGCTACTTTGCCATCTTTAGCCACACACCGACAGCGGTCGTATCAGATAAGGAACCATTTGGTCCTATTGTAGCCCGACCACTATTGCCGCTGCCAGTGACAATCGCCTCCATCGGTGTTTTTCTGGGCTTCCTGGCAGTCCTGTTACAGATTAAGCCACTATTGAGACAACCGGCGTATCGGTTCAGTATAGTGGTCATACTGTTCTATGGTGTTGTTGTACTGCTCTTTAATTACCGGCAGTACCTCGACCTCGGTGCTGCGCAAGCAATCCAGGCACGCTACCTTATACCGCTTCTGCCACTAGCTATTGTGTTGATGATTCAAGCCGTGTCCTGGAGTGTACCTTCGCGCCTACAATACAAGGGGATCGTACTGTCGGTATTCATGGCTCTGTTTATCTACGGGTCAGGTATTAGTGGTTGGCTGATTCGTTCCGATTCGCTATGGTACTGGCAGAATCAGACAGTCATCCAGCTCAACGAGACCGCTGGGAATGTGCTTAAATGGATAGTGTGGCACTAGAGCTACTGGTAATTAATACTGCTAAAGGTTGTTGACATATACGCATGATTATGCTAATATGTAGTCAATCCCCAATTAGGGGTGGAAGGAAAGGGAAAAATAATATGAAGATTCGCAATTTTGTGATCGCAGGTGTTATGACCGCTGCTTCAATCGTAGCTATCATTCCTGCAACTCAGACGAAAGCTGCTGAATGTAACGTTGGCGCCGTTGGCGGCGACCACACGCAGAAGAACATTACCGTAACAGGTACAACTGCAAAAGTTAAGTTTGCCGTAAAAGGTGACGCTGGTTGTATGCAAGACGTAACCTTCGCTTCTTGGGAAGCACCAAACCTTAAAGGTTTGCCTCTCAACGAACAGAAGCTTTACGACTTCAAAACTGGCAAGTACGCTGTGGGTATCCACGAAGTTACTGTAAACCTACCAGTTTGTGAGACTGACAAGAACGTTGTACGTTTCTTCCAGGCTGACTTACTACGCGGTACAAGCCCAACAACTGCTGCTGGTACTCCAGACTACGCAACTGAGCCAGGTCGTTTGATCGACTGGAAGCACGGTGGCGAGAAATGTCCAGACCCAGTAAAGCCTGTTACTCCTGAGACACCTCAGACAGTAACTCCTTCTGCTCTTCCTAGCACTGGTCCTGCAAGCGTTATCGCGCCTGTACTGTTGACCGGTTCACTCGCTGGTGTTGCACACAACATCCGCTCACGACGCACTCGTCGATAATATCGACTGACTGCTGATACCGAGAGCGCCCCTTACCAGGGGCGCTTTTTGGTTAAAGAATGCGTGTATATACGACGTAGCTTATTGCAACGCCAGCAATAATCAGCGTAGCAATCAGGAGATTGCCATGAAAGCGATTTTTGCGGTAGTAGATGCCAAATTCGTGCAATAGCCTGAGGCAGTAGTCACGCAGGCGTGCCGCCCAATGAAACTCTGTAGCCAAAATTGCCACGCCGACCAAGAACACCGGTATGCCGCCCGGTCCAGGCAACACACCCGTAAATGGTGCAGCAATAACAAATGCCATGCCTATCACCAACACAATAGCCTGGCGCACTTTAGCTGGAAGACGTCTCCAAGAGTTCTTAAGTGAGTCCATGTGGCTGCAATATATACTGAAATGCTATAAATAGCAAAAATCGGCTGCCTATCAGTTCTAAATATCTAGAAATGTTTTTGGGGCTATGCTAGTATTACGTATAGTTGTGGCACAGTTGCTCTAGAGCAAACTTGCCAATATGATACCCTGCTTCTGCACCCGGAGCAGGGTACTGTGTTTCCGAGAGTTTTACTACACCTGACGCAATGCATCAATTGGGTGCTTGCGAGCGGCTTTGATAGCCGGGGCAATGCCAAACACAATACCGACGCCTACAGAGACTCCAACCGATATCAGCACTACCCATGCCGAAACAGCTGGCTGCAGAGGCGTAAAGATACGTATCAAGAAATTAACGGCGATAGCTGCAAAGACTCCAAAGATACCACCCGCAAAACTAAGTACTACAGCCTCGACCAAGAACTGACCGAGAATCTGAGTATTCGTAGCGCCAACTGCTTTGCGGATGCCGATTTCGTTGGTTCGTTCGCTTACCGCAACCAACATGATATTCATAATACCGATCCCGCCAACAAGCAGCGATATTGCCGCCACAGCGGTAATCAACTGTGTTAGGAGCGTCAGGATGTCGTCATTTGAACGGAGGATGTCCTGCTGTGTAAGAACTGTTACGTCATCTTGCTTGGCATGCGAAAAATAGAGCCTATCAGCGATACTTTTACGGACGGCGGTCGTCTCTGAAGGATTAGTAGGCTTCACGACAATACGGTAGATTGGTGACGACCCACCACCAAGTTGTGTTGCCACAGGATAGGGAATGAGAACGGCGTCATTAAAACTAGGGACACTGCTCAGCGGGCTTGCCTTAGAAGCTTCAAGTACGCCGCGGACAATAAAATCTTCGCCCCGAATAGTGAGGGTGCGGCCGATAGGCACATTTTCTTGAAAGAGCTTTTCGGCGACTGATTTGCCAATCACGGCAACTTGCCGGGTGAGTTCAGCCTCAGTAAAGAATGTGCCGAACTCGATGTTCTGGTTGAGTGTGGCTGCGAGATCTTGGTTCGTCCCAAAGATAACACTCTCAGGCATGCTACGATTCTCGACACTGGCCACGCCGCTTACAACGCTAAACGGCACAGTTGAAGCTACCCCATCAGTCTGGTCTATCACGGCGTAATCTTTGTCGCTCAATGTTTGCGGTGCGCGCGCCGTAAAGTCCTGAAGCCCATAGCCCTGAGAGGTAGTAGATTGCTTACCTGGCAAGACAGTGATGATATCACTGCCGGTGTCATTGATCTGTCCAGCAACTTGACGCTTAACTCCTTCACCGAGACTAACGATTGTTACCACCGAGACGACCCCAATGATAATGCCAAGCATCGTTAAGAAGCTTCGCCAACGGGCGCTTTTAATCGCGGCCCACGCCATCTTGATATTGCCTTTAAACATGGGTCTTGCTCCGTGCGGGTTTCTTGCGTGTTGATTTTGCCTTACGGGTGCGACGTTTCTTAACCACCTTCTGTATCTGGTCCTTGCCAGGAATTGTATGCATCAGTGCCGATACACCGGCCAAATCATCTTCTTCTGTCTTGGTGTGCTGGGTAAATATTATCTTTTTGGCCCGTGCCGGAATTTTACCGATTGGCTTCTTCTCATCATGCACAATCGCCCCATCATGCATATACACGACTCGAGTTGCATACCGAGTGAGTTCAGGGTTATGGGTTACCATCAGTACTGTGTTGCCGTCTTGGTGAATTTCACTGAGCAGCTCCATAACCACCCGACTTGATGCGCTGTCAAGATTACCGGTCGGTTCATCTGCGATAATAATTTCTGGATTATTAATCAGCGCACGGGCAATAGCAACTTGCTGCGCTTGACCACCACTCAACTGTTTAGGCATATAGTACTCGCGATCCTGCAATCCAACACGTGCTAGTAGCTGACTGGCACGTTTGAGACGGCGCGTTTGCGTCATGCCACGATAGGCGAGTGGCAAAGCGACATTCTCGAGCACGATAAGGCGAGGTAATAGGTTAAAGGACTGAAAGATAAATCCAATTTTGTCACGACGTACTTTTGCCCGTTGATTGGTGCGCAGCTTTGCAACAGAACGACCGCCAAGGATATAGGCGCCATGCGTAGGCTGGTCGAGCAAGCCGATCATGTTCATTAACGTTGATTTGCCGCAACCACTTGGGCCCATCACTGCCACAAACTCACCCTTATCAATGCTCAGAGTAACTTCCTCAAGCGCCACGGTAGTTGCATCGCCAAGACCGTAGATTTTGCTGACATCGTTAAGCTGAATAAGTGCCACAGATTTCTCCATTAAAGTGTTAGTAAAAGGTTAGTTCTATTCTATCCCTGTTGTACCACTGTATACAAGCATAAGGGCTGGTTTTTGGCGGATTGTTACCGATTTTGGTGGATTTTCGTATAATGAAGTTATTAGGAGAGGTGTCCGAGTGGCTGAAGGAGCACGCTTGGAAAGCGTGTAGGCGTTGCAAAACGTCTCGAGGGTTCGAATCCCTCTCTCTCCGCCAGGAGAAAAATGGTCACACATCAGTGTGGCCGTTTTTCTTGTCTCTAAAGAAGAGGGATTCGAGCCGGGTTCGGTCAGCAAGTCCGCTCACAGGAGCTTGCTCCGAGAACGGAAGCAGCTGCGCGTTACCCTCTCTCTCCGCCACGAAACAAGCTTGTTTACATAGGATGACTTGCGTTTGATCTCAACAAATGAATGACGCCTTCACTTAGTTGGCAGTGTTAACTGCATATGAATCACACTTGAATGGCCTTACGCTTTCGTAGGCCATTTTTAATAGCACGCAACCCAAAAACAGTATGTGACATTTTGTACAGATTAAACGATCGAGAGCCTACATACTAGATGGACAACTAACAACGGGCACTAAAGGAGAACTGATGGCGGACCAAGAACAAGAAGTACGTACAGAAAAAATTCAACAGGGCAATACAGAGATAGACGAGAGTATCCCCTAACGTCAAGGAACAGTTAAAACAAAGACGAATGAAGCAAAAAGTGCTAAAATACCGGCTCAGAGGAAGATGAGCCAATAGAGGTGTAGTGAGTGCAAAACTGTTACAAAATATGCTCTAAGAGTCAGCGGACAGACAGCCCAGCGTTCCGATTGTTGTTGTTGGCTGGGTTCACTTCATCTGCGTTGAAGTTCGCGTTGAACGCGTTGTCAGGATTGTCCGGGTTGGCCGAACTCGACCACACGTTGCCGTTGTCACCCTGATCGTTGAAGCCTTCCCACCAGTTGCCCGCGAAACTGAAGGCCCCCGACCAGCGCACGTGTATCAATACTACTCGTTGTACTGCGTCCAGCGTACCAAACGCAGGGAGGTCTTGGCGGCGCTGCCCCTATAGAACTAGCTAGGAAACAAGTCAAAGCTAGTGAGTATTGTCTCTTAGATATGCTTATACGCCAGGCCGATCCTCGGGCAGTAAGCAAAAAGCCGCCAAGCACCGCCCGCCCCTGAGCCTGGCAAAGCATAGCCTCTATTGTACCCCCCGTTCAATAGCTACACCTTTTAGTAGTTTATGATGCTTGTAATGCTTCACTAATCCCTTATATGACGCTTCGGTTTCTTTTGAGCAATCCTCCTGAGAGAGTGCTGCCAGCAGGTTGCGCTTCAGTCGTTTGCCGGGGTGGATGCGGTGCGGATAGATCACCGCGCCTAAGAACGCAACCCCCTTATGACACTCTTGCAGGTGTCGTTTATGAGGGTGCAAAACAAGACCGAGTCGACCTGTGACGTACGCCTCTATAGTACTACTAGCCTGAACCAACTCGGCTTTGCTCTCAGAAACAATATAAAAATCATCAACGTAGCGCCCATAATGTTTAAATCCTAGTTCCAGCGTTACAAACTGATCCAGCTGGTCGAGATAGATGTTGCTCAGCAGCTGCGACGTCAGATTGCCGATGGCGATGCCGCGCCCTTTGGGCTGGTGGAACAGACTTTTGCTCGGCGGCAAGCCTTTCCAGGCGCTCCGCGGGCAATTGAATTCCACCTTATTGAGCGGGTCGTTGAAAATTATCACCTTCCAGAGAAACTTACACAGCTGATAGGCATAGCCTCTTTCGGGAAACTGCCTGTCCAGCCCCCACATTGCCCGCGCGTACAGCTTTTTGCGCTCCAAGCTCATAAAGTACCCTTGCAGATCCAGCTTGAGTACGTAGGCTGGCCGGGTATAGTTACGGCTCACCGAGCGGATATGATGGTCTAAACGGCGGATACCATAGAGCGTACCTTTGCCAACGCGGCAACTATAGTTATCTTCGATAAACCGGGCGTCCCACCACTTGTTGACCTGATTGAACAGAAAATGATGCACCACCCGGTCGCGGAAGTCGGCGGCGAATATCTCCCGCTTGACGGGTTTGTTCACGATAAACGCTGTTGAAGGACGGGGTGTATAGCTGCGCGAGTGAATTTCTTTGGCCAGCGCTGGCAACTCAAGCTTGGCGATAGCATCGAACTTTTCAACCTCGGGCTTGTTGGTCTTGCCGCGCCGCGCAGCTACGTACGCCTTCCTGAGTTCTTTGGCGAGCCACGTGGCGCGTTCGTCTGAAGTATTCATGGCCATGTCCGTATCATAAAATCCTGCGACGGTACCCCAGTCGACTCGACGGGCTCAGGCGTGGTCACGCCTTCGCGCCAGTCTCGCTTTGTGGGGTACCGGAATTAGCTGACGCTAATTTAAGAGACAGCGGACAGACAGCCCAGCGCTCCGATCGCCGTAGACGGCTGGGCCCACTTCACCTGCGCCGAAGTACGCGTTGAACGCGTAGTCAGGATTGCCCGGGTAGGCCGAACTCGACCACACGTAGCCGTAGTCACCCTGATCGTTGAAGCCTTCCCACCAGTAGCCCGCGAACGTGCCTTGAAACGGTCCTGGGTAATTCCACTGGGCAGGGCTGCTACCGAGTGCGGTATAGAGCGCTGCGAACTCACCGCCACTACCACCGGTTGGCAGCCGCCAATTGGCCGGACAAATGGAGTATGGTGCATCGCCTGCGGTTTCGTCATGGCTGTCTCTTGTTTCACCGGCAGTGGCGGCAGGCCAGTTGTATAAGTAGCCGTAGTTGGTTTCGCCTTCTCCGGTGTCTCCGGGGAGCGGGCCATAGGCGTGTGGGTCGTCATAGCTCAGATAGTCACCGGAATAACCGCTGTAGAGCTGCGGCAACGTGAAGTTACTGCCGACATTAGAATCCTCTGGTGTCAGTTCTATGGTGCCCGTAGTAGAGCCCAGCTTGAGGTTGTCGAGCATCCAGCAGTTGTTATCGGCTAGTTTGGCGACCTGGTATGCTTGATCGTCTCTACTGTCGGTCAGGGTGATAACGGCGTCTTCATTGCTGCCGGTGTAGGCAGGTAGTGCATCGCAGGCCTCAGTGGTGAAGCTTTGGAGGGTAGCCGGACCGGTTGGCTCGTTGTCGGTAACCGTATAGGCCAGCTTGAGTTCTTTGGTGCCTGAGGTTACCGTACCATCAATGGTGAAGTCCAGCGTTACTTCAGTGGTGTCGTTTGAGCTGGCACTTTCAGTGGTTTTGAGCGTTAAGGCAGGAGCGCCTGGTTCGAGGGCTGTGCTGGTAGTGATGTCTCCACCCTTGAGCTTAATAGCTATGCCTGGCTCGGCTTCAGCTAGTGCTGCCGTGAGGGTATAGCCCTCAGGGTTGGTGGTACCTGATGTGAGGGTGGTAGTCGTGCTGGCTTCACCTCCGCCTTCGGGAACGGTGACAGTGAGCGTGTCTTGGTTAGTACCGAGGGTGAGAGTGGGAGCAGCGGTGACGGCTGAGAGGTTGAGGGTCAAACCAAGGCCTGCGAGGGCAAAGAAGGCAAAGACGCCGAGACTACGGAAGCTGAGTTTGTGGGAGCGGTGGGCAAAGCGCCACGAAAGAATACCGGAAGCTATGAGCATTACGGCAATGGCTATGAGCGGCAGGAGGGAGACGCCAGTATCTGCCAGGCTGCCGGTGCCGTCTCCGCCGATGACGATGTTAATGGTTTGGGTCAGGGTTTCCACGTTGGGTTCCATTCTTGGTTCGTTATTCTTGCTGGTTTTTGATTATATTAGGCTTGCACTGCTGTTACTCCAGGAAATAAAATTAGCCGTCCAAAATAGAGACGGCTGCTGACGGTTTTAGGGCTATCGGTGCGGTTAGCGCTTGCGCTAACCGAGAGAGAGAGACGAGATTGCGCTGATGCGCAATCTAAACCACTGATAGTGCCGGTTTGATTATTCCCCTCTAATGTATACGTAGTTTTCATAGTTTTTGCTTCCACTACACTCAGTATATGAATACTGCTTACGTATATTCTACACCATTAGCTTTTTGGTGCAAATAGCTGGTTCAAAGAGCGTTTGGTTGGCTCCTCGTCCGAGTGAATCTGTAGCCACACCTTCTGTGCTGGTTTGGTAGCTTCCATAAGCTGCTGCCTTGTCGTTGTAGCAAACACCAGCTCCTCATCCCACTGCTCGTCTAAAATACGCCTCATCTGCCGGTTTAGCTTCTTCTGGGTTTGCTCGTTCTGGCATATGGCCAGTATTGCCGGAAACTGTTCATCCTCCTGCCATTCAGTGCCATCCTTGCCGCCACTGTCTTTGAAGTTCACATAGTTCCGTGCCTTCCTGACACTGACAAAGAACGGCTTGGTACCATCCCAAATGTCTACAAAGTAGTGTTTGGCGGGCGTTTCACCTTTGCCTGGTATCTCAAGGTGTAAGTCCGGTGTCCATTGGGGATAGTGGCTAAACTCTGCCATATAGCTTTTGGAGAATCTACGGAGCTTGTTGCTGTCTCCATATATAGCTCTCAGTCTTTGAGATACTTCAGTTACGGTGACGCAATGCCTCAGGAAGTCACCAGACACCGTCTTGTTCTTGTACAGGCTTTTGGTTGCCCACTGGTTGGTAGTATTTGGTTTGGCCTTTTCAAGTACACGGACGCCTTTGGGAGTAATAAAGTACTCAGCTGGTCTTCCGACAAGCTTGTAGGACGTGTCATAGCGTTTGCCAATAAAGCCTTGCGCTTCAAGTATCTGCAGCTTGTTTTGTATGGCCTTATGGCTGGATTTGTCCAGCGAACGAGCTAGTTGCTTGGCTGTGCAGAAACGGTACCAATACAGTAGGTGCAGGGTTTTCAGCTGCTGAGGGTTTAGTGGTCTGCGGTACTTCACTGCATCCACTTTGCTAGATTTATTAACTTCAGCTTCATTGATTGCTAGATCACGCATACATCTACCTACTAACTTACTCCAATACTTACCAAACCAAGGCTCAACTCATTACCACAATTACTCACATAACCAGCTAAATTATCACTAACACACCTGATGATATAATTCACTATACTTACACCCAAACAACTACCTACAGCCATACTTATATACCTACTAACAATCATTCATCATTCACTTTATGTCTTCTCCTCTATATTTATATAGAAAGAGAGGGAGAAAAGAAAGAGGAAAAATATAGAGAAAAGTAAAACCAGATAGCTTGGGTGTCGGTGGGTAAGGTTAATGTTATGTAACTCTGGTGCTGTAGTTGTATAGTAAAGGAATTCAAATAAGAGTAGTTAACAGATGAAGCTTTGTCAGATAGTATTCCAACCGATTGGCATACTATACCAGGTGATTTTGATTGGTGCGGTATACTAGGAACATGCCTAAAAGCAACGATGAAGTCCGCAAGAGTATCAAGCAGTGGGAGGAAAGCCTGCCAGAATCTGAGCGCAATCCTAACGCGAAGGAAGATTTCGAGAAGATACTAGAACGGGCTGCGCAGCCACTTGAATCAAAGCCGGGAAAGCCGCGACGTGCCGGTGGTTATACCGGTAAACGAACTCGTTCACGTACAGCTGAAGATACTTCGGACTAACACAGTGGTACGTACCGTCGAGTGATCGCTTAAGCTGACCCCAAAAGCCTTCAATGGTGTTGGTGTGAACACCGGACTTTACGTACTCCAGCTTGCTGTGATTAACGAATTCATGAGAGAAGTCACGTTTAACGCGCGAGTAGATACGACTGTCGTCAGTGTGTAGCGTTGAGCCAGGTGTAATGTTGGCTCGCAGGAACGGTAGCGTTACGGTAGCGTCAGCCTGTTTAGTTGCAAAAGCTTTAACCTGACCAGTGCCTTTTTGCTTTTCAACAATGCCTACAACGGCTGTTTTGTTATCGTACATTTTATCACGGCGAGTTTTACCGCCTACGTAGGTTTCATCAGCCTCAACAACACCTGATAGTGGAGAGCCACCTTGCTGCATCATCAGGCGGATTTGTTTAGCCATGCGCCAGGCGGTCTTATACGTAACGCCTAAGTGTCGTTCTATTTCTTTAGCTGATACGCCGTTTTTACCAACACTGAACAGGTAGATGGCGTAGAACCATTTAGTCAGTGGGGTTTCAGACTTATGGAAGATAGTATTAGCCAGAGGGCTGATTTGGTAGCCACAGTCATTACAGGCGTAGCATTTGCGGTTTCTAACGCGGTAGTAACGGGGCTCAACAACACCGCATTGAGGGCAGGCTGGGAGATTGCCGTAGGCCAGGTTGAACATGTAGTCAAGACAAGTGTCATCATCAGGAAACTCCAGATGAAACGTATCTATTGTGTACCGTTCAACTTTCATACTTACAGTTTAGCTCATCTGTTCCTTGATGTCAAGGGATAGTCGCGGAGATAGAAAAACAGTCCGTTAGTCATCACAGTACAGACGAAAGCGTCATAAAGGGTGAGAAAATAATCTACCTCATGTATGGTATCTTGGCAGGATTGCTGGGCATTCGTTTTATATTCTCACTACTCGGGGCAAATCGCTCTAATACCTTTGCTGATTTGATCTATTCGATAACAGGTCCGTTTGTAGCACCTTTCAGAGGTTTGTTCCGCATTGATACTACTTACGGTGTATCAAGAATTGATATCGAAAGTATCGTGGCAATAATAGTATTTGGCTTACTTGCGTGGATGATTACCAAAGTGTTCGATCTCGGAAAGAAAAACGATACTACAATATAACGCGGTTTTCTACATAGAGTAGTTCGGGCAAAAAACAACAATTGAGGTTTGTTTATCGCGCCTTGAGAACTACACTATAAACATGAGTATTGACACATCGCATCAGCACGAACCAGTGAAGATAAAGCTACCAGCAACTCCACGCAATAAATGGGTTGTGATCAGTATGATTTTGCTCGCTCTCGTTACTTTAGGGGTAGGAATCTACTTGTACGCAACTAAGCCAACGGCGCAAGACAGTGAAACAGCACGCGGGAAGCAGTATATTACTAACAATAACAAGGTGGTCTGCGTGTCATTGAATGGGCCTTTGCTTCAGTGCGAAAACCTCGAAACCGGTGAGCGCAAGCAATACTCCATACCCGAATCTTTGGGCGAAGTAACCAACTTAGTCCCAAGCCCAGATCAGACCAAGTATCTGGCCTCAGGTTATACGTATTCCGAGAGGTTCTCTGAGCAATCACAAGTCGTCTTGGACAGTAATTTTGCAGTAGTCAACACGCTGCCAAAAGACAACGACTATCTGAGCACCCAGTACTTATGGCATGGGAACGATGCACTGGTAAAAATTACCGATACGTATGAAGAAGAGGCGTCAAGCCGATCGATCTCAATAGTGAGTTTAGATGGTAAAACGATAGGCACTATCAATACTCCTGATCAATACGCGCAAATTGTCGGTAGCGATGGCGACAACGTCTATATGCAGTATGCGAAAGGCGATGAGGAAGCGATGAATTCAGGCCAGCTAGTACTCGTTTCCACAGGCGTGAATCGACCAGCACAAGAGATTAATATCAGTGATTTTTCCATGAACCCCGATGGCGCACTTGAAGTAACGACCGACGTTGCCATTTCATACGATCCCGGTATGCAAGCCTTCTATACGAACATACTCGGAAGCGATACAGCTAATCCATCATATACATTCAAAGTAGGCAAACTTAACAACCAGCAACTCAACGAAGTCTATCGCATTAACAATCATGCCATGGACTATCCTGCGCCCGTGTTCACGACTCGGGGCTTTTGGGTGAATAACTTTAGCGTTGCAGGACAGGATCCGCCACAACGATATGAACTGGCTGGGCCAGACGCTGTCGTCACGCAACTTAAACTACCAGTCACGAGCCAGAATTTTCTCTTTTCTCTCGTTAACTTCCCAAGTCAAAATGGTACGGCCGTCAATCCCGACACTCAGGCTGCTGCATTTGTGTTTGCCCCCGAAGGTACGCCAAGCAAGATTACTGATTTCATGGAACAACGCGTGACGTTTGATTGTATAGACAATAACTTCAGACGCGTATCACTTGTGGCTCGCGACGGAACAGATCAGCTCGTCCTATCTGAAAGTGGTTGCGATTCTGGAGCAAGCTACTATTACATTTACGCTGACAACACATACAACCAAGTCTATGCCAGCCAACAAGGCATTGGCTGTGAAACGCGTGATAAACTTGGCCTTAGCCCAAAGCTCCTCCCTGAATGTCGTAAACCCGGCGAACCACTCTAACAGTAGCTAGGTGTATTAGGCAACGTACTTTACTCTATTGGTATTTGATGCTACGATAGCATTACAAAACAAGGAGTTCGTATGATTGTCTATAAAATTGATAAGCAGGCTCACGCTCGAGCAAACAACAGAGTCCGCGAAATGGATGCAGTGCTCCGTGAACTCGCACCAACACTACAAATTCTCTCAGAGATCCTCTCTGAACAAAGTGAAGCAATCAGCTCACCAACCATCAACGCCTTCCGTGCAGATCTTATACAGCGCATTAATATTGCAGTCACACAGACGTCAAAGATTGCTGAAGACGCACAGCGCCTTGTAGCAGTCAGCGACCAGGCAGGCAAGCACCTAAGTGCTATCGAAGAACACTTTGGTGCACAACTACGTAACCCAGCAGCCGCACCAAGCAATACGCCAACAAACCAGCTTGTCGGATAGGATACCGCGATGTTAGTTACCAATCTCGAAAAACTCAACCAGATTGATCAAGAGATCACTGACCTACAAAGCAATCTCACTAGCTTATACCAAAAGCGAAGCCAGCTATTTGCTAGCTCTTCGCAGTACAAAGACCGCTATGCTGCAGCTATCCGCAAAGATCGCGCCAAGACAATCACCAAGACTCCTGACACAGAAACCGCCAACTGGTATAACGAGCTTGTGAGCGAATGGCAAGCACGTAGTATCACCATTCCGACTTATAAAACATTGCAACGCAGAATTGCCAAAGCACAAGAAGTTATTAGTGACCTCGCAGGTGAACTACAAGTGTCTGCTGACTTGTTTACAATGCAACTCATACCACCAACGCAAACACTCAACCAAGAACAAATGAACGCCCTACGCTTGCAGCAACCTCATGTCCGCTACAGCGATCAGAACGAAACAATCATCGAACCAACTACATCCAAAAAATGGCGATTGCTGGTAATCTACGACGGTATTGACGGCTTAGATTTTGGCAGCGCCGAGGAAATCCTTGCCAATCAAAGTTATATTATCGCCGGGCACGACGCCCGCGGTTTTGGCATTCATGAATACGCTGTGTACGCATTACGTCACACTACACCACGCGACCATCACAGCTGGACATGGTTACTCAATCACGATATCAGCGAACCAGTGTCTGTTTCTTTTATAAGTGGCGCCTACCGCTTTGCACAAGATGACCCTAAAGGCTACATGCAGACAGAACGTTTTCGTCCATGTGTTGAGGTTGTGTAATGAGTAAGCAATCTATAGTTAACCGAAGTGACTCTATCCAGGGATTCATCACGTATCCTGCCAAAGCTGCACCTAAAGCCCCAAAAGCATCGATTCGTCCTTTGCATCAAACGACTGAAACCATACACAAAACCTACCAGCAGATTCTGCGCAACCTTCGTCATGCGCCTGCTGAAGAGACTTCTCACGGCAAGCTCAGCAGCAAAGACGCCGCAGAACTTTTGAATCGATTTAAGTAGTTAGAACTGAATCGTCGTGCCAGTAGTCGTGCCTTGGGCAGACAGTAGGGTATTGCCGGGTTTCATAGCGTCAAACACTACTACAGTCATCCTATGTTCCATTGCCAGCCCCATGGCGGCTTTGTCCATGACGTTGATTTTCTGATTCTCTATTGCCGATTGAAAAGTAAGCTCTGACCGTTTGGTCGCTTGGGGATTAATTGCCGGGTCGTCATCGTATACACCGTCATATTTAGTAGCCTTCATAACAAGATCGCAGTCCAACTCAAGGCCTGTGAGTACTGCAGCAGTATCATGCGTTGAATATGGACGACCAGTGCCACCAGCAACGAGCAGTACGCGACCCTTCTGTAAATGTTTCTCCGCCAGGCGGAACGAAAAGCTTTCTGCCAACTGCTCAACATAAACATTGCTAAGACAACGCGTAGGTAGGCCTTCTGCCTCAAAAATGTCAGTTAGCGCCATGGCGTTCATGAGCCCAGATAGCATTCCCATTTGGTCGGCTGTGACACGTTTGATTTGGCTTTCGCCAGCAAGTGTTTTACCACGCACCATATTACCGCCGCCAACAATTACAATGACCTGTATGTCAGCTTCACGCAGTGATTTGAGCTCATTCGCAAAGTAGCGAGCAACTTCAGGGTCAATGCCAAAACCGTGTTTACCAGCGAGTTGTTCACCAGACAGTTTCAGCAGGACTCTTTTGTTAGGAAGTTTCATTTCTAAGAGACAAGTGTATCAGAACCGCCCACCCAGTCAAATCACTGCATGTCGGCATTCTGGTATACTGCTCTGTATGAAGTTGTACAGCTGGAATGTGAATGGCATCCGCGCCGTGCTCAACAAAGGCGCTTTTCAGCAGTTCATTAAAGACCACGACCCAGACATTCTCTGTCTGCAAGAAACCAAAGCACAGCCAGGCCAAGCAGAAGTTGATTTGCCGGACTACACCGAATACTGGTATTCCGCCGTCAAAAAAGGCTACAGCGGCACGGCGATTTATTCTAAAGTTAAGCCTCTTAGCGTGACCAACGGTTTTCCAGAGGACATTATCAAACAGTTCAAACTTACGGGCGATAGCTACGGCGACCCAAACCTTGAGGGTCGTGTGATGGCGGCCGAGTTTGATGACTTTATCGTCGCAACAGTGTATACGCCGAATAGCAAAGGTGATTTGTCACGCGTGGAGCTGCGTCACAAGCACTGGGACCCAGCGTTCCTAACCTACATGAAACGATTGGAAGAGAAGAAGCCCGTACTGTTTTGTGGCGACCTCAATGTTGCTCACCAAGAGATCGACCTTGCCAATCCCAAACCGAATGTGGGTAAGCATGGCTTTACCGACGAAGAACGAGAAGGCTTTAGTAATTTCCTCAAAGCTGGTTTTGTAGACACCTTCCGTAAATTTTATCCGGACAAAACCGAGGCTTACACCTGGTGGACACACTGGGCAAATGCACGGGCTCGAAATGTTGGCTGGCGCATTGACTACTGGCTTGCCAGCGAATCAATCGCTGATAAAATTACCGATGCCAAAATCCACGCCGACGTCATGGGAAGCGACCACTGCCCAGTGAGCATAACACTCAATGACTAGAGCAGATACCTGTTAGAATACAAATATGAAAAGGTTTGCGGTGTTTGATATTGATGGGACATTGATCCGATGGCAGCTGTACCACGCCGTGGTTGATCGGTTGGCCAAGAAGGGCTTGCTTGGCGAGGATGCCAAAGGACAGCTGGACCAGGCACGAATGCACTGGAAGCGCCGTGAACACCCAAACGCCTTTCACGACTACGAACGGTCGCTTATTGACGTATACAGCCAGGCGTTACCACTTCTAAGCACTGAACAGTTCGATACGGCCGTCGGTGAGATTATTCAGGAATACAAAGCACAGGTGTACACCTACACGCGTGACCTGATTACCGAACTAAAGCGACAAGACTACATGCTTGTTGCTATTTCCGGTTCGCATCAAGAACTGGTTGAGCAAATTGCCAAAGAATATGGATTTGACGTATGGCAAGGCTCCACCTATGGACGACAAGACGGCAGATTTACGGGCGAGGTTGCTATCGCCAGTAACGACAAAAAGGCCCGATTGGAGCAAATCATTACTGAAAATAACCTCAGTCTCGATGGCAGCTATGCGGTTGGAGACAGTCTGAGTGATGCGCCGATGCTAGAGATGGTTGAAAACCCCATTGCTTTTAACCCTGACCAAAAACTCTACACAAAGGCAAAAGAGCAGGGTTGGAAGATTGTCGTGGAGCGCAAGAACGTCATATATGAACTGGAGGCACGAGATGGAAAATACCTACTGGCATAAGCAAACGGCTGACAAGCCGTTGTTTCCTGACCTCATCTGGAGTAAGCCAGAGACCAAGCATGCTGCTGGTAAATTACTCATTGTTGGCGGCAACGCACATGGGTTTGCTGCGCCAGCCGAGGCATATCAGCAGACAACTAAAGCCGGAATTGGGAGTATTCGTGTAGCCCTGCCAGACAGTCTACAAAAAACAGTTGGCACATTTTTGGAAAACGCCTACTTTTTGCCGAGCACACCGAGTGGCAGCCTTGCCAAACGCGCCCTAGCCGAGCTCCTTGAGCACTCACAATGGGCTGACGGGATTTTGATTACTGGCGAACTGGGACGTAACAGTGAGACAGCTGTTTTATTAGAAAGTTTCCTACAAAAAACTACTCATCCGATAGTCGTAACGCGCGACGCCATCGACTACTTTTATTCGCACCCTGATACGCTGTTTGACAGGCCTGATACGACCATTGTGGGGTCACTCAGTCAACTACAGCAGCTTGCTCAGAAAGCCAAGTACCCTGAACCAATCCAATATCAAATGGGTCTTATGCAGTTAGTCTCCTGGCTTCATGATTTTACTGAGGAGCGACCATCGAACATAATCGTGCAGCACGTTGACCAGCTTTTTGTAGCCGTAAACGGGCAGGTAAGCACCACCCCGCATACTGACGAGATCTGGCGACTCAAGACTGCCGCAAATGCGAGCGTGTGGCAGATCCAACACCCAGCGAAGCCATTTGAAGCGCTGACCACATCTTTGACAAATAACTAGTTGTTGTTTTATAATAGGTGAATGTCAAGGCACAATTCTAACGGGTACCAAAAAACCCAAAAACAGAGAGACAGACTCCGAAAGCGTCACTATCAGACGTATCATGGTGCAAATGGAGAAAAGGCGCCAGCGCACACAACCACACCTAAAGAACTAGCCAAGCGATATACTGCGGCAGCTGACGACGGAGAGAGACTCCAAGTAATCTATGAGCTCGAAGGACAAGGTACGAGCGAGGCACTGGCGCGCAGCGGAGCGATGTATCTTGATATCGCTATGCAGACTGAAAGTGGATCTCGCAGCGCATTCCTTGGCCAAGCACGCCACAATATGCAACAGGCACTCATGTCAGAAGGTGAAATATTCTCCAGCGATTCAACGGCCAGAGCTGCTGTATTACTTGCGCACATGGATGTCTTTGAACAGTTAACCCCCACTCAAACAAGGATGGATCCCGAACTATTACGAGCCGCACACCATCGTAACCTTAATGTGTCGCAATTGATCGCTAATTCTCAGCAGTATTACAGAGACAATGAAGATGCAGAGCAAACAAGTGATTTCTGGGGACTCGCGGCAGAGCAAGCCGTGTCGTTAGTACTCGAAAGGTTCAGCGTACAAGGAATTGGTGATGGAAGCTGGTTTGTACGGCCAGCTTTGTTTAGTGAAGATGTGAAATTCTGCAAATACGGAGAGCCACGTACATCTTTTGATATTTTAGGTCTAACGCAAGATGATGAGGCCTTTCAGTTCTATCCTGCATACAAAATACAGGTCAAGGCAGTCCGAACAGAAGACGTATACGCCGATGAGATAACGACTATCGTTGCCACACGAGACCTCGCGTTGAAGTACGACACAGGAAGCGCCTGGGTTAGCCCTTTGAAAGTCATCGAGGAATGTGTACTTGAATACGAAGCAATGCTCGCTGGAGAAAGCAGCGTTGGTGACAGTGCAGTTACTGATCGGCTAAACCGAAGAACGGATCAACTTCTGGAAATTCTTGGTTAGCTGTTGGCGGGCGAGGAGGGACCTCAGGCCTTACCCTCGCATTTCGTCGCTTACTCAGAGCAAGCTCCTGCGCGAGCTCCTCATGAACGGACCGCGGCTGCGCCGTATGGGTTCGATTCGCTTCATTCACCAATCTAAAAACCGGCCTCTTTGCCGGTTTTTAGATTGGTGGGCGAGGAGGGAATCGAACCCTCAATCCGTAAGGAACACGATTTTGAGTCGTGCGCGTATACCAGTTCCGCCACTCGCCCGCGGTTATCAAGCCTAGTTGTAAAGGTTAGTTTAGCGTCTTTGCGGACGATTCGCGCAGCGCGTATACAATTGTTCTTGGGCTATGTTTCACTTGAGACCCGCCACTCGCCCGGACAATAAGTTATCGTAAAGTACAGATACACGTCAGAAGATAATCAAGCACAAGCAAAACATCTCTGTTAATATCAGGGGCTATTGTACTATAATTAGAGTATCGCGCAAAGAGACGCGGCATTTTTATGAACCCAGACGACACATCATCAACACAGCCAACAAGCAACCGTGCGCCCAATCACGATGGTGACTTGGCAGCCCAAGTTATTCGGCAAAAGATCAGCGCCTTATACGGCGAAGAACCAAGTGCCAAAAAAGAAGCCGTACTGGCAGAGTCATCAGACCACCGCAGCAAACACCAACGCTACATGCACGAGCTAATCGCTTCGGGCAAATCCCAACCCGAAATCCAGACTGCTTGGCATGAATATTATCAGAGCCTCCCTGATAAAGAAAAACATCAAGTCTGGCAAGAGTTCTACGACACAAACGATCGTTCAAAACAGCCCGTAACGACTGCACAACAGCCAGTCGAAACAGCACACACACCGCGACACAAACCATCTCCAGACAAAAAACGCGCGGCAACGCCAACCAGCGTTGGCGACCTAAAGCGGCGCATCGCACGCAATGCGGTGAGCAACAAAAAACTGACCCGAAAACAACACATGCAGTCAGTATTTTTTGGGCTTGGCATTGGTGCAACAGTACTGCTTGTTATGCTCTTTGGCTTCTTCAACGAACGTTTTATTGCGCCCTTTATCACCCCAAGCAAAGCCGTTAGTAATACACCAATCATCATCGACCCAAGCAGTACGGCAGTTGGCCCCGAACCAAAAGTAATCATTCCTAAAATCAATGTAGAGATTCCAGTTGTCTATGACGAGCCGAGTATCAAAGAATCTGCGATTCAAAATTCACTAGAGCGAGGTGTCGTACACTACGCCACAACCTCTAACCCGGGTGAGAAAGGGAATGCCGTCATTGTGGGGCACTCCAGCAACAACATCCTCAACCAAGGTAAATACAAATTTGCCTTCGTACTTTTGAACCGCCTGCAACCCGGCGACACCATCATCCTAACGAAAGACAGTAAAAGATACGTATACAAAGTGTACGAGAAGAAGATTGTTAAACCGAGTGACGTCAGTGTCCTCGGTAAAACGAGCAAACCGGCAACCGTCACACTCATTACGTGTGACCCGCCAGGCACATCAATCAACCGACTTATCGTGGTAGCAGAGCAGATTAGTCCGAGCCCAACCAGCAACAAGGCAAGTACGGCTAAAGCAAGCGATGAAGCGGTTGAAGTTGTACCAGGCAATGCACCAAGCCTATGGAACCGCATGACGGCATGGCTACGTGGCGGAGACGAGCAATAGACGCTAGTCAACAAGCAGACTAGAACGCCTGAGGTTTGCTTCTGTTGACTTTGCCTTAGGCGCAACTGTATACAGGGTTTCGTAATTGTTCGTAAAGTAAGGCAACATCGCTGTAGATGAATCGGTCAAGGTCTGCATATTTATGCCGTCGTAATCGAAGACTACTACTTTACCATCAACAACCGCACTCAAACGATGCCCATCCATCCATGCTGCTTTCTGGCCATCTACGAAAGCAAGCGAAGTCTCATAACGATAGGCAAGCTCCGCTTCTGCGTCATAAACCGCAAATGTACCACCTGCTTGCGCGGCAACAAATCGTGTATTCTGTGAAAAGCTCACGTTTGTCGGGTTATCTAGGCGCATGATTGTTGCAGGTACAAGCTGGGCGGGATTCTTGGCTCGAATAACTTCAAATGGGTCTCGGTATACATATATCTTACCGTCTGAAGCTGCGCCAGCCACAAAATACCATCGATTGTCAAAGCGGGTTACGTCAAGCAAATACTTCTTACTTTTAGCAACCTCACGCAGAACATCTGCGCGCCCGTCATCCCATATCACGATACGTGCCTTGCCCTTAGTTGCCTTGTTTTCGGTTGCGTACATAATGACGTCTGTACTGTATGTCTTGTAGTCGATAACCCCTTCAATGAGCAGCTTTGGTGTCGGTGTGCCGACGCTGGCAACAAACAATTGCCGTTTGCCAGACACATGCATATACCACGTATCAAACTTTTTGTCGCGTAAGGTAACCGCATCTGCTACTTTCTTAGTGGCTGATGTGATATTAAGTGATTTTGTGGGCGTCTCACGATCGAGAATTATAAACTCTACACCTTTTTTACTGGTCAGCTTAAGTAAGACATGCTTGTTGTCATTCGCCCATTCGACGACCTTGACATCTGTGGTACCTGTAGTTGCGAGGTTTTTTGGTAAACTGAGTGACTGCGCAACTGGTGCGTCTTGGTTCAGATCATAAAGTGAAAAACTTGTATCGCGCGCTGTAGACTGAACAATCAACCAACGACGGTCTGGGCTTTGCGATGCCATACTCGGAGCTGCAGTAAATGTATCAACATCACTCGTGCTTAGTGTAGTCGGGAATAGGAACGGATAGATAAAGCGCTGGATCTCACCGCCACTCAAATAAAAATCACGTTGCCAGGTTCGGTAGCCGTTCTTCCGAATCTCCAGCTTGTACTGAGCACTCGGTAAAACTAAACGCGCGTCTGTATTGTCCTTGTATTTCTCGCCATTTATGAATATCTCTGCATCGGCAGGTTTAGAAGCAACGAATACGATGCCGTTCTGGATAACACTGCCGGTTTTACGATCAAGTGAGTAGCCATAAGACAAAAAGATTAAGATAAGAGCAGCGAGGCCGATTGCAATACCGACCAGTAAATAGCCAACAAATAACTTGATGCCGTTTTTTCTTTTTTTAGATGGGTCTAGAAAATCCATGCAATACAATTTATAGCACGTCTGAGCGCAGGCGTCACGAAGGTTTCTGCTTGCAGACAACGACAAGGAGCGCTAAGATACATACTATTCAGATACAAGCGCAAGCATATTCAAAAAGAGGGTAACAAAAAAGTGGCACATACCAAATCGGTAATTGAACTGAACGGCAAAAAATACGACGCAGTCAGTGGTAAGATGTTGACAGAGACAGCGCCGCAGTCAAAGGTAACCGTTCATCAGAATGCAACTGGCAAAAAAGTGCCTGCTCAGCGCACAGCGGGCACAAACATGGATGGATTCGTCCGTAGCTCGGCCGTGTCTGTACATCCCACACCAAAGGTCAAACCAGCCACGAGCGCGCAAAAACCAAGTCACGCCACCCGTAAGCCGCAAGCTGCAAAGACCCTTATGCGTAGCGCGGTAAAGAAACCCTCCAACGCTACACAGACCAAAGCATTCTCGGCAGTATCGACCCCCCTAGACCATGCAGTAACTACTCCTGCTCAAATCCAAGAAAAACGTGCCCAACAGGCGCACAAGATCGCACAGAGTCCGTTGATTAGTCGGTTTGGATTCGGTCCGAAGCCGGTCACTAAGACCACGAAGCATCTGCCCGTCACCCCAATGCCCGCACACGTCGCACCAGCACACAGACAAGCACCACCGCTCACAGCGAGCACACGACCAGTGGCTGCCAAACACAGCAGCGGAGCGCAATCTACAATCGCTGCGGCCATGGAAAAATCAACCAGTCATACCAAACACAAACTAGCTAAGACAAAAACAAAACACAAAGTCGCCCACAAACTTGGTGTAAGTAGCCGCTTTGTAAGTACTGCTGCTGCTAGCTTGTCCGTACTACTACTCGTTGGCTTCTTTGCTTATCAGAATATCCCGAACATTGCCGTCCGTATGGCCGCTAACAAAGCTGGTTTTAGTGCACGCTTGCCAGAATATCAACCATCCGGTTTTGCAATGAGCGGGCCGGTACAGGCTGCTCCCGGAGTCGTTACTATTAACTTTGCATCGAATACCGACGGACGTAATTTTCAGATATCGCAACGTCCTTCGGAATGGAACAGCGAATCGCTCTTAAACAACTTTGTAGCCACGCTCAACCAGCCATACCAAACGTTTCAGGAAGCAGGCCGCACTATTTACATGTACAACAATTCGAGCGCCACATGGGTAAGTGGTGGCGTATGGTATCAGATTGATGGCAACTCTAACCTCAATAGCGACCAGTTGCTCCGTGTCGCCAGTAGCCTGTAGTAACTTCTTTTTACAGTTTGCTGACAATCAGCTAAAATACCTCTGATGAAACAGGTTAGAACACGCTTCGCCCCAAGTCCCACGGGCTTACTCCATGTTGGTGGAATCAGAACCGCGCTCTTTGCATGGCTGCTTGCTCGACAACATAAAGGCATATTTATCTTACGGCTCGAAGACACCGACCAAAAGAGAGAAGTCGCTGGCGCCGATAAGCACCTTATGGACAGTCTCAAGGCTCTTGGCTTGCACTATGACGAAGGTCCCGACAAGCCAGGCGAGTTCGGGCCATACCGACAAAGTGAACGACTCGAAAGTTACAAAAAGTGGGCCAAGCAGCTCGTTGCCTCCGGCCGCGCCTACGCGGACCCGTACACTGCGGCAGAAGTCCAGGCGTTCCGAGAACAAGCGCAGAAGGATAAGAAGCCATTTCTGTATCGCAACCACAGGCCAGAAAACCCGCCAGCCTGGGATGGCACCACACCATTACGCTTCAAGTCTGAGCCGAAGGCCTACACCTGGCATGACGAAGTCATGGGTGACATCAGCACCGGGCCAGAGGTTGTCGATGATTTTATACTGATTAAATCTGATGGCTATCCAACCTATAACTTTGCGCATATTGTGGACGATGCCGAAATGCAGATTAGTCATATCATCCGTGGACAAGAATTCCTAGCAAGCATGCCGAACTATCTGAACCTCTATGAAGCTTTTCAAATAGAGCGACCTTTGTTTGCTACAATGCCGCATATTTTGAACGAGCAAGGCAATAAGAAGCTCAGCAAGCGTGATGGTGCTAAAGATGTACTGGATTACATTCGAGAAGGCTATTTACCCGAGGCATTGAGAAGCTTTATTGCAACACTCGGTTGGAACGACGGGAGCGAGCAAGAAGTATTTACGACCGACGAACTGATCGAAAAATTCAGTCTTGATCGTGTGGGCAAAAGTGGCGCGCATTTTGACGAACGCCGACTACTCTGGACCAATGGGCACTTTATTCGCGAAATGTCACTTGATGAATTGTACAAAAAGGTGACAGATTTCTGGCCTAAGGAAGCTGCGGATTCTGACGATACGTACAAACAAGCCGTGCTTAGCCTTGTTCAGGAGCGACTCAAGTTCTTTGCGGAGCTACCAGAGCTAACGCGCTTTTTCTTTGTTGATTTACCCATAAAGCCAGAACTAATTGACGATCATAAACAACTTAAGAAACTAGAGAAGTATGAACTGCGCAACCTACTACAGAGCTGTCGTGATCGTTTGGCGGAGACCGAATTCAGCGTCGATGCACTGCAAGCGGAACTGAATAAATTACTAGAATCGAGTGGGCAGAAACCTGCCGTACTGTTTAGTCTGGTGCGTATCGCGACCACGCAAGCAGCATCAAGTCCTGGACTAGCCGAAAGTCTAGCTGTCCTCGGTAAAGAAACGAGTTTACGACGAATCGACGAACAGCTTGCCGCGCTGACATCTGCTCAACAGGGCTAGTACAGAGACGAAAAGCTTGCTACAATAGCGCTTATGATTGAAGACTTTTCTGGTTCAGCCTCCGTTGAACCGCCAAAACAAAATGACCCCGAAACGCAAAATACAACACCAGCACCGTTACCAGAGAGCGGTGGCATACCAATGGACATGGCCATTGACGGTCTTAACAGCCCCGGCAAATCAAAGAAGAAACGGTCTTTCAAACTCTGGCCGAGCCATCTTTCCAAGAAAAAACAGATAGTACTTGCTGTATTTTTAGTACTTTTCATCGGCGGAATTATCGGCTTTTTTGTGTACACGCAGCTATTTGCAAAATCTCCAACAACCTATGTAGCACCGGCAGTGGCAACGCAAGAAGCTAAACCTACCACTGAAGCATCACAGCTGACGGGGATACAAGTGCAGCCTGAGCTCAATCAACGTGGCGTCACAGCAGTCATGATAGAGAATAGCCCGGACGCTCGGCCTCAATCAGGCCTTACTGAAGCGGGCGTAGTCTATGAAGCCGTTGCCGAAGGCGGCATCACGCGCTTTGTGGCGCTGTATCAGGAAGCGCAGCCAGCCCGGATTGGACCAGTGCGCAGTTCACGACCATACTATCTCGATTGGCTTCTGCCGTATGCAGCAATGTATGCACATGTTGGTGGTAGCCCAGAAGCCATCAAACAGATCCGTGCACTCGGCATAAAAGACCTTGATCAATTCTATAACTCTAACTACTACCAGCGGATTCCGGAGCGTTACGCACCGCACAACATGTACACCAGCATGAAACAACTCGACGCGGGGAGGAAAGCTCGTAAGTACGACAAAGGTGAATTTAAGGGCTTTGAACGCAAGGAAGAAAAGGCAGAGAAGCCACCAACAGTTACCAAGATCAGCATGGATATTTCGTCAACACTGTACAACGTCGAGTACGGTTACGATGTCAAAACCAACAGCTACAAGCGAAGCATGGGCGGCAAGGCGCATAAGGATGAAAAGTCCGGTAAGACTATCAACCCCAAAGTTGTCATAGCGCTCGTCATGAACAAAGGCCTCGCCAACGACGATCACCACACCACCTACAAAACAACTGGCAGCGGCAAGATGTTTGTCTTCCAAGACGGCGGCAAAACTACCGGAACATGGAAGAAGCTCAGCCGTACATCACAGTTCACATTTACTGACGCAAAAGGCAAAACCATTCAGCTCAACCCTGGACAAACCTGGATAACAATCGTAGATAATCCAGGGGCTGTGGTCGCTAAACCATAGCGACAGAAACGGTGGGGTATGGATCATTTTAATAAACTAAAGCAGCAAGTACGAATCTTCATCTTCGTATTGTTGCTCGGATGTACCATGCTGGTGATTTTGGGTGGCTGGCTGGCGCGTCGCTACTATCCCGGCCATGATACAGAAATTAGCCTCATGCTGCTGGCAATTAGCGTTGTAATAATCCTGGTGATTTCGAACGTCGTTACAAACTATGCACTCAAACCGCTTGGACTGGTATGGCGGGCAGTGCTACATATCTCGCCGCAACATAATTCCACTGACGCGCCCAACCTCGACAGTAGCACCGTAGGCCAAGAACTCGTTAATAGCCTGGCACGTCAAGTCTATGAAGCCGCCAGCAAGGCAAACCCAACAAGCACGACAGCACAGGAAGATATTACAAAACTGATTTGCGACAATATCCCTGTACCTGTTATCGCTATGAACAAAGAGTCGGAGATTGTCTACGCTAACGCCCACACCATGAAGTACCTTGGTAAGCCAGAGGAAAAGATACTAGGCAGTCAACTTGGCGGTGTTATGAGTCTAGATTTTTCTGGAGACAGTACTTTTGGCACGTGGCTGGACGCCTGCAGACAAACAAAGGTTACCGGTACCAATAGCTGGCGACGAGTACGGTTGAACCCTCCCGACGACCCAGATCATCACAGACAGTTTGATATGGCTGCGTACTACAGTAAGGACAGTTCTGCAGGAATCGAAACAATCATAGCGATATTTGACCGTACAGATGCGTACGGTCAAGATGACGAAGGGCTGGGTTTTGTTGCGCTTGCTGTACACGAACTACGCACACCATTGACTATGCTGCGCGGCTACATCGAGGTATTTGAGGATGAACTCACGGGCAAGATCGACCCAGAGATGGAAAGCTTCATGCACAAAATGAATGCCTCTGCTCAGCAGCTATCCTCTTTTGTAAACAATATCCTCAACGTGGCACGCGTAGAGGGAAATCAGCTGTCACTACGCCTGACTGAGCAAGCATGGCCACCGATAGTAAAGCAAGCCATTCAGGACATAAAACTACGCGTTCAGGTGCACAAAAAGGTAGTTGAATGGGAGATAGCACCTAATTTACCAAACGTTGCCGTGGACGCGGTGAGTATCTACGAAGTTGTCATGAACCTTGTTGATAATGCCATTAAGTATAGTGCCGATAGTAACCGCGTGATCGTGCGCTCATACCTGACACAAGACGGTATGGTCGAAACCACTGTTCAGGACTTTGGCGTCGGCATTCCAGAGACCGTCATCCCACACTTGTTTGAGAAGTTCCAGCGCAACCACCGTAACCGTGCCCAAATCGGCGGCACAGGGCTAGGCTTATACCTCAGCAAAGCCGTTGTCAGCGCTCACGGCGGCAATATCTGGGTCAAGTCACGCGAAGGCGAGGGCAGCACCTTTGGTTTTACACTCCAGCCATACGAAACCCTTGCAGAAGAACTCAAAACCAACAATAATCAAGGTATTGAACGCACGGCGCACGGCTGGATCAAAAACCATTCAATGTATAGGAAATAACCATGAACACACCCAAAAAGAAAGTTTTATGTATTGAGGACGAGCATTTCATCAGCGAACTGTACGTTCGTGCCCTGACCAAAGCCGGCTATGACGTGACGGTGGTTGTCGACGGTGGGGAAGGCCTCAAGGCAGCCCAGACCAACCAGTACGACATCATCCTGCTGGACATCATGGTGCCAAGCCTCTCCGGCACAGACATTCTCAAAATCCTGCGCGACCCCGCCCAGACACCCGAGTTAAAAGCCCGCGTCCTTATCACGACCAACCTCGAACAACGCGAAGAAGTCCGCGACGCCATTGAACGGCAAGCCGACGGCTACATCATCAAAGCCGAACTCACACCCAAAGAACTCGTCGGCGTACTCGACAAGCTCAAGTAGATTTCTTATACTAGACACTAGCAATGTAGGCACTTTGGCTCAGCGCTAATTTCTACCTACAAGCTTCATTACACAAAACCCGTCGTGCTGAGGAGCTATCCGAGCGACACCAACCATCTCTTATCAACCTCATGAAGGAGTTTTTGTAATGAGTCATTCGCCTTATGAAGATGCTGCCGAAAGCGTCACAGAACACCGTGGCTTCCCAAACGCCGCTACAGATAGCAATATCATTTCACTTGATCTCTCAACACTACTTATCAAACATCCGGCCAGCACGTTTTTGATGCGGGTCGGCGATGACATTGTCGTCATCGACAAAGCCCTAGAACCCAAACCGCACGACGTCGTCGTCTGGTGGGACGAGGAAGAATACACGTTGAGCCGCTTCCGCAAACTACCGACTGACGTCCAACCGTGGGGTGTGGTCACCAGCCACATTCGGAGGTACCGAGTATGAGCAAAGACACTGTGTTTGCACTAGTGGATTGTAATAATTTCTTTGTCAGCTGTATGCGCGTTTTCAGGCCAGACCTCGAAGGCAAGCCGGTCGTAGCGCTCAGTAGCAACGACGGCTGTGTGGTAGCTCGGAGTAATGAGGCTAAAGCTCTTGGCATCCCGATGGGTGCGCCAGCCTTTAAATTCCGGCAGTTTTTTAAAGACAATCACGTCCTGTCATTTAGCGGTAATTTTGAACTCTACGGCGACATGTCACGGCGCATCACCAGTATTCTGACCAGCATTACACCGCGTATCGAAATCTATTCGGTCGACGAGTCGTTCCTGGACTTATCAGCCCTGCAAATAGACGACTACACCGCGTGGGGCAAAATGGTACGGGCAAAACTATTGCAGTGGACCGGCATGCCAGTATCAATCGGCATCGCGCCCAGCAAAACCTTAGCCAAGCTAGCCAGTGAACGTGCCAAGAAAGAATTAGAGCTTGGCGGCGTGCTTGATGTCGCTACGCTCGGTCAAACAGAGCGCCAGCCGTACCTAGAGCGCACGCCCATCAGTGACGTATGGGGTGTCGGTAGACGATTATCCCCACGACTCAAGGCCGAAGGCATCACCAACGCCTGGAAGCTCAGCCAGACCCGTCCACAACTAGCCCAAAGCTGGATGGGCATTCATGGTCGACAAATGGTCATGGAGCTCAATGGCACGGCCTGTTTGCCGCTGGTCCGCGAAGGCAAGCCTGCGCAGAGCATTGCCAACACCCGTACGTTTGGCGAAGACACTAATCAGCTGCACGTCCTAGAAGGTGCCATCGCTACCTTTGCCGCCAAAACCACCCAGCGCCTGCGTGCCAGCCACCAGCTCGCCCGCAAAGCTAGTTTTTTTATGACTACTAGTCGCTTTAAACCGGGCTATCGAGCAGTCAGCCGTGACATTAACCTGCCGTTTCCAACCGCCGACACCGGCTTGATTACCAGTATCTTGGTTGAGGAATTAACCCGTCAGTTTAACCCTAACTACTCATACCATCGGGCAGGGGTGTTGTTGCACGACTTCATCCCCGAAAAATCTCTACAGATAGACCTGCTCGGCACCGTCAAACCCGGCGACCACGACGCCAGCACGCAGCGAATGCAAGCCCTCGACCAACTGAACCAACGCTACGGCAAGCGTACCGTGTACTTAGCGGCCGAAGACCTCGGTAATAGTTGGCAACCCATCCGTAAGATTCAACTACCGCGCTGGACGACCCGCTGGGACGAATTACCAGAAGCACGTATACTAAAAGCATGAAGTTGCATATTGTCACCGTCGGGAAGCCCAAGCTTGCTTATGCAAAACAGGGTTGGACTGAGTATCTAAAGCGACTCAAGAGACTACACGACGTACGAGTGAGCCAAATCCCAGACAAACGAGCTTACGACGCGAACCATATTCTGGGCGTCACTGCGCAAACCTACAGAGTCGCGCTGGTTATAAATGCGCCGCAGATGAGCAGCATGGCACTGGCAGATTTTCTCAACAAACGAGCCCAAGAGGGTAGAGAAGTAAGTTTTATCATCGGCGGGCCAGATGGATTACCAAATGAAGTCATAACTGCGTGTGATGCACAGTGGAGTATGTCTGCGCTCACATTTCCACATGACCTCGCAATGGTTGTCTTACTAGAGACACTCTACCGCTCCAGCACCATCAACGCCGGCCACCCATATCACCATTAGTCCAGTGCCGGGCAATTTGCACTACACTACTTGCATGCTAATACATGCCTAATCAATAAGGCCGCGGCCGCGTCTTCGCAATTCACGTGACCTACTTACCACTGTATCATGTACTGTTTCTCCAGATGTGTCAGACCCTTTTTCAGGGTTTAACACGAGTGGTGTAGCGGTCGCTCTTGCGCCTGCAAGTGACCTTGTTACCAACTCATCGAGGGCTACAAAACCTGCATCAGCCACCACAGATTTACTCTCTTCGTCCGAATTCGGAACAAGCAATTTTATAAACTCTCCGTTTGTCGAGATAGGGGTAACTTGATGGGCTACATCTTCTCCGGTTACCTGAGGAATAATAATGCCATCCCCAGGATTAAAATGGCTGGTGACTACGTGTGCCTCAGGACGTGCAAACGCAATATCTGCATAGCTACGACGCGCGGCGTGTGCTTCGACCGATACAATTTTATGGTCGGCGTAGTACTGATCCGTCAAGGTCTTTGGAATTCGCGTTGCTTTAAAATATGCCGTTCCGCTCAACGCATATACAGCAAGGTAGGGAGTGCTTATGTAATCCGCATACACATCAAAATGCGCATCGAAACCATCCTGGCGTGCATACTTCTGCGCAAAGATTTCTTCAAAGTCGTTCTCAGGAAATGCCGCCTGTGCGAATCGCAGCAACCCACCTCCAAGACGAGCGCACAAAACAGGATCTCTGGTATCAACTGTTTCAAACCGTGCCACGCCTACTCGCTGTGCAAGCTCATCTGCCTGCGTGATATTGGTAATTTCTACTGACATAGAGCCTCCTAAACTATATATATTCATCCTACATCATATGTCTTAACTTTTGGCTATTTTTGACAGGATTACAACGAATATGTCGGCGTACGATACACTACAAATATGTTGGTATACACTTTCAGGACTTTTCCATATATTACCGAACTTGAAGAATATTTTAGTGAAGTGTTTGTATTTTCAAAGTTTAAGCAAGACTGGACAGCATTCGAGAAGCTACTCGACCATCAGACGGATAGTGTCTTAGGAGTGGCCTCAACTGATGGCCCCTCGCGAGAAGAACCAATCACCATCAATAGATTCAATCACGGTATGGTAATTCGGGGCGGGCAGAACGACTAGAACTCCACACTCCTGGCATCTTTCCGCTCGCCAAAAAACCAACCCATAGCTTTTGCAACTGGACCATGTATCACACTCAAAACTACATCAACCAACACAATCTACAAACCAAATTCAGCTTCATCCACATAAACAAAAACGACCTAGGCTTGCTCAGGCAAACTAGATCGCAGGAGTTCATTGGTGAGCTCTAGGGGACTGTTGCTAAAGCAACCATTTCCTCACATGCTCGAAGCAAGCTTCTGCGCGTGCTCGTCATGAGCGAACCTAGGTTCGATTCGTTTCGCTACTCGAAACCACCAAATAAAATACCCCAGACAAGCTGGGGCACTTTATTTGGTGACCTCTAGGGGAATCGAACCCCTATTGCCAGGATGAGAACCTGGTGTCCTAACCGTTAGACGAAGAGGCCGTAGCTACGGCAATAAAACGAAATAACAATAGCATATTAACAGAGGGCAGTCCAGAGGTATCATGTCAGCACAAGAACGGGTATAATACTGTAGAGAAACCATTAGCAGCATGAATACAGTTTTTCTTATCGCGATTATGGGCATTGTAATAACGGGGGTGGGCGCCGCAGTATTTGCATTTGTAACAGCACGACGACATCGCAAAACTAGTCACGTCACTGTACTTGCCACGAATTTGCGCGACGAAAAGCTCAAATCAGATATTATTATCAACGCCATCGAAGACGCGGTCATATTGGTTGACGCCGATCACCTCATCCAACTGTTTAACCCAGCGGCGGCGGCACTCACGGGGTGGAAGGCAAACGAAGCCCTCGGGCTTGATTACCGTTCGGTCGTGCGTGTAGCCAACGCCAAGAACGAAGAGTACGAAGATTCGCTCCATCCCTTTGCTCTTGCGTTTGAGCAGAAAAATCTTGTTAAGGACAATACAGCAAATTTAATTACACAAACCGAAAAACACATCGCTGTCAATGTCAGCGTGTCGCCACTGTTCGACGACACTGACAACGTCACGGGGCTTGTAGCAATCCTACGAAATGTTAGTCAAGAACGACAAGAAGAACAGCGCCGAGCAGAGTTTATAAGTACGGCCAGCCATGAGATGCGCACCCCCGTGGCTGCTATAGAAGGCTATCTAGCGCTAGCACTCAACGAAAAAGTGAGCACAATCGACAGCAAGGCACGCGGCTACCTTGAGAAAGCACACGCCTCAACCCAGCACCTTGGTCAACTCTTCCAAGATCTCCTCACGAGTGCAAAAGCTGAGGATGGGCGGCTCATTAGCCATCCAAAGGTTATTGAGATGGGTGAATTCCTAGAGAAACTCACCGAGGACTTACGCTTCACTGCAGAAAAAAAAGGTCTTGCTATGGAGTTTGTTGTGGGCGCCAAAGAGGCGGTAATTGATGCGACACAAACAGAAGGCGGCAACAAAGTTGTCAGACCGTTCTACTACGTCTACGCAGATCCAGACCGCCTTCGTGAAGTCGTCACCAATCTCTTTGATAACGCCGTCAAGTACACCGAGGCAGGTAAAGTGTCGATTGGTCTGACAGGCGACAATAACGTCGTGCAAATGTACGTCCGCGACACGGGCCCGGGCATTCCGGCCGAAGACATTTCGCACTTGTTCCAGAAATTCTACCGCGTCGACAACACGGCCACTCGTACAATTGGCGGCACTGGCCTTGGGTTGTTTATTTCCCGGAAAATTGTTGAATCGTACGAAGGTCGCATCTGGGTTGAAAGTGTCGTAGAAAAGGGCAGCACCTTCTATATAAACTTACCCCGCATTACCGCCCAAAAGGCTGCAGAGTTGCAGCAAGCGCAACCTAATCCGTCACCTCTGCGATCAGTCGACACGCTGGGGAGTAGTTCATGATACAATTTAAGATGAAAGCATAAGGACTAAAAAGGAATAAACTATGGCAAAAGTAATGCTCGTCGAAGACGACAATAACCTACGGGAGATTTACGAAGCCCGACTCGCTGCTGAAGGCTACGAGATTGTTTCTGCCCATGACGGGGAAGAAGCACTGGCGCTGGCCGTCAAAGAGCAACCGGATCTGATTATATCTGACATTATGATGCCCAAAATTAGTGGCTTTGACATGTTGGACATCTTGCGCAGTACCCCTGAGACAAAGGACACGAAGGTTATCATGATGACGGCTCTTAGCCAGATCGAGGACAAAGAGCGCGCTGATAAACTGGGTGCCGACCGCTACCTCGTTAAGTCACAAGTAACGCTTGAAGACGTTGTCCGAGTGACTAAGGAGCTGCTCGGTCAGGCTGAAAGTCAGGCTGATTCTATTGCCTCTGCAGCCGCAGGCACTACGCCTAATCCCGCAACAGCCACTGACAGCACCATGACAATGGCAACTCCGCCAAGTGATGACGCCGATGATACCACAACCCCACAACCAGCCGTTGAAGAACCTGTAAGTGAGGCTCCTGTAGCCACTGACGAAACGAGTGTTGTCGCCGAACCAACACCCGAAGCAGTCGAAACTGAAACGCAAGCAGCTGAACCTGTTTTGCCAGTCACGGAGACGCCAGACGTAGCAGAGTCGCCCGTGCCGACTACGCCAGAACCTACAACTGAACCTGCTGATGCACCTGACACTGGCTCCACTGACGACCCTGACCAACCTGTCACTCCAACACCCGCCGCAGCACCTGTCGACCCAGCAGTGCCAGCTGCCAACGTAGAGGACCAAATACGTGACTTTATCAGCACTGCTGAGCAAGTCAAAAACAACGCCAATACACCTGCACCAACTCCATCAACTGCACCAACGCAAATTCCTGTCACCAGCGCAGATGAACCGGCTGCACCAGAACAACCGCAACTCGCTACACCATCTGGACAGAAAAAAGTCATCAGCCCTATTAACGATCTTTCTAGCCCCGGGCCAGACCTCGATGCCTTACTAGCCAAAGAAGAGAGTAAGCCGGCTGACACAACGACACCAGTTCCGTCCGTTAATACAGTAATTAGTCCTGACGGAACGTTAAGTTATGCGACCCCACCACCGACTGACGCCGCACCAACCGGCAGCGTACCAGAGGAAAAAGCCACCGATATTGCACAGCCGCCGCACCAACCAGGTCAGAAAATTGACCCAGATAACATTGCGCTGTAGTACGCTATAGCTAGTATGCGCATTAATAAATACCTTGCTCAAGCTACCGGTATCTCACGTCGGGCGGCTGACCGCGTGCTGCTGCAGGGCAAAGTTACAGTCAACGGCATCCCCGCAGCGACCGGTGTTGATGTTGGCACAACAGATACAGTCATGCTTAATGGCCGAGAGCTACAACTTCCGGCCAGCTTTACTACGATCATGCTCAATAAACCGGCCGGATACATATGCTCGCGCGATGGGCAGGGCGGCAGAACGATCTATGACCTACTACCTAAAGACCTGCACACGCTTAAACCCATCGGCAGGCTCGACAAAGACACCTCCGGACTCTTGTTATTAACTAACGATGGCAAACGCGCTCAAGAATTAACACACCCCAAGTACCAAAAAGAAAAGCGCTATGAAGTCAAACTCCACAAACCTCTGACCGAAGCTGATTTTGTAACCATTACGACAAATGGCGTAACTATTGACGATGGCGTAAGTACGCTTGGCTTAGAGTCACTGGATGCCCATAAAACAAGGTGGAAAGTAATCATGCATGAAGGTCGCAACCGCCAAATTCGCCGTACCTTCGAAGCACTCGGCTACCGAATTGTCAGCTTGCATCGTACCAACTTTGGCCCTTATGAATTGGGAAAACTAGAACCAGGCGCAGTAACGAGTGTCTAATTTGTAACGTTATCGTTTATTTGTCAATAGCGGTTACCTCTGTTATAATGATTGGTAATGAGTAGAAAACTACCTATTGTGGCTATTGTTGGCCGGGCTAACGTCGGTAAATCGAGTTTATTTAACTCTGTTTTGCGGCGCCGTGAGGTGATTGTCGCTGATGAGCCAGGTACTACACGTGACAGTATTACCGCCAAAGCACGCTGGGAGGGTAGTGAGTTCTGGATGGTCGACACCGCTGGTATCAAAGACCCACAGGATGACTTTGAATTTACGATTCAGGAACAGATTCTGCAGGCAGCTGACAGCGCCGATATCATCTGGGTTGTTATAGAAGCCCATGTAGCTATCAACGAAGAAGACCGCCGCGTTGCCAAACTTGCCCTCAAAACCGGCAAGCCGGTGTTCTTGATCGTTAACAAAGCCGACAAGGCACACCGTGCCAAGGCCCTCGACTTCCAGCGCCTTGGCATCAAGCCAATATTTATGACCAGTGCCTCACAGAACCGCGGCGTCAGTGAACTGCTTGATGAACTGGTTGAGCAAATCCCGAACCTCAGTGAACCAGAGGACGACAACCGGCTGCGGATTGCCTTACTCGGACGACCAAACGTCGGCAAATCACATCTGTTCAACACCTTAGCAAAGAAGCAGCAAGCCATTGTTGCTGACGTTGCTGGCACCACGCGCGATATTAATCGTGCCACCGTCAAATATCAGGGAAGAGAAATTGAAATACTCGACACCGCCGGTATACGCCGCAGCGGCAAGATAGGCAAGGGCGTGGAGCGCTTCAGCGTTATACGTTCACTCAGCGCAATTGAGCAGGCTGACATCTGCCTCATGCTTATGGACGTCAACGAACTCGGCACCGCTCTTGATCAAAAAATTGCCGGCATGATCAAAGAATCAGGCAAGGGAATGATACTCGTCGTAAGCAAATGGGACAGCCTGGAAGACAAGGACCCATTCAGTCGTGATCAACTAGCTGCTCGCCTCAAGCACGAATTTGTCTTTGTGCCATGGGCGCCACTCATCTTTACCAGTAGTGTTACTGGCCAGAACGTCACGAAGATCTTTGACCTAGCACTCGATATTGACAACGAAAGACAACGCCGCATCAAAACGACAGAGCTTAACCGATGGCTCCGCAACGTCGTAGAAATGCACCCACCTGCCGGGCTAAAGAACCGCACACCAAAGCTGAACTATATCGTCCAAGAAGATGATAACCCTAACCCAAGCTTCAAAGTCTTTGGTGCTCACACCAAGTTCCTACACTGGTCATACAAGCGATTTATGGAACGACAACTCCGCGAACAATACAGCTTCAACGGTACGCCAATCAAATTCTGGTTTATCGAAAAACACGTCACCCACAAACACGGCACTCGCCCCGAACGAGACTAGATTCCCAACGCTACTTCTAGCTAAACCGTCCAAGCTTGCATATTGCTCTGTGGGGAGTAATAATACGATCATCAAACAGGAGTCAAGTATGTTTAATAGTATGTCCGGTGAACTATTGGGAGCACGTAATGCGAACATGTCCCGCCGTTTTGACCTACAAGAGTCTATGGTGGAGTACCAGAAGAGTAATGAGCAGCTGATTGCGGCTATAGGGGCAGAATTAACTGGTCACCAGATTGAGATTGAACATGGCAGTGTGGACTACGGCACAGCTGGCTGGTCAGCAGATGAATCCTTATATTCTGTCTGGCACTCTTGGTATCGTAATCCACGACACCCACGTAATATCGGGCACGAGAGTCGCATGCTGCAGCTATCGGGCATAACAACAGTGCTTGGAGCCGTAGCCCTTAAGGTCCCTTACCGAAACAGTGAACATGACAACGGCATAGAGGTAGTACATCTCGTAGTAGATGGCACGACAGGGGTTACTGATGAATCATTTATGACCGAAGAAACCTTCAGCGCTCGCCAGCAAATCGCCACACGGTTTGACACGTTAGAGTTCTCACTCGTGGATGAACGCTTGGCAACGAGCCTCTAAAAGCTATACACTAAAGCCATGGCTTTATTTGTCCGCAAACCTACTACCAATACCGACATTCCGATCTATAACTTAAGTCATGAGCGCACCGTGCTCGTGGTTGGGCTGGGCAACATTGGTCAGGAGTACGAGGGCACGCGGCACAACATCGGCTTTGCCTGCGTTGATCACTTTGCGCAGAAAAACGAATTCCCAGACTGGGTTAACAAAAAAGACCTGAAGTGTCAGCAGACCAGCAAAACACTGGGTGGCACGCGCGTTATCATCATCAAACCGACCACATTTATGAATGCCAGCGGAGAAGCCGCCTTTAGTACCCAGCAGTTTTATAAGATCCACACGCACGACATTTTGGTTGTTCACGACGAGCTGGATATCCCATTTGGGCAGATTAGAGTACGCGCGGGTGGCGGTAGTGCCGGTAATAATGGCGTCAAATCCCTTCAGCAGCACCTAGACGGCGAGTTTACGCGCATAAGGGTAGGAATTGCCAACGAGTTCTCAGCACGCGCTGACAGCGCTGATTTTGTCTTAGGTAAGTTCACCAGTGAAGAGCAGGGACATATCAAGAGTCTCACCTCTGAAGTTGAGACGATGATTACGCAGTTCGTTTTTGGCGGTAGTTTAGAGCCTACTACGCTTGATTACCGCGACTAACTAGCTTAGGAACATAAAAAAGAGCCTCCGGAGGGTGAGAACTGCCTGTGGCAGTTTGCAAGGAAAGCTTCTGACGAAAACTTGTTTTTCGATCAAGTAAGTTTCGGGCTCGCTGAAAGCGAGTGAGGCACCGCAAACTAAAATAGGCTTCCGGAGGGGGTGGGCACCGCCGGAAGCCTATTCAAGGGACGAACGAGTCGTCCCGCAGATACACCCTTCAACCCACCCAGCGAAGCATCAGCGTCTATTAATATAAGGACCTGTGCCTCCATCATAAGATGGAATACTTGAATACTCGCTTTGAAACGGGAACAGAGTTAAAGGGGTTAGTCTGTTTTAGAGCGCTTCACTAACCGAAGTCAGTGAGGCTAGACGAAGTGGAGGGTAACAACTTTGACAGCACGCTCTAAAACAATCTAACAAAACTATTTCTAACATTTGTTAGAATTGGGGGTATAAGGTACGTAAAACGTGAATATCACGCTTACGGATTGCAATTTTAGCAACTTTATGACAATTGTCAATACTTTTTTGTAAGTCTGGCAAGGATATTATAAGAAACATAAGCGTTTTACAGGGGTGCAACCATGAAAACACAAAATTGTATCAAATTAAGGGATTTACCAGAAAACCTCCAAAATATTCCATCGCCACCACAACAACTGTGGCACAAAGGCGCTCCACTGGATGGGCTCTATAGTTCAATCTGTTTGAGCGTAATAGGCAGCCGAACGATAACACCGTATGGCCGTAGCGCAATGTCTGCGTTATTGCCAGACGTCATCCGTGCCGGAGTCACCGTTGTCAGCGGGTTGGCACTAGGCGCTGATGCATTGGCACACCAGACTGCTATCGAATACGGCGGGCGGACCATCGCGATTCTGCCAAGCAGCGTGAACGAGATATACCCGGCAACAAATCGTCAACTGGCCCAAGCTATTATTCACCACGAAGGTGCCTTACTCAGCGAATACCCTGACGGTACCGATGCACGCCGCGAGAATTTCATTGCACGGAACCGCTTGGTTTCTGGCCTCAGTAAAGCGCTGCTTATCATTGAGGCGGCCGAGAAAAGCGGCACCCTGCACACTGCTAACTTTGCCCTTGAGCAAGGCAGGGATGTGCTTGTGGTGCCAGGCAATATCACCAGTCCGCATAGCGCTGGTACCAATAACCTCATTAAGGCAGGTGCAACGCCAGTAACAAACAGTCAGGATATCCTCCGAGCGCTCGGCATCGATACAAAAACAGTGCATCAAGAGATATTTGCCCAAACCCCTGAGGAGCAGCTTATAATCGACCTCCTTAATAAGGGAGTCATTGGAGGGACTGACTTGCTGGCAGACAGTCAGCTTGCGCCCTCAGTATTCAACCAAACACTGACCATGCTAGAAATTCGAGGTATTGTGAAGCCACTCGGCAACGACCAGTGGACTATGCGATAGCGTCCTCGTATGTGGTGTCTTTGAACATATATTTAATGTCATATAAATCGGATATCGTAAATGCACCAATCCGTTCGTACGCTTCAGAGACAGCGGGTGATACTTGCTTATTCTTTACTAGATCTTCAAAGAAGCGAGTACGTCGCAATAACTTTACCATCTTTTTATACTGCTTATTATCTGGCTGAAACTCTGCAAGGTCAGCTAATGCACTCAAACCAGTGACTAAATCATCTTCGGTACCACCGGATATCGACTGTTCTGCCATTTTTTCTAACAGTGGTACCAATCTGTCAGTCAAGTCCACCCCAGCATCAAGCGCAAGACCATAGAGTAGCTTAATATCATCATAGACTTGCCTTGCAGGCACCGTGAAGCGAGTATATAGGTCAAGGACAAGATCTGTATAGCGTTGGTAGCCAGCGTTTACATGCTCTAATGCAACTGGCGCATTATATTGACACAGCACAACTGTTACGCCCAGCATATTTACAACTGAATCGAGTTTTTCTACAGTCGCCAAGTATTGATTGTCCTGCGTAGGGTCCTGTAAATTTCTTGCATAGGCACCAAGCTCAATGGCACGATCATGCGCAATAACAACATCTTCTAGCTCAAACTCACCAAGATCCCACAATACAAGGGCATCAAACGCTGCCGAAGCGGCGATAAGCGAATCATGCGCAGCCTCGCTGCGTTCGTAGCTACGTAACGTCTCTTGAACGAACATTTCTGTACCGAGGTCAGCATCATGATGTCTCATTATGGCCGCAGCAGCGACTCGTGCGAGGTCTGTGCCACTGGCTTCTTCATAGGTGATTGGTACGCCACGAGATGCCAAATCATAGATAGCTGTTAAATCTTCGAAAGTTGGTTCTGTAATTGGGGGTTGCCGTTCCATGACTCAATGCTAGACTCTGCCGTATAGTTTTGCAAGCATGTTCAAAATAAGGTATTTGCAAAAATCCGCGTCTTGCCGTAGGGTTAGTGACTGTTGCAATTATTTAGGAAGTACCTACACTAAAGATTACGTTTATGGCTAAAAACCTTGTTATCGTCGAGTCGCCAGCAAAGGCAAAGACTATCGAGAAGTATCTCGGTAGTGACTTTAAGGTGCTCTCTAGCATTGGCCACATCCGCTCTATTGCCACAAAGACCAAGGACGGCAAGGAAGCTATCGACATAAAAAATGGTTTTGAAACCGTGTATGAAGTTGACCCCGAGAAGAAAAAGACCGTTGCCGAACTCCGCAAGGCTGTCAAAGCAGCTAACGAAGTCTGGCTAGCAACTGATGAAGACCGCGAAGGGGAAGCGATTGCTTGGCATTTGTGCGAAGTTCTCAAACTTGACCCCAAGAAAACCAAACGAATCGTCTTCCATGAAATCACCAAATCAGCCATTGAGGAAGCCGTCAAAAACCCACGCACCGTTGATATGCAGCTCGTGCAAGCTCAGCAAGCTCGTCAAATACTTGACCGAATCGTGGGTTTTGACCTGTCCGACGTCGTCCGCAAAAAAGTCCCGGGCGGCAAGAGCGCCGGCCGCGTACAGTCGCCAGGTGTGCGTTTACTCGTGGAACGTGAGCGCGAAATCGAAGCCTTTGAAGGTTCATTCACATTCAAGGTAGTTGCCGTATTTACTACTGATAAAGGCACCTTAAAAGCCGAACTCCCAAAACGTTTTGATACAGAAGCGGCGGCGCAAAAGTTCCTCGAGAGCCTCACCGACGCATCATTTACCGTCAGCGACATCACAACAAGCCCAAGCACGCGCAACCCAGGCGCGCCATTTACTACCAGCACCTTACAACAGGACGCCAACAGTCGGCTTGGTTTCAGTGCCAAAGCCACAATGTCTGCGGCACAGAAGTTGTATCAAGAAGGTAAAATCACCTACATGCGTACTGATTCCGTTAATCTGAGCGGTACGGCGCTGTCTCAAATGACACAGTACATCGAGTCGCACTACGGGAAGGAGTATCACCAGGTACGTACCTTCAAAACCAAATCATCGAGCGCTCAAGAAGCTCATGAGGCTATTCGACCGACCGATGTTAGCACAGAGGTCGCCAGCTCAGACGCATATAACCAGAAACTCTACGATCTTATCCGTCGACGCACCTTGGCAAGCCAGATGGCACCAGCCAAGCTCGAAAAGACCACCATAACTATCACCATATCTGGAGCAAAAGAAGTGTTTGAGGCAAAAGGTGAAGTAATTATCTTTGATGGTTTTCTCAAGGTCTACGGTGGCAGCAAAAAAGACGCTGAAATCTTACCAGCGGTTGCAGCGCAAGACAGCCTCACGCTCACCGCAGCTGAAGCAAAACAGGTGTTTGCACGACCGCCAGCTCGTTATACCGAAGGTAGCCTCGTAAAAAAACTTGAGGAACTTGGCATCGGCCGACCATCAACTTATGCGACTATCATTAATACCGTACAGGCTCGCGGTTACGCCGAAAAAGGCGAGTCCGAGGGCACGCCACGCGAAGTAATCGTTTTGTCACTAAAAAACGGCACAATCAACAGAGCAATAGTCGAAGAAAAGACTGGTTCTGACAGAGGTAAACTTGTGCCCACCGCCAGCGGTATGGTCATGAGCGACTTCCTAACCAACCACTTTAACCCAATTGTAGACTATGGCTTCACGGCACACGTAGAAGAAGACTTTGACCAGATTGCTGAAGGCAAGCTAGAGCGCAATAAAATGCTCATGGGCTTCTATACACCATTCCAAGAACTAATTGAAAAATCCGGCGGCATTGACCGCAGCACTGTTGCCCAAGCTCGTGAGGTAGGTATCGACCCAAAAACAGAAAAACCCGTGTTGGCACGCTTCGGCCGCTACGGCCCCATGCTCCAGCTTGGCGCTACCGACAGCGAGGATAAAGAAGACAAACCACGCTTTGCACCACTTCCTAAGGGCGCAAAGATTGAAACAGTTACGCTAGATCAAGCACTCGAGATGTTCAAGCTACCGCGAGTTGTCGGTACTACAGAACAAGGCGAGGAGATCAAGGCTAATGTCGGACGGTTTGGTCCTTATATTCAAGTTGGCAAACTGTATGTGTCGCTCAAAGAAGACGATCCACTCGATGTGACCGAAGAGAAAGCCAGAATCTTGTACGCCGAGAAGCTTAAGACCGAGGCAGAGAAAAACATCGCTGACTTTGGCCCAATCAAGGTACTCAAAGGCCGCTACGGCCCATATATTACCGACGGCAAAAAGAATGCCAAGATACCTAAGGACCAAGATCCTGCCAAACTAACAGAGGCAGAATGCAAGAAACTCCTGGCCGACGCACCTGCAAAGAGCAAAGCCCGCCGCTTCACCCGCAAGAAATAGCTCGTTACTTTTGATTAACTAACTGCTGATAAAGTTTGTGCTTGATTAATATGTGGAATTATGCTAAAGTATGCTTATGAAAACATTTGAATCAATCACAGAAGCCACTCGTAGACCAGGCGCAATTGCGCGTGGGCTTGGCATATTTATGCTTGCAGCGGGTGCATACAGCATACATAACGTAGAAGATCGAATTGCTGAAGCTCGCAAAACAGAGCCTTGTGAACTAACACCTACTGAGCAATGTCTTGCTGATCCAAGAGCATATATACGTGAAAAACATGCTGAAGAAAATCTTCCGTATCAAGCGCTCACCATCGTCGCTTATGGTTCTACTTCTTTCATTATTGGTGAAGCTATAGAGCGCCGCTCAATGCAAAAAGCCCAAGAAGCCGCTGAACTACAGTAATAACGCAACTTGTTATCTGTTCGTATGTAGTGTCTAGTGATATTCCTACAACATTTGACTGAAATCTAGTCCAGTTTGTGCTACAATACGCCTATACCAAATGAGGGTTGACTTTTAAAAGACTAAGTTTTATAATTAGCGTTATATCAGGAGAGAGTAGGGGACTATTCACTCCAAGACAGCAGATATAACAGATAGGAACATCATGGCAGAACAAACCACCAAGACACTCGACATAGAACAAGTTGTGAATGACATCCTTTCAACTATTGACAGGGAACGCGAGCGCGAAATTGTATCTCGTCGTTTTGGTTTGTTTGACCGCAAAGAGACACTTGAACAGATTGGCGAATTACTCGGCATTACCCGTGAACGCGTCCGTCAACTCGAGAAAGCTGTTGTCACCAAGCTCAAGTCGACTAATAAAGATCTGCCACATATCTCTGCTGTACAAACCTTATTTACTACCGAGCTCGAATCTATGGGCGGCGCAGCCCGTGTCAGTGAATTATCTTCTAAGGTCACTACAGAAAATACTCGAATCGACCAGGCGCGAGTATCATTCCTCAGCCAACTCTGCACCAGCCTTGTTGTATTGGACGAAAACGACCATTTCTTCTTGTCAGTAGGCATTGCCAAGCTGCACGACGAAAAGAAGATGAAAGATCAGGTCGCTAAGGTTATCGAAGCAATAAAGAAAATTGGCGAGCCAACCACTGTTGATGCGATCGCCGCGGCAGTGAAAGATGCTGATAAAGCGCATGTTGCAGCACTCGCCAGCACCAGTAAGCACCTGGCAACGCTCAACGGCCGCTGGGGTCTTGTCAAATGGCCAATGGTCAACCCAAAGAACATCCGTGACAAAATCTATGTCATCCTCCATGAAAACGGCAAACCACTGCACTTTAATGAAATCGCCAAGGCTATCAAAGATTCTGACTTCAAGCGCAAAGACGTTACCACGCAAGCTATTCATAACGAACTTATTAAAGATTCTCGCTTTGTACTCATCGGTCGCGGTATCTACGCCCTCAAAGAGTGGGGTTACAGCAAGGGAACAGTAGCTGATATCATCACCGATGTCCTTAAGAAGGCAGGTGAGCCGCTCCACCGCGACGAAATCGTCAAGCGCGTCCTCAAAAGCCGTCAGGTGAAGGAAACAACCATCCTTCTAAACCTTCAGGGCAAGGCACAGTTCAAACGCGTCGCTAAAGCCACCTACACCCTCGCCGACTAAATATCGACTTTTCCACTCTATGTCCGTTCACATCGTCGAATATCCACCAGAAACACAGGTAGTAAGGGATGTAAAGGGCTACTTTCTAGATGACGATAAGGTAAACACTGAATCATTCATACGCAGCGTAACACTCGCACCGCCGCGTATCTGCACTAAGTCGCTAGAATGGCTGCTTGAACGAACAGACGAAGAGCTTGAAAGAGCTGCGGAACTATGCGGGGCAGAAGTCGTCCCACATGAGTGGGGTATCGTCAGAAACGAAAGACGAAAACGCCTACCATGGCAACTCGGCTCAACCCTGCTCGTCGCCAAAGTCGAGCGCATTATTCCCGTAGAACCCGTTCCAGAAGCGGCTAAAGCGCAGGTAGTTCAAGGTTCAAATGCATACTTCAGCTTTGGTCTGCAACGATGCATGCATCGTTATGATCTTGCCGACGTTCACGATAGGCAATTCGTCTACGGGTTAAACGCGAACGCAGAATCTACATCACACACCACGCCATTACCAACGTATCATCTTGTTGATATAGAACCTCGTTTCCGCATTATCTAAAAGTTTGTGCGAATTTACATAACAAGAACATTTTACGAACATTAGGCAGGCGGATATTTTCATACCATAGAAAGAAGCACGTAATAGTCGCGCCACGTAGTAGGCCGCACGCAAAGCAGGGTGGGTTTAAAAAATCATGACAAATAATGAAACGTAACTCAAAACAAACAAAACAAGAGCAATACGAGAAGACATAGAGAACAATACATTCCACGTCGTACAATGTATATTTTGCGACTCTAATCTATGGTTAGGAGTTGATTACATATACCTCTTCTACAGGGGAGTTTATCTAATAATTAGCACGCTTGCTGTCTCGGCTTACTAAGCAGCTCTCTGCCTAAGCATTAACCATGTTCACAGTACTAAATAGCCTCTGAAATACTGCCTAGCGTCTCGTTGTATTTTGTGACGCTATTTACAACGTGTGGCAAAAAACTCATGACTTATCCACATGTGCATACTTGCATTTTGCTACTTTTCCTGTCTTGTATAGTTTTTTTCTTCTACCCCGCCTTTCCATCAATTACTACCCTATTTGACTTTTTTCTATTTTGAATCTTTAGTATAGTTTTTCAATACATTGACTGTTTCACTATATGCGAACATTTTGCGAACATGGAAAGAGAAGTGACAGGGGGTATTACTTGTAAAATACTCTGCCCGGAATTCGTACGTCTATATATTGGCGCGGCTTCTGCGCAGTCTTATCAAGCTGTTTCTTAGTTGCGACAAAACTGCCCGCAGCTACCCTGCTGTCTGTACTGAATAAGAACTTGCCGTAAAACGATAGTCCGTCAATATAGACATCGAGTTGTTGTGGTTGCGCTGGCAACACGACTTTGGACACATTCAGCTTACTTGCTTCTAGCTGATGACGTAGTGACAAGATATATGCAACTTGCTCACCAGAAAGCGCGGCAGAACCTTGCTGTATCTCCAGTCCGCTCTCATCAGTTACGGTCAGAAGCTCTTGATTTGTCTTAAGGTCTTTTGCGTCCATTAAGACGATACCTCGATCATCAAGCACATAGGCTTGATCACTACTGACAAGTAGTAAGGCAGGTTGTGTGGCCTGCAAATGAACGACAGGGCGCGTTCCAACCAAGGGTAGCGTAATGGTAACGTCAGCGAGTTCAGGAAACCTAGCAATCAGCTTGTCAGCTAGTTCTTGTGTATCAATCGTTAGTTTTGATCGAGAAAGTGGGGACTCGGAAAACAACTCGTCTAGTGCCGATTGGTACACTGATTTTTCCCTCAGAAAATTCGTCTGTGTTTCTGCAACAGAATCGGTTATGACTTGCGCGTTTGTAGATAACGTAGTGTTGTAAATAATGCCTATTATAAGCACGACGGTCGTTACTATAAGCGGCAGATGACGAAGTGCGCCTACCCTACCCTGCCCAAGTGAAATTGATTCTGATGGCTGTAGTCGTCTTTCTGTATCCTCAGTATTACGACGCGGCGGTTTGGTCTTCGCATTCTGCTGAGCATAGTAGGAAAAAACCGTGCTGCGGCCTGATTGCGGTTGCGCCTGTCGCCTTCCCTCCTGCTGGGACTTTTTTCGACGAAACATGTCTAGGCTGCCTCGTAATCGGTGGGTTTTCTGTGCTCAACGGTGTCATACAAGAGTTTAGCGAGCTTTTCTGCAGCATCAACCTTTGACAGTCCACGAAGCTTTTTGCCATAGGCATGGCGGAGTTTTTCGTCTTCAAGCAACTCTGTTAACACTGGCTCGAGTCGGTCTCCTAATTCTGCCTCTTTGATAACAACAACCGCCTGGTGCTTCTCCAGCTCAGCGGCATTTATGAGCTGATGGCCTCCGGTGAGTAGCGGATTAGGGACAACCACACAGGCCTTGCCTTGTACGCCAAACTCCGCAAGAGTATTTGCCCCAGCCCGCGTAACAACAACATCGGCAGCGCCACTATAACGATACATCTGCTTAAACAGGTCCTGCACCACGATCCAGTCAACTCCATTAGGATATATGTCAGCATATACGCCTTCATTGCCAATTCCTGTCTGGTGTAACACATACAATCGCGGATGCTTGGCCTTTATTGAAACGATGTGTTTTGCCATTGCTTGATTGAGTTTCTGCGAACCATTACTACCGCCCGTGACCATTAATACAGTGGCGTCGAAGGGAATGTTGAGTTGACGACGATAGTCATGACGAAGTTCGTCTGTGACAAATGTATAGGCATCGCCAACCAAGACACCGACATATTTGACCGTTCCTTGCTTGTACGTATAGAAAGAAGCCGGCATGCCAGTTGCGTGCCAGCGAGCCCAGCGTGCTACCACTCGGTTTGCCAAGCCAGGTAGCGCATCAGAATCATGCGTAATATACGGGATGCGGAGCAACGCTGCCGCTAAGCCGACAGGCATGCCTACGAAGCCGCCTTTCAGGAGTATGACATCTGGCTTCTCTCGAATGAGTAACACCATACTCTCAAACATCCCCAAGACTACATATACGAAATCGCGGATATTTAGCAGGTTAGTCTTGACGTCTAGTACACGTTTAACCCATGATTCACCGTGATAGCGCCTAAATTTGCCGGCAAAGATTTTTCGTTGGGCATCAAAAACACGCTGGTCTTTGGTCATGGAACCGAACTTACTACCACGTTCACCGACATAGACTGTATGTATAGACTGGTCAAGCTCTTTGAGCTTATGGGCGACGGCTAACAGGGGGGTGATATGACCGCCTGTCCCCCCACCGGTCAGCAGGACTTTTGTTACTGATGCCTTGCTCATAGTTATTTGTATTTATCCTTCCATAACTAGTATACCGTGAAACTTGAAAAGCCAAACCCACCATACCAGTAATGAATAGCAAGCTCGTACCTCCATAACTGATAAATGGCAGCGTTATACCCTTTAATGGCAGTAGGCCTAGCATCGCACCCATATTTATCAAGGCCTGCGTACTTAGCCACGCTAATATACCCACTACAATTAAACGACTAAACATATCTGGGGTGTGTTCAATAATCTTAAACAATCGGCTAAACAATGCCATAAACAGACCCACCAGTACGGTTACGCCAATAAACCCAAATTTCTCTGCATAAATAGCGAAGATTGAATCATTTGCAGCCTCAGGCAAATAGCCATACGCTTGGACGCTCTGTGCCAAACCGAGTCCAAACATACCACCTGAACCAACCGCAATAAGTGCCTGACATGATTGATATCCAGCATTCTGGCAATCACGCTCTGGGTTTACAAATGTCGCGAGCCGCTCGCGACGATACGGCGTACTAGCGATAAGCATAGTTGCGCCAATTGCTACAATCGCGCCGACGGTCATAACACGCTTTAGTGGCATACCGACCACAAACACCATTGCAGCCATCATAGCTACCATTACAGCAGTTGAACCGAAGTCACCTTGAAGAATTGCCACTACAACACCTATGCTACCAAGTGCGAAGAATAGTGGTTTCAAGGTTTTATCGGTACTATTCAGCTCACCGCGTTGCAAACGATCTGTCAGAAATGATGCCATCCATATCAAGAGTGCAAATTTGATTAGCTCTACTGCTTGGAAAGACATGCCACCGAGCTGAATCCAACGATAAGCCCCGTTTACCTCTTCGCCAACCAGCCGTACCGCGAGCGCGGCAATACCGGCAGCGATTATCAGGGGTTTCTGAGCACGACGCCAGAACTGTAAAGGCACGTTGGCCATCACCAAAAAAGCAATGACACCCAACACGATCGAAATCAGCTGTTTACTGACGTAATAGCTTTCACTGACATTATTCTGTCCAGCAAGCCCAGGACTGATAGCGTAAATAACTACCATGCCAATACCAAGCAAGGCTGTGCTCAACAATGGCAGCCAATAGTCCGGGCGATGTCGCCTGCCCCCCTGTTCTGATGTAGTTACGGGGCGCCGATTAGTTGCCCCAAGGCTCATACCCAGCCACCCATGAGAAAGAGCATCAGACCAACTACACTAGCCACTTGCCCAAGTACCCAAAAGCGCATCGTAACCTTTGCTTCTGGCCAACCACTTGCCTCAAAATGATGGTGTATCGGTGATATCTTGAAGATCTTTTTGCCATGACGCAGTTTTTTGGAGGCTACCTGCAAAATAACGGACCCAGTCTCTGCAACGAACACGATACCGATAATAGGCAGGAGTACAAGTGTGTCAGTTAACATCGCCACTACCCCGAGTGCAGTGCCCAGAGCGAACGAGCCAACGTCACCCATAAAAAAGCGCGCCGGGAAGATGTTAAACCAGGTGTAGCTCAGGAGTGCACCGACGAGTGTCATGCAGAAACCTGATACCCCAAACCTACCTTCTAAGAAAGCAATGAAAGCATATGTTGCAAATGCAATCGCACACAAACCACCCGCTAGTCCATCAAGCCCGTCAGTAATGTTAACGGCGTTGGCTGTGGCAACCACAACAAGGATAAACAGCGGCACAATCAACCAGCCGAGCGCTAAGTCACCGTAAAACGGCACATGGATACTGTTGACATCAAGCTTTGCATAAAAGAACCACCCGCCAACCGTTGCCACCATCGCCATGAGAAGAAACTTCAGTTTGGAAGGCAATCCAGCCACACCAAGCCCACTCCCTCGTATGTTGATAATGTCATCGACAAGACCGATCATCCCTGCCCCCAGAAAGGCAGCAAGCGGTAGCCATGTCTCTGTTCGTTCTAAATTGAACAAGACAGTTGTAATAGCAACGGCAACTACAAAGATAATGCCGGACATAGTCGGAATAAGTCGTTTGTGTTTACCGGCGTGGAGTTTGGTAAACACCGTTGCGGCCTCGCCAGTAACAGTGCTTTGTCGGGGCTTCTTCCACCACTGGCCGCGATAAGCCAGTGTCGTATATATCGGGGTTAGTAACATACTGAGCGCAAAGCCAAAGAACCCAAGGCCTAATATCCTGACGAGCGTCGCACTTTCTACTGTTACATTTATTTCTGTCATAGTGATATTCCCTTATTATAGCTCTATTTTGTTTTTGGCGTCACCCCAAATTTGTCGATCAGCATGTTAGAAGCTTCCGCAAAAATCGGTGCTGCGGCCTTTGATCCCGCATACCCAGGAATACGTGGCTCATTGACGCGTACAACTACTACATAGTCGGCCTTGTCACCCCCAACAAAGCCCATGTACATACCGTTGAACTTATCGTCATAGTAGCCACCGGTAGCTTTGGCAATCTGGGCAGTACCCGTTTTTCCACCAACACTATAGCCACGACGCACGGCAGCATAGTTGTTTGTCTCCACCACCGTTTCCATAAAGCCACGAATCGTCTTGCCCACTGCAGCTGACACCACATTCTGACGAACAATCTCTGGCCTTTTACTGACAGCTTCTGCGCCGGGTGCTTTTACCTGAGCTACAAGATGCGGTTTATAATACGTACCCCCGTTGACTACGCTAGATATTGCTGCAGCCATCTGTAATGGTGTTGCGGTCATACCCTGGCCAAATGATGTGTTAGCGTACTGAATATTTAACCCGTAGCCATCTTTAGGATCAGGGATAGATCCTGCGGCTTCATACCCCTGTTCAATGCCTGTATTCTTGCCAAGCTGATAATGATTTGTCATGTATTCATGCCAGGTCAGTCGAGCCTTTTCGTTCACTGTACCGCCACCCATTTGCATGAGCAACCACGTAGCGCCTGTGTTGAGCGAGAACTTCAAGATATCAGACACGCTTCGTCGCGCCGCGCCACGCACTTCTTCGACGTTTTCGATTGTGGCATCGTCAATCTTAAAGTATCCTGGGTCAAAGTAGCTGGCGTTGGCAGCAACAGAACCAGTATCAAGCGCAGCTGCAGTAGTCAATGGTTTCATGATTGAACCAACCTCAAGCGGCGAGCTTACTGCATTGTTAGTAAACACAGCGCTGTCTTTCTGCTTGAAGAACTCTGACGGATTATAGGTTGGGTAGTTTGCCATTGCCTTTACTGCCCCGGTATTTGGGTCAACTATCACGGCACTCCCGGAATCAGACCGAGCATTCTTGAGGCCTTTCTTGAGTATGTCTTCTAGCTGCTTTTGCATAGATATGTCAATGGTGAGCACCACTCGCTTACCCATTTCTGGCTCTTCTATGACGTTATCTTTGTTTGATACAAGTGGGACGCCTTTTGCATCTGTAATGGCCTTCATTTGGCCTGGAGTACCCTTCAGTTCGCTATCATAGTATTGCTCTACCCCGTATTTGCCTTCACCTTCATCGTTTACAAAGCCGAGCAACTGCGCTGCCAAGTCCTTTTGCGGATACACTCTAATTGGAGTTTCACTCGTTACGATGCCCAGTAGATCAAGCTTATCAATCTTCTCTTTTTGTTCCTTGGTCAGTTTCTTGGCTAGCACTGCGTAGCGCGTATCTTGATCCATAAGATCTTTGTACTGCTTACTATCGCCTCCGATTGCGCCTGCAATCAAGCCTGCAACTTCTTCAGATTTATCAATGTATTGAGGGTCGGCAAACAAGGTATAACGCGTTTCATTTAGGACAATCGGTACCGTTTGCTCACCGTCAAACGCCTCAATAACCCCGCGCTCCGCAGGAATCATGTATTGTTTTAACTGGCTACTTATGGCCGCCTGTTTGTAGTGATTGTGCCTTATAACCTGCAAATAAAATGCTCGAATGATAAATATACCCCCAATCAAAACAAGCACCGCGTACCACAAACGGACACGATGCAATGCCGAGACGGCAGGGCGAGATTGTTTTGAGTCTGGTTGCATAACGTCTACTAGTTTTGAACGTTGCCGCTTGGCGCTACAGAGACCAAGTCTTTGGCAACTGCACTATTTTTAACACGTTCTATCGACTGTAGTCGAGCTGCTGCCACTTCCAGGGCGTCGTGCTCTTGCTGTAAGGTTGTCTTCTGCTCTTTAAGGTTCTCAATACGGTAGCCAAAAGCATTGGTCTTGGTAACCTGCGTGAGATACAAAAGGCCGAGAATACAGGCGAGTACAATCAACACAATGGTGTTACTGACTGGTCCGAGTGTCTTGCTGACATCACGGAAGCTGGCATTATTCTGATTGCGTTGCCCGAAACGCTGTTGGCGTCCGGCGGCAAGTGAGGATGAGTATGTCATATGTATTTTTGATTTCTTTTTTTGTTTTTTTGGTTTGGTGGCGGGTGGAGGTTCTAAAACCACCCGCCAGGTTCACAAGGTCAGCACAAGGTCTATAAGACCTTTACGCGTACTTTGTATGTTCGGGAGTTACTTTTAACATGTATAGGCATGTGTTTGTATTCCCCTTTCCTGGGTCACGCTATTTTTGGCGCTCACCATATTTTTGTTTTAATACGGCACGTAGTTTTGCACTACGAGCACGCGGATTTGAAACGATTTCGGTTGCACTCGCGGTAATAGGTCCTTTGGTAATGAGTGCTACTTCTGATTCATAGCCGATTGATCGCTCATGAAATGCCTTCTTCACAATACGATCCTCTAAACTATGGAAACTTATGATTGCTAGCCTACCCTGCGGTTCAAGCATATCTATCCAAAGCGGTATGGCTGATTCAAGTAATTGCAGTTCATCATTCACGGCAATCCGTAACGCTTGAAACGTTCGGGTTGCAGGATGTGTCTTGCTCCTACCTGGCCATGCTTTAGCAACGACTGCTGCCAACTGAGTTGTGGTTCTGAGCGGACGAGCCTGCACGATTCGTCGTGCAATCTGTCGCGCCTTAGGCTCTTCACCGTATTTCCACAGCAGATCACTAATGTCAGATTCATCGTAAGTATTTACGATTACATCTGCGGTGAGTGTCTGGTTGTTGTCCATACGCATGTCGAGCGGTGCTTCTGTCATGAAGCTGAATCCACGGCCTGCATTGTCAAGGTGCGGCGATGATACCCCGAGGTCGGCCAATATCATATGATACTTTCTGCCTGCCTGGCCAAGTTGCTTGCTTGCCGTTAAGAAATCATTTCTGATGACCTGCACTCGTGGCAATGCTTTGTGCAACTCTGCAATTGCTGCTTCATCCCGATCAACCAAAGTCACCTTTGCCGGTGCCTTTGTTTGGTCAAGTATTGCGCGCGCATGACCTGCATATCCTGCCGTCACATCGAGGTATGATTCCCCTTTGTTCGGACTGAGACACGCGAGCACTTCTGCAAGCAATACTGGTTGATGCAACCCTTGTGGGTTATCGCTTTTTTGTTTTTTGATGTGGTGATCCATGTTTTTGTTTTATTACGAACTCACCTAACCAGCAGCCAACTTTTTGTTTTTTGAAGAGCATCCCTGCTCTATCGATGTTTTTGTTTTTGTGTGCGTTAGAACAGTATGTAAGACGTTCTTTTGGAATGATTTACATCACTCGGAACTTCTAACTATCTTAACGCGTAAGTTTTGAGAGACTTAATTGTGTGAGGTGGAGTTTTGGGAGGTGTTTTATGTAAGGTGCAAACTTGTTTTATAGTGCAAGCTCGATCACTTGTTGACTGCCGATTAGCTAACTTCGTACTGTCTAGCTATTTGTTAATGTGCGGTCTGATCAAGCTTTCGCTTGCAAACGCCAATACTTACCTGCCCGGACCGCCTCAACATCACGAGTGATGCCAGCGTAATCCAGAAGATGCTGTTCAAGAGTGATCCGACCTTGCTTTGCGTCAAGTTCACTATCACTCTTTCCCATCCTGAACTGCACGTTGATGTCTGCCACGCGCTCATCAAGGATACTTCCTTGGAGCTCTGGTTCTACCAACTGATCCCATACCGATTTCGGATACAGGTGCAGGTAATTTTTAAATCCACGGGTTATGACTACTCCGCTGATAAACTCGCCACGAAGTTCGGCTGGTATAGTTAGCCGTCGCTTGTTGTCGAGTTTCCTTTCGAAATAATCCACCATCATGGTCTACAGTTATTTATTACTGTTAACTTATTTTTGTTTTGTGGTGCGGTACGGCTCTTTTGCCTTACCCACATTTACCCACTGACATGAATATACTACCCACCCTCACCCACATGCAAGCCTTTTATGCATGTTATTGCTACATAATGTCTCTAGTTATCCACAGATTGACCGAAATAAAAAACACGCCACTACATGCAGCGTGTTCGGAAAATTATCGAACGCTATTGTTATTCTTAGTTGTCTTTTTGCATGGATTCGTTTATTTGCTGAACTTGTTGCATATCTGCCTCCGCCAAGGATTGTCCTGCCCTGACATCTTCAGCGTTCTGCCGCATATTTTCTGCCAACGCAGGTGAAGGTGAAGTGTTAACAACCGGATCATTATCAAATCGCGCATCGATTTGATATGCAGCAAACGCAAACACAGCTGAAGCACCAAGTGCTAGAGCCGCATTTCCAATCTTCTCTCGACGAGACTGGCGCCGTTCGCGCTTCATCGACTCTTCAAGTGGAATGATTGGGATATGCAAACCGCGGTCTGCAACTGTTTTTGGTGGGTTATAACCTGTCATAATGCAAACAATATACCATAAGCGGCACTCTTTGTCAATTAGTTTCCAGACTACTTTTTGTTGTCTGAAGCACTCGCCAAGAAGGCTGCTAACCACGTGGCACTTGGTCGTACGGTACGTTTCATGGTTTTACGATCAACTGCAACTAACCCAAACTTTGGCCACCAGCCGTACGCCCATTCAAAATTATCCAGCAAACTCCAGTGCATGTAGCCTTTCAGCTCAACACCTTCGCTGATAGCCCGCTCCATAGCAATGATCGTTTCTTCGAGCCACCATTGCCGATACTCATCATGTGTGTCAGCCACGCCGTTTTCTGTAACGATGATGGGCTTTTTGAAACGATTCCACGTACGAAGCAGCAATGGATAAAGCCCTTCAGGCTCCATATACCAACCCAGATCATTCAGCGGTATATGCGGATTATCTTTGCGTAACCCTTTGTAGTAATCAGTAAAGTAGTAATTGAAGCCCACGAAGTCCTGCTGACGCTTAATGCGAAGCAGGAACCACCAATTCCATACATAACGCATAATCTGAGTAACCCCTTGATCAATCCAGTTGTGCGGTCGCTTGGCTTGAATATTGCCGAGTTGTGCTGCGATACCAACTTGCATCTTGGGGTGGTCTGCTTTGAGTATTTTGTAAGCACGTTTGTGTGCGCTGACTAGGTTGACATAGACGCGCAGGGCGCTCACATATTTACGCTCACCGGGAGGCCAGTCCCCTGTTATAAAGCCAAAACTGGTGTAGACATTTGGTTCATTCAACGTAATCACGTACCGTACTTCGTGACCAAACTCATCGGACACCTTTTTAACAAACCGTTCAAAATGACGCAAATTCTGGCGCTTACGAAACCCACCAAGCTCTTCAAACCAGGTTGGCACCGTCCAATGCCAGATATTCAAGAATGGCTCTATACCACGCTTCTTGAGCGCAGCAATGTAATGGCGGTAGTGCGCTACGGCAACTTCATCCCAGACGCCTTCGCTTGGTTCCAGCCGTGACCACTCTATTCCAAACCGAAATGAGTTAAGATTAAGTGACTTAACTAGGTCAAAATCAGCTTCATAACGACGAAAGTGGTCAACGCCCTCGCCTGACACGTAGTTATTTGGGTCTTCTGCCAAAGGGGCTATCTCTTGCCATAATGGCGTATTGGCGAGCTTCTGCTTGGCAGTCTTTGCAGATTCGCCAGCCTGGGCTAGTTCCCATACTGTCCACTGGTTGTGATTGCCGCCTTCAACCTGATGACTGGCAGTACTTGCGCCCCAGTAGAAATCTTTGGGAAAGTTTGATTGTTTCATGCTTACGTTAACTTTAGCGTCATGTAGTGTTGTTTGTCTACCTGATTAAGTCGTTCCAGGCTGTATCGTAATGCCGTACGCGGCATAATGGCCGCATTATTATCCAGAAAAGCCAGCAACTGTGCTTCATATTTCTTGCCTGCTTCTCGGAGCATCCAGCCAACAGCCTTGTGAATCAAATCATGCTCATCGTGCAACAACATCTGAGCAATTTTAAAGGTATCAGCGAGGTCGTGTTTACCGATAAAATACGATGTGCTAACCATAGCTATACGTCGTTCCCAGAGGTTTGCCGAGCGAGCAAGCTTATAGAGTGGCTGACGTGATTTGTCATACAGATAACGACCGACGACATCGCGGCAGCTGACGTCCACAAGATCCCAGTTATTAATCCGATCAGTACGTCGTAGATACAGCTGATATAGGTCGTGTAGTGACGTTTCATCAGCCTTGCGCGCTTGCAATGTCATGATGACAAGTCCGGCAAATCGATGTTCATGAATAGGGCTGTCTAGTAGTTCCTCAATCTCACTCAGTGGCAAGAATACGTAGGACTTGGTGATCTTACGGATAAGTGGCACGCGCAAACCAATAAAGATATCTCCCTCGGCATAGCCGCCTTCATACGTCTTAAAGAAGCGCTGTTCAAGCTGAGCGTGTGCCGGGTCTTCGTGAGCAGTGAGCTCAGTTTTTAGATCATTCGCGTTCATATATTGCTATACTACCCATAATACTACGAAGAGCAACGTATGCAGATCACAACACAAGATGACATTAAACAACTTGGCACAATTATGGGTATCTGGGCACACCCAGACGATGAAACGTGGGCTTCGGCCGGCCTGATGGCCATGGCCAACGCTAACGGTCAGCGTACCTGCTGCGTCACGGCAACCTATGGAGAAGCTGGCGTTCAAGATGAAGCACGCTGGCCAGCAAAAGAGCTAGCCAATATCAGGAAACGCGAGCTTGCTGCAGCCTGCAAGATACTCGGGATTGGTTGCCAGTGCTATTTAGGATGCATAGATTGTCACTGTACTGAAGACAAATCGGCAAAGATGATTGCAAAAATTCGTGACCATATATTCAAGGAAACGCCAGATACCATCGTGACTTTTGGCCCATCAGGCTCAACTGGGCATCCTGACCACATTGCCGTCTCTGACTGGACAACGCAAGCCGTCAGCCAGCTGCCACACGACCGGCGGCCAACCGTCTATCATTCCGTGCACAGCAAGCAATGGTATGACGGCAGCGGCCAGAAACTCGATGCGCAATTCAATATTTTCTTTAGAACTGACCATCCGCCGCTGATTGATGAACGCAAAACTGACATAGGCCTACGCCTCAGTAATAAATGGTGCGATGTAAAACTCGCTGCCTTACAAGCCCATGCCAGCCAGTCCAGTCTTTTGTTTGAACAGGCCGATGAGGCCGATCTACATGACCTCGCCTGTTTTGAAGGCTTTATGCGCGTGCAGTAACGTTACTCGTCTTTGGTTTCTTCGTCATGCATATGACCAGTTACCCGTTTGGCAACTGACGATTTTAGAAGATAGCTAAGCGAGCTGGCAATAATTCCAACACCAATGAGAATATAAAAGATCGTGAATAGCCTACCTAGTTCAGTTTGTGGCGTTATGTCTCCATAGCCAACAGTCGTGAGCGTGACAACGCAGAAATACACACTGTTGAGCCAGCTAAGATTCTCGACATGATGGTAAAAAACAGCACCTATACCCAATACCGCCACAAGTACAAATAAAATCCGACGCGGACGAATAAAACCAATGACAGGGTCTGCAGGATTAGGTAGTTTTTTGACCATTGTTTTCTCCTTTTGTTCCACGACGGTTCTTGTTAAATTTGGCAAATGAACGATACTGCAGCTGACTACGGTATGTATCGAGTTGTTCCACATACTCGTCAAAAGCATTGTACAGGCCAGAGTACTGCTGGCTTGGGGTCAGGATCTTAAGTAATCGCTTTTGCTCGGCAAGGTATTCAACCAGGCAAAAGAAATCGCCGTCACCAGAGACAATAATGGCCTTTTGGTAGTTTGGGAATTCTTTCATTGCCCACAAGACTAATTCAGCGTCAACATTCCCTTTGATAGGCTTTTTCTCCTCGCCTTCTTCTTGTTCGGGGCGAGGACGCGTCATGTCGTAGGTTGGCTTGAGTACAATCCTAAAACCACTTTCGTGCAACTGTTTGTACATGTCTTCATTCTCAGGCACATAACCAATAAACATGAAGGCTTCTGTCACGCCATACTTGGTCTTCAAAAACTCTCGCAGCTTCTTCCAATCCATCTTCCAGCCGTGCTTCTGAACGCCAACATTCAAATTCTGGCTATCAATAAAGGCGTATACCTGTTCTCGTCTTTTTCTTCGTCGTATCATAGCTTGCCTACATCATACCATGCAGCCCGCGGACTCATGATTCAAGCGAAGCATTGATCGATGCCGCATGACGCAAAAACGCCTCTCGGACGTCTCGTGTTTGCTGGTTGCCGTTCTGTATCGTCTCAAATAATTCTTGGCTGTGGTGTTCTTCAAGTTCCCCTAAGTGGCGTAAGCGCTTAAATGAAGGTGTTTCCAGCACCATTTTATGCAGATTCATGTCTTTCAGAGCATGGGCAATAAAGAAGGTTAGCCCCTGTACAACGGCCATTTCTTTGTCATGCTCAAGTGCACTCATTTCTACAATAGCGAGTTGTAATTGCTGGCATAACGTCTTGACTGCATCATATGCTGTTTTGTCGGATGATTCTGGGCATAACACCACCGTGTGCCCGACCAGTGATTCACTAGCTGACTCTGGACCAAAAAGCGGATGAGTTGCGACAAGCGGCTGGTCAGGTAATACTTCTTTGATAATCTGGATTGGCTTTTCTTTTACTGAACATACATCTACCAATATTGTCTGAGGGCTCAGTATAGGCTTTAGCTCAGTTAATGCTGATGTGTAAGCATCAAGCGGGATGCATGGAATTAGCCAATCACACGCTGCAACGGCATCGAGCGGAGCATTCCACTTCCCGCCCTTGCCGCTTCGGCTATACACTTTTACGTCTGCGACCTCGTTGAGTTTCTCTGCCAAAAACAATCCAAAACTACCTGCACCAATTATTCCTATAGTCATAGTGACTATTCTACCACTATCGGCTCAGGATCACCTTTGACTGCGGGCTCTGCGCGGAGAGCGAGTTCAAAACCAGCTTTGTATATAGAAGCCATTTCACGCAGTAAGTATGCAGCCGTGAAGTCCCGGCCATCCCGCATCGATTCGACACCAACTGCGTCAATCCCAAGCATACGGCAGGTCATAACTGCGCGAGGTAAATGATACGACTGAGTAGTCACGTATGCTTTGGTAACTTTAAATATCTCTTGTGCACGATAGCACGTGTCGTATGTACTTAAGCCAGCATAATCCAGCACAACGACGTCTTTGGGAACGCCCTGACCGACCAAGTAGTTCTGCATCGCGACAGGCTCATTGTAGTGCTCTGTACTATTATCGCCACTAACTAAAATCTTTTGGACTTTGCCAGTTTGCTGCATGCGCATTGCGGTGTCTAAGCGCTTCTGTAGATACGGCGTTGGCGTGCCATCCGGCCAGACACCAGCGCCAAAAACAATCACGACTGGTCGTGGCTCGAGCGATTCAATAGCAGCAAACGGCTTTCTGGCATCTTGTGATACAAACCAGACATATGAAATTGGTCCCAGCAGCACAGCAACAAGTATCAGCAAGACAAGAAAGAAGCCAACTCGGCGCTTCCGAAACCGACGTTTCTGTTCTTTTTCATGCTTTCTGCTCATCGCTCTATTCTAACAGAATTGGCTACTTGCTTTTGGTTTCCCAATCTTCACCGTAGTGCTTTTCTAGTCGCTTACGTATAGACCCAGGATGTCGGCCAAGCTGTTTGCTGATTACCTTGACTGTTTTGCCATTCGTGAACATGTCTTTTAATTTCTCGTCTTGCTCAGGTAACCACGGACGATAGGCGTTTGGGAATTCTTCACGCATCTTTTCAAGCTTATCTTGCCACGGACCTTTTGTTTCTTTGGGTTGCTTTTGCTTGGCACGCTTTTCTGCCTCACCCCGCAAGTGTTCGTATTTGCGGCTGTGCTTGGCTGATTTGGCCCGTAGCGTCTCGTCAATTTCAAGCGCGTCACTACTGACCCGTAGGGCCATTTGGTTAAGTCCGGCGAGACTCAGCGTGTCTAGACTACGCACCCGAGAAAGCGCCACATACCCCATGCCCTCCACAAACGCTTTACTGAGGTCAATCCGTGCCGCGTCAAGCGTCATCCCTTGGCTTTTGTGCACAGTGATTGCCCATGCCAGCCGTAGTGGTATTTGTGCCAAGCTTGCCCGTTTTTTGTCACCATCACGCAATTCCCATGATTCTGGTGTCATGGTAATCTTGCGACCATTTTTGAGCTCAACCATCGGGTAGTCTGTCCCCTTCTCGAACCCAACCACAATACCGAGCGAGCCATTGACGTATTTTTTCTCAGGATTGTTTTTGATGCACATCACCAGCGCGCCCTTTTTGAGTACTAATTCTTCCTGGGCAAGGCAGGCTTTTTTGAGGCTCTCTACGTAGTTCTTGGATCCTGTTGTTGTCATGTAATATATATGCTCATCGCCGGTCAGCGACCGCAGCCGGTCAGCATTAATAGTGTCGACGTCAACATTAGTTGTGTGTAGTTCTGTAGCTTCTACAAACGGATCATGTGGGCCTTTCCGTGCCAACAGCGCCTCGGCGTGACGACGCCGCAGATCATTGGCTCGCAGCGCGTTTAGTATCTCTAGGAATACGTCATCATCTTGACGATGTTGTTCGCTCAGATAGCAAATCACTGGGTCAAACTCTTCCCAAACAGCTGAATTAACCACAAACTTACCTTGCGCACGAGCGCCGCGTGTCACTGGTGGCAACTGGAAAAAATCACCACACAGCACCACCTGTAGCCCGCCAAATGGTTCATCAGATTTACGCACAGCTCGTGCAATGCGATCAACCATATCGAGCCGATAATCATGCAGCATAGATATTTCGTCTATTACCAATATGTCTGTTTTGCTAATGCTCTCGACGCGGGCCTTACTAAGACCTTCGTGGTGCTTTTTGGGCAGCTCGTCATGAATACCAATGCCACTCCAGGAATGAATGGTCGTACCGTTTAGGTGCGTTGCGGCTAGTCCTGTCGTTGCCGTGACGGCAACCTTTTTGCCTTCAGCGCGGGCGTGTTTTATAAACTGGTTGAGCACGTATGTCTTGCCTGAACCGGCAGGGCCAGTCAGTAAAGCGCTCTCGCCGCTCATTAGTATTTCTAAGGCCAAAGCTTGATCCATAAGACCCTTAGTATAGCTCACGATGCACCCTCCCGATGAGACTTATTTTGTTGTCTTATTGTAGCAGCTGTTCGTTCGCGCTGTGTTGTTTGCGCAATCTTTCGTAAACGAACAAGGCGCCTGTCCCAACTGCCAGAGCAGTGATGCCGTTATTTCTTGTCTCGTCTGCATTGTCATGCGCTGTGTCGACAATCATCATGACTTCCTCATTGCCAACATCGTCCGCTTCAAGCTGACGCTCAATCTCATTACTCGCTGTATATTCACCCATGGCCTGCACTAATTGCATGCCTCCCCACACGAGGCCGACTGCGCCAATCCCTCGAATAAATTGCTGTATGCGCGTAATCCGGCGTTCACGATTGTTTCGTTCTGGTTTTGCCTGCTCGCTCTCAAGCTCAACAGTATCCAAGACTTGCGGTTGCTTTTTCATCTTGTACTCCCTTGCGCTTGTGTCCTCTGCCTATCTCTTTTGCGTATTGCCAAGTATGTAGTGACCGCAGCAGCAGCCCCAAAAAAGACAAACCCAGCGCCTGCAGCCAGCATCTGCGTATGTAGCTGTTCCATTTCAGCTTCTTGGTGCTCAACGACAGGTTCTAGGCTAGATACCAGCGCATGCCCACAAAACTGGCACTTGCTACACTACCTAGGAGGATAGGCACCGTCGGAATGTCATTTCTCTGCCGCTCAATAGGTACGTGGACGTGCGTTGCTTGTTCTGGCATAGGACTCCTTATCTACATATACCATAGTATATATGCGTCAAACGAACAACTAGTTATAGCGCGTGTAACTCTCTTTGAGCTCTGTAATCAACTTTTTGTAGTCATGGGCATCTACATAGGCCCAAGCATCTACGTAATCCTTGGCTTTGCCGTCACTCATATGTTTGTCGCGATCGTATTTGGCGGGGGCTTTAAGAATATCCAAATATATGTGCTTATGCACTGCGTGTACAGGTATATGCACAAGCGCTCCAAACGTATGCTTGTCACCATACATACGTTCCCAATCTGCACCAAGCACAAATAAATCTTCTGGCGTTTTAGTACTATCTGTCAGTAATACATGGATTAATTCGTGCGTAAGTATATCTACAAACTGATCAGGCCCGTATGTCACGCCGATCACTAGTGGATCACTAAAGGCACGAAACCACGGCGCTATAGACACATCAATAATGTTTTTGCGAAACTCAAGCCCAAGTGCGTCAGTCATGGCGGTTAGTATTTTCTTCTCAACCGGCTTCCATGCAGCCTGGTAAGCCGCAACGATTTTTTGCATCGCATCAAAGTCAGCTAATTCCTCGCCTTCTTTTGCCCACAACTTGTGTAGATGCACAGAGGCATTCTCTCGCAATAACCAAGCGTCCTTTATTCTGATCTGTGGCAATCCCATTAGCTAAATTCTAGCATGTTTACGATCTCAGCCTTCAATAAAAATGTTACCCCTGTAGCTGGTAGTGTAACCAGACGCTACTGTTCAGCTTCAGTCGAAAAAGCTTGCGCAATAATCTCGTCTTGTTCTGCGGCTATTCGTAATCGGCGCGTGCTGTCGTGGGCTATTTTTTCCGATTTTTTGCGCAAGAACCTGGTCATACCCCAGTATCCCAGTGCAATAACCCCAACTACACCAAAGCCCAATGCAGCATCATCTGTTACGTCGGCGACTTCACGCGCCACTCCCACAACAGCCGACTCTGCACTATAGTTGACCGACACACTACCCTCTACGGCATCTGCTATCTGGTCAGCCACTTCGCTCGCAACTACCAACCCACCTGCGATTCCCATCAATGCAACCCCAGCTTTGCCGGCGGTTTGTTCCATTTGGCGCAGTTCCTGTGTATTGCTATCTACTTTTTGCATCTCATTAACGTAGCCCTCAACTACTGCGACTAGCTGTTCTGACATATTATCTCCTTTTGGTACAGTAAACGCCTGGATGCACATTATTGCAAGCATCAATGTTGTAACTACGCAGAAACATGTCACTATGTATTGCGCTCATGGCTATTATGTGCTACTATTAGCTTAGTTAAATCAAAACAAAAATGACAGCAGAACAATTATCAACCCAAGCAGATAACAACGAGGCCATCCTTGGCCAAGCCGAAATGGGCGTTGTACTGCAAGAGGTGTATCAAACGGCAGTAAATCTAGACCCTCGGCTAGAAGACGTTAAGATCGTCCCTGTTGAGCCTGGAACTGGCCCCATCGCCTTTGCGCGGCCGGCGCATCGCAGCGAATCTGGTCAGCATGAAGTTCACTTCCAGCTAGATGATATTGACAGTGTGCTCGCTAAGCACCAGTCTCTTCTTGATAGTGTGCCCGGCCTAAAGGAGATCATGGCAGACAAAATGATGACTGTTCCGGAGAATGTGACAGCAGAATCACTCATAGCCTTCTCGCTGGCCCATGAGTTTGGCCATGTGGTTCTCAATATGGATCACGAGGACGACCCAGAATCCCTCACTCGGCAAATCAAACAAGACAAAGAAACTATGCCACTTGGCAATGTTGCTACGAGCCGCTTACTAGACACAACAAGCGCCGAACATGCTGACCTCATGAACAATCTTGATGCTCACCAGACACGTCTAGGCGTATCATCTTTCCAAGAAGTCATAGAGATGCAGCATTTTGCATACCGCAACACCACTGCAGAACATGCTGCTGATACCTTTGCCGCTGATCTATTTGCGACCAATCCAACGCTGGCAGACCGATTGATTGCACCTGGCGCAATTGACCGCTACCGTAACTTCCCAGCCGCCGCCTAACTACTTTATGCCTCTTTAGTTACCTGCTCTACGCGCTGTGCCATTTCGACGATACCATCAAGACCAATCGGATACGCTGTTTCTGAATGCAAGTCACCGATTTTGGTTCGCCGCCGCAGAAACATTTCTTCTCCACGCTGCTCAATACCCGTTACTGTCTGACGCACCTTGCCACGTACGCCATATTCCCTTTGGACAAGTTGTGCCCGAGTGAAGGCTATCTGCTCTGAGCCGTACGAACCTCCGAAAGGTTTTATCTGCAAAGAAAAGTCAGCGCTCTCTACCTCGTTCTTTGCCCAGAAGTCAATCGTTTGTTCATCATCGTACACCTTGTATAGATGCTTGCCCGCGTTCAGGCGCAAACGCACGTCAGCTACCGCATCAGGCCTAGCAGCAGACAGAGTATTGCCGGCCGCGACCATGATACTCCCGAGCATCGGCAAGAGTTTACGCGGACGCAATAAAACATCTGGGCCGCCGTAGCTACTACCCATAATCGTGCTTTCTTCATGCTCGTGAACGTTACTTTCGTTTTGATACACAGGTCGTGGCCACGGTTTCGTGCCATTAACGGCACTAGTTGCAACCATGAGCATATCAAGCACTGCTTCGGGCGATTCCGTATCTGCGATCACATAGTCTGTGTCTGGATTTTTGGTACCTAGCGGAAGGTGCTCTAGCTCAAACCCTGCACCAGGCGACATGCGACGATCATGCTGATAGCGGAAGCTCGTCAGACCCTGCTCACTAAAACCATCTAGTATAAACTTTTGCGGCATGCCTGATTGAAGCCGTGGTGCTTCATCGGCACTCCAACAGCGCAAAGCCATCTCCGCGATAATCTCGACGCGGCGATCTCTTGCAACCTCGCCGCCACTAATAAGCATTTGTATCTGCAAGGCACCTAACTGCTCGCTCGTGAATACTGGTAAGGTCTCTCTTTCTAACGCCTGGATCATCTCGCCTCCTATTTGCGCCCAGTATACCATTTGTTGCCTGCTATACGGTTTCAATAAGCAGCCGGGCGCAGTCTCTCACTCACATTCGTTATGTTTTGTGTCATTACCTAAAATCATTTCTGACTTATTTATACCTCTCATCCATACCTTTATGTTTACGCATCAACGTATCGTAGCCCTTGTGCACCCTGTCGTCTTCTGCTACGCCCAGTTCTTTGAGAAGATTCCAAAGCTCAGCCTGGATCGCATCAACATCAGCGTCGTCTTCTGCTAGTGACTCCACTTCCGTAAAACAACCAAGCTGATCAACTTGGTCAAAGCAGACTTCTAGGCCATTGTACTTTGCCTTGCGGCGTGTCTTTCGCACCTGGACATCAAACATGTAGCCAACCCTCTCGAGCATGTCGGCAATTTGCTTGGCTTCGCTTACTTCTGTCTCCCGTTCGTGATTGTCGCGGGAACGTTCTGACGCTCTATACTTCATTGTTAAGATTGTTTTATCACCTTGTTGCCGAATTCGGAAAATCGTCCACGAAGGATCATCGTGAGGTGTATCATTTGTAAATGTAACGTCAAGCTGTTCTATCGGCTCACCAAACAAAATCCCTTTTGCTTCAGCTTTCTTAAGAAAAGCTTCTGCATCAGTCAATCGCGCCTTTACTTCGATTTCTCTCATATCGCGTCATTGTAGCAGAGCACACCCGTACTACACAAAGTCACATCGGCGCGAGTCGAGACATGTACAATTCTCTTAGTATCCTATGAATCCTGTATACTACTGATCATGACAAGACGGATTGCTGTGCGCGGGATTTTTATCAAAGATGGCCGACTGCTCTGTGCCAAACTCAAAGATCATAAAACAGGTCAACCACTTGATTTCTGGTGTACTATTGGCGGCGGACTTGATGATAACGAGGCGCTCATCCCTGGGCTAGAACGAGAGATTATTGAAGAGACAGGCATAAAACCAGTCATAGGTAACCTCTTATTCATTCAACAGTTTGCGCAGGGAGATAACGAACACCTAGAATTTTTCTTTAACATCCTTAACCCGGATGACTACGTAGAGGTAGACCTTACTAAGTCCAGCCACGGCGCAGCAGAGATTGCCCGTCTAGAATACATTGACCCTGCAACCGAGAATGTTCTGCCAAAGTTCCTGACCGAACAAGATTACTCTGTGATTACACCTGACAGCACTACGACTGTGTTTTCTTATCTTTAGGTAGTCTCAGGCAGAACAACGCCTATTTCTTCACCAGCAAAGTGCGGATCAACTACGCCAAACTCATCATTTTTAGCAAACTTGAGCCAGCGCTTTGAGCGCTCTGACTGGCCAGCATGCACGTCTTCCATGGCCGCGTCACGCGCAGCTTGCGATTCCCATTCTGCCACTGCAAAGTAGCTATTTTCTTCACCACGCGTTCTATGCAAATGAGTACCAAGTGCCCCCTCGTATTCTTGCAATACGGTGCTTGATTCCCGCCAATGTTCGGCTAAGTCTTGTTCAGTGATGCCGTCTTTGAGAGCTATCTTCCAAATGTAGCGGTACATGCTAGCTCACTTCATTTACAAGATCGCTGATTTTGACACGTCGCTGTTCGGTGGTGTCGCGATCTCTTATTGTCACAGTGTCGTCTTCTAGAGTGTCAAAGTCGATTACTACGCAGTACGGCGTACCTATCTCGTCCTGACGGCGATAGCGCTTACCGATGTTGCCGTTGTCATCAAATTCGCACGGCATTTCTTTAGCCAGCATTTGGTAAACCTCGCGGGCTTTTTCTACCAGCTCAGGCTTGTTCTTGAGCAAAGGAAAAACTGCGGCTTTCACAGGCGCCAGGTCTTTTGCCAGTCTTAATACAGTCCGCGATTCACCGTCCTTTTCTTCAACCGTATATGCGTCAGACACGACGGTCAGGAAAATACGCCCCATCCCCATTGATGTCTCGACTACCCACGGGATGAACTTTTCTTGTGTATGTGGGTCGGTATAGGTCAGATCGGTGCCGGAGAATTTGCTGTGCTGCGATAGGTCATAATCGGTGCGGTCATGAAAACCTTCAACCTCATCAAAGCCATATGATGGGAAGTCGTATTCAATGTCCCAAGCGTCTTTTGCGTAAAAAACTAGGTTATCGTGCTGTTTCCAACGCAGGTTCTTTTCGTTGATACTAAGGTCCTTAACATACCAATCCCAGCGATCTTGTTTGATCGCGTCGTAGGCTGCCTTGTTCTCATTTGGGCGGATGAAGTATTGCGTATCGGCTTGCTCAAACTCACGAGTACGGAAAAGAAAGTTACGTGGACTAATCTCGTTACGGAATGCCTTACCGATCTGCGCCACACCAAACGGCACTTTCATGCGCGTCGTATCAACGATGTTTTTGAAGTTCAGATAGATTCCCTGGCACGCCTCACCCGGCAAGTACACCGGACGGTCACCTGCATCGGTAAAGTCACCTAAGTTAGATTTAACCAGCAAATTAAACGCGCGAACGTCTGAGAATTCTTTTGAACCACAGTTTGGGCATTTGATCTTATCTCGGTTTTCGTCGAAGAGTTTGTTGAGTTCTTCCTCAGACATTTTCTCATCAGCGGTCACGCCGATCTTCTCAAGCTCTTTGTCTACACGAATGCGTGTATTGCACTTTTTGCATTCAGCCAGCGGGTCAGAAAAGCCACCCACATGACCAGACGCCTCCCAGACTTTTGGGTTCTTAAACATTGCCGAATCAAGGCCAACATAGTTTTCTTTCAACTGCACGTTTGCGCGCCACCAAGATTTTTTGATGTTATTGAGCAGTTCTACTCCATACGGACCAAAGTCATACAGCCCGGCTTCCCCGCCATAAATCTCACTACCAGGGTACACAAACCCACGGCGCTTGCACAGGCTAACAATATCTTCCATAGAAACGGATTCTTTTTTGTCACTCATTGGAACGTATTATAACAGATTGAAACGATTACTACTGCTCAAGCTGCGGTTCAGGGATCGAATTGGCACGCTCTGGTTCATCACGTACCTTCAAGTAACTCATAGCTGTTAGAGCAGTCCCTAAACCCCCGATAGCGCCGATCGCTCCCAGTAGTAAACGAATATCTGCCATGTCATCATTAATTTCTGCCTCTGTTTCTAGCGGCAAAAAGTCAGGCAGCTCACCCGCCGCGGGCACAAAATAAGCGCCTGTTCGGTAGTTGTGGGCAAAGTAATCTTCATAACGCTCACAGTCTTCAGGCAACTCTGCTACTTGCTGTGGCGTATCCTCAAGGTCGTACTGGCAATCTTCTACAGCCGCCATCTGGGCGGCATATGTTTCATCTTGACCTAATAATTCTACTACTCCTAAACCAGCACCAACTCCAAGACAAGCGCCAGCTACGGGCAAGGCTACATATCGTACATTCATATCAACTCCTCAACCTTCATTATTCACGCAATTATATATACCCGTAGTTATATAGACAAAAGCGTTTATGGCACGAGTAGCTGCTTGGTAAAGCGTAAGCGCTCGTGGTATAAACAAGGTAACGGTATTTAACACAAAAAAGGAACAAACATGCCTGAACAAGAACCGCAAACACCCGCAACTCCACCTGTAGAGCCAGAGTCACAGTCAGTAACACCTGCTGTATCGGCCGCTCCACAAACGCCAGTAAATCCACCAGAGCCGACTCAACCTACGGCCTCGCAGCCAACTGAAGCGCATGACCCCGGCAAAACCTTGGCGATTATTGGTTTAGTCTTGGTACTTGTCTTCCCGCTTGTTGGCCTGATTCTCAGCATCGTTGCAAAGGTCAAGAGCAGTAAAGCTGGCTTCAAAAACGGCATTGCTGTTGCCGGTATCGTACTAAATGGCCTGTCGATAATAGTCGGCATTTTGGCAGTGATTCTTATCATATTAGCCTCTTCCAAGGGTATCCAAACCCTCGCCGCAGACACTGAAGCTGTCGCAGATATCAACAACCAGTACGCCGCACTAGAAAGCTACTATGCTACCAACAAAACATACCCTTCATCGTTGAGTTCCCTCACCTACCTCAGCGTGGAAGCAGTTACGACACCAGAAGGCTATACCTACGTGTATGGCCCAACACCAGCAGGCTGTACTACTGACTGTAGCGGCTACACGCTTGAGACTCAGCTCTCAACCGGCGAAGTCTATCGCAAATCAGCCCTTAAGTAAGCCCTAACATACAAACAAAAAAGACGCTCCAGAAAACGAGCGTCTTTTTTGTTATGAAAACCCTGTTAGGCTTCTGGTCGTTGTTCTACGACAACGGGTACTTCCTGAGGTGCTGAGTCTGGACCGCTAACGGGCACGTTCACAGCAGCATGCTCACCAGTGACTTCGTTTACAATCTGACCATGCTCACCACCGCGTAGCACGAGCTTACCTGCATTTGCTTCGGCCAGCAATCGACGATTAACAGCCAAATCTTGTTCTTCTTTGGTTTTGTCCGCTTCTTCGCGAGCCTGTCTAAATGCTGCCATCCTTTGCTTTTCGTCATCTGAACCTGGCACGACGCCCCGCATGCTTGGACCAAACGTATCAGACGCTTCCATGCGATCTTCACGCCGAGCAAGTTTTTCGTCAACTGATTTTGCGATTCCTGTAAGTAGTTTCATGTTCGTTCTTTTTTTTGGTTTTTGAAAGTGTTTGTTTTGACCTTTCTATCTAGTAGATTAGCATAAGCGTGTTGATTTGTCAATATTATACTGTGCTTTTAATTTGTAGAGCGTTTTTGCTCAAGCCGTGTGAATGTCCGCAAACAATCCACGGCAAATAAATGCGTTGCAACGTCATTAGGTAAGTCAGGCTCGTAGCAACTGTCACCGAATAAACCGCGTAAGTAGCCGTCGCCTTCCACGTTCAGCTCAAAGACAAATCCGTCAAATGCTCCAGGCTTCTCGTCTGTCTCCTCAAACACAGCAACAGTGTCGTCGTGACAAAAAGAAACGACAAGCCCCATCCGTGTGGCACTCTGGAAAGGACGATGCAGATGATCAACCACTACTGTAATGCTTTCGTCTTGTGCAGAAGCAGAAAAGGTTGCGCAGCCCCACCGAACGTCTCGCCGCCTCGCCAGGTTGTCTATACCTAGACTAACCGCATCTCCAACTAGAGGAATCTCAACGCGCTCTGTTATACCTTCGCTCAAATCGGTTGACGGACTGCTAAGCCTGTCGTACCACTTTTGAAGCTTCTGATAATCCTCTGCCAAATCGTAAGCGGATCCCACTAAACTAGTAGCCACTTCACTATTCATACAAATTATTGTATCACTTAAATTGTTTTAGAACGGAATGTAGAGTTTACGTACGTTGGTTACCAGGGGCGCAACTTTATTTGTTAGCATTTCTATATCTGTAATTGTCTGTAGCCGGCGTGGGCTCTGTAGGTCAAATACCAGCCTGAGCAGTTTTATATGGTCGGTCGTAAACTCGCCGCCATCGCGTGCAAAAAAAGTCATGGTTTCATAATCAAAGCCGTACTGAGCACTTGCCTGCAGTTTTTGTTGCTGGGCATCAGTTAACAGATTCGGCTGATGGCCAGAAAGGTGCAATAACTGCGCGTCAAACCACATCTCAATAATGCGCGGCGGCAAGCCTCCATTGAGCGCCAGCAATACTTGAGCTAGCAACCTGAAGTAATCGTCATCGACATCGTCTTCCGTAGCTTTGTTGAGTCGTTTTAGTAATTCGTAACCCAGCATTGTACGGTCGATGTCTTTGACTATGTTGCCAAAGTGTTCGAGCAAACGCGTCGATACCAAAGTGCCAATTTCTTTGCGCCCCGGAATGTACGTAATATTGCTTACACTGAAGAGTTCTATGCCGCCGGCAAGCTTACTTTTGACTCGCCGCACGCCTTTTGCAATCACTCTGACCTTGCCATGATCAGGCGTAAGCATCGTGATAATCCTATCTGCTTCGCCGTAGTCGGTCCGAGTGAGCACGATGCCTTTGGTGACAATCTGGTTCATGAGCCGTCCATACGCGTAACTTTTGTGACAGCGTCATGTAATTGTTTTAGCGAGGTCTGTGGCTTGTACAGCACCTGCACAATGCCCAGTTGGCGCTGCGATGCAATAGGCACAGTGAACATTTCGGGATGCATAGATACCAGCAGTATGACTGGTATATTCTGAAGGTCTTCATAAGAGCGCAGTTCATAGAGAAACTCTACACCGTTATGACGAGCAATCTGCGGATCAAGCACAATCACATCTGGAATAGACTGCTCAGTACTATGGATAGCCTGTTGCGCCGAGTGCGCTACGGTTACTTGATGCTGACGCGACAAAGCTTGTTGGTACGTTTTACTTAAACGCTGGTCGGGTTCGATAAGAAGTAGTTTGCTCATGATATTAAACAAGGGCGAGCTGGCTGCTCGGCAATAAAGTTACTGCAAGACCTTGCCGGCCATGGTGGCGTGCCGTACGTAAGCGCACTTGCATGGCTTCCAACAAAGCGTCAGCAATAAATACCCCCGCCCCAGACTGTGCGGTGAAATCTTTGAGAGGCTGGCGGGCCTTACCGTAGAGCACGCGACCGCGCTTGAGCAGCGTTTCGTTCAGACCAGCCATGTCGCTGTAACAGCCTGCTACGATACCAGCGGAGGTGCGATGCGCAGAAAACGTGATGGTCTTTTTCTGCTCGACCTGTGCCGCAATAACTGCACCGCCGATTCCTACAAACGCAGATTCTAACAGTTGCCTGTTTGCCATAACGGGTACAAACTTACCAGCGATGTCGAGGTCAAGTTTGCAATCATATTGCTTGGCGATTGTGTCCAGCACATGCGCGACGTCATACAACATAGATGACACGGTTACTGGTTCAAGTGCAAGTTGTTCTTGCCTAACGGTTTGTACCAAAAGCAGACTATCAACCAGCCATAGAGCGTGTTCAGCAATAGCCCGAACTTGCTCAAGTGACCCCGTCTGCGCCAACTCCGCCTCACGTGCAATCTGCAGCAACGGCAGCTTCAGATCTTCGGCGAGCGAAACTAGCAAACGTTGTTGCGATGAGATTTTGGTATCAACAAACTGATCCGATGTCGACATGTAGCTTTCGTAACCCTCCACGGTTATTGCTCCTAGTATAACACCCCTGTATGTTGTGTCATTAGTAGTCTTCTGAGGTCAAGCTGCGGGTAAAGGCAATGCCTACACCAGCCATAGCTCCTGGTACGGCAAGCAACAAAGGGTTACTTTCTTGCCGAGTCGCTGACTCATCGTTGTCATACACCAGTTCAATTTCAGATTGTACTGAGTCAGGCTGCGCCGCTTCGGCATCTACTGAAGTATCTGTCTCATTACCAAGCAGCGCGCCTGCCGCGACAAATAGTGCTGCCGTCCCGAGCGTAATACCAGCAAACTGCAAGCGATTGCGGCGGATAACGCTGCGTTCTTCTGCCTCATAATCTTTTACTATCGCAAAAACATAGGGTCGAGCAAATGATGATCGTTCTGCAAACATTTGCCAATTATAGCATAATAGTTCTTAGTAGCCTAAGCTATGGTTCGAACGTGAAGTTTGGCAGGATGTTTTCGTTGAAGTCTTTGAGATACTGATTGTCAGCTTCTGTCCAGATCTTGAGGGTCTTGTCTCGCAGTGGCAACATAATGAGGCTGCCCTTTACCTTTGAAGCCAGCTGCCCATCTAGACGAATGCCGGTGACAGTTGGTACCTTCTCGGATTTGTACGGCTTAGCTTTGAGCGTACCTTGCTTAACGTAAGTGTCATACTTCTTGAGCTCATTGGCGTAGTTGCCACTAATGACCTGTACGCGCAGTGCGTAACTTGGCTTTGTCTCTGGTGCAGGAACAAAGTTGGGGTGAAAGTAGCCGTCAATAGGACTCTTGCCGGTTCCCTTTTCGTTGACGTAGGCGCTCCAGGTCTTAGGATAACGGATAAGTACGCCACCGAATGAGGCTGGCCCCTGATAATCGTCAAATGGGATCTTTTCTTTTTCTATGAATTCGTTGTCTTTGGCGGTTGATGTCTCTTCTTTGGCAACTTCAACAGCTGCAGTTACTTTTGCTTCTGTGTTGTTTTTGTAGTCTTGGCGACCCATAAATGCCCACACGGCCATACCGCTCGCCACCAAAAAGAGGACAGCAAACATGATCAGCGGGACAAGCAAGACATCCATCTCGCCAGAATTGTTTAATTTTCTCATACTGCTTATGGTAGCCGACTTGTTGACCTCTGGCAAGAAGATTCTTAGTGTTGATTGTACTTATACAGAAACATACCGTGATTTTTGGCCGCGATACGCTTGCCGGGTATTTTGAACGCAAAGCTCACGACGCGGAGTGGCTTTTTACAGTTCAGCCAGATGTGTTCATCAAGCCTTAGCATGTATTTGTCGAGTAAAAACACGAATATCCCGTCAGCCTCTGGCCAGCTTTTGCGCCAGTAACTGCCCCAGATGACTTTGACCTGGCGACGATAACGCAATGTAATTATCCATGAAATGATAACCAGTAACGGGTTAAGTTCATAACCGACGACCTTCCAGCCTCGTTTGGCTGCTGCCAGCATAACCCGACCATCACCACTGCCGAGTTCTAGCATAGTCTGGCCTTTTTGTAGATCCATAAGGTCAAGCGCTTCTTTTATCTGTGGTTTGAGGGTTGGTAGATATGGTGCGCCAAAAAATACCGCGAAGGCAAACAGCAAAAAGACAGCCGTTACGATTGTAAATATGATCATGTCTTAGGCAGTTTTAGTCGTTTTATTTTGTTTTCGGCGGTCTTGAGGTACTGTTCCAGCTCGGCAATCAACTTTTCGCCACGTTCGAACAACTTGATTGCTTCTTCTACATCAAGTTCTTCTGCCTGTATCTTGTCCATAACCTCGTCAAGTTCAGCCTGCAATTGTTTGTATGTTTTTGCCATCGTATTCATTATACCCTTGGAACATCAATACCGGCAGCACTTGCTGACACTTCGAGTACCTCTAGGAGCGCGTCATAGTACATTACCTTGCCGAATTCACGCAAAGATAATGATGGACTGCCGTCTTCGTAGAACTCACTAAGCTTAAAACCCGTCGCGCCGGTTTCAGGAGCATAATCCTCATGATTGAATATTGCCATCACCTGGTTTGTAAGCGCACCGTTTCCCTTATCCTTCACTGCCAGTTCGATCATTGCGATTGTTGGATTGAATGCTTCTGGCATTTCCCCAAGCTCGACGGGTTCGACCGCAGAGAAGTTGCCTGAAATAACAGTAGCTATTTCTGCCTGGCCAGAGAATGAAATTGTTTGCTTGAGCGGAAAGAAGCCAGTGAGGGCATAAGCATGTGGGTGTTGTGAGTCAATTTTTGAGCGACCCTTAGCGGGCATTGCTTCAACGGTAACTCGGCAACCACCGAAGACATCCTCTGCATACCCACCGATTTCCGGATTCATCAATAGCCCCAACACGAGCTTGCCTCTCGCTGCTTTGCGTTCAAACTGCCTAGCCTCGACTAGTCGCTTCTCTTCCTTGTGCGCTTCTAACAATTTAGTGCTCAGAAACATATTGTTGCGGTCAATTTCCATGAGTCTCCCCTTTCCGGAAGTGTGATACTGGTATTTCATTTGGCGGCAGAATATTTCTCTGCATAGCTCGTTGACGACTTCCCTCGATATATGGATCAAAACCGGCTACCTCTGCTGCTTCAAACAGCAGCGCATCAATCAGGATTCTTTCATCAAGTGGCAAGGGTGCGGACGAGTCATGATCACTCTCCTGATATCTCAAGCCCGAGTCATTGTTTCCGACTGGATAGTCGACAGTACCAAGATACTGACGGGTTGATTCCGTTGCTGACGGTTCAAAACGCCCAATTTCCAAGTACACTTTAACCCCTTCTCGACACAACAGATCACTTGCCCACAGAAACAACCGCGCTTCGCGCTGTCCACGAGGAGTCTCTACTGGCAATAATGGCACGAGGGCACTTTCGGAATAGTCGCCATCTTCTGGTTCAAACGTAGATCGCGACTGCTGTTGATTTATAAAATACTTCACAATCCAAGGTCTCACGAATCGATTGTTTTTTGTTAGTGTTTCTTCGCGCTGCCTCAGCACTCGTTGGCCACTTTCTAGTTTACTTAAGTCCATGTAACCTTCCCTTCTGTCCTCACATATGCAATGCAAGCTGATATTTGGCAATTATGGTCATTGTAAACAGATTGCTTGATTGATGCTAGTTATGGTTTTTTGACGGTTCCGTCGGCAAATTGTATCTCTAGCGGCTGGTCTGTTTTCAGCTGCTTAGTGCTCCGTACTACTTTGCCCTGCTGTCGAACGATGGCATAGCCACGCAACAGCGTTTTTGCCGGGCTAAAGGCCGTGAGTATTCGCCTTTTTTGTTGTAAGTCATGAGTTGCATTACGCTCAATACGCAAGACCTGCTGAACCAAATCTGTATGCGATATTTTGATACTGCGGCGCAATTCTACCAGAGGTGTGGTCAGTGAATACGCTAATTGGCGACGGTAATTTGCAAGCTGTGCCAGCGCGTCTGCTTTGTCCGGAACGAGCATTTGAGCTGCATTGCTGGGCGTACTGGCGCGTTGGTCTGCTGCCAGCTCGGCCAGCGATATATCAACCTCATGACCAATAGCAACGAGTGTCGGCACGCGGCTGGCTGCCACCGCACGCACGACTTGCTCAGTACTAAATGCAGCCAGATCTTCTGGGCTACCGCCGCCACGGGTTATCACAATAACTTCTGGCATCTCCGCTTGTTGATTAAGCAGTTCTAGAGCGGTGACTATCTGAGCTGGTGCCGCTTCGCCCTGGACTTGCACGTTTACCAGACAAATCTCTACCCCTGCCCACCGTTCGTTAAGTATCTTTATAAAATCTGCATATGCTGCTGATTCGTCTGAGGCAATCAAACCAACACGAGTCGGTGCCGCAGGTAGCATGCGCTTGCGTGAATCATCAAACAGACCTTCTTTTTGTAGCTTGGCCTGCAGTAATGCTGCAGCCTTTTTGATGCTACCTTCGCCCACCGGTTGGATTGTCTGTGCTGTCACACTAAAACCAAACTGCGGATGTAAGCGTGGTGCACCACGAACCTGCAACATCATGCCGTCCTCTAGAGGCCCAGGCAGGTTATACACCGAACCGAAGAAACGTATCGTGGCGTATTCATCCTTGAGGTCAAAGTACAGCCACTTACCTTTGCTGACGCGGAAGTTCGCCAGCTCACCTTCTATAACAACCGACGGATAGGCAAATTCAAGCGTCTGGTTTAGTACTGCCGCAAAGTCACTGACACTAAAAACGAGCTGTTCGCTCATGTCGACCGACGGGCGCTAATGCCTTCTGTATGCACTGTCTTGTGGTAGAAGAAATACCCAACCGGCAGCTGAATTGTCATGTTAAGAATACGGTACATGATGGTTACCGGGATGCTGACGCCAGCTGGCACGCCAGCGGTTGCTAACACGGCTGTCATCAAGCCTTCGTAGATACCAACGCCTCCTGGCAGTACAGAAACCAACCCAGCAAAGTTTGCAATCGCATACGCAATAATTACGGCCCCCGGGTTCACCCACTGCCCAAATGCCACATAGACAACGTATATCGTGGTTATTTCAGCTATATTCGCCATCAAAGCATGCACCAGAGGCCACTTTAGAAAATGTGGATTCTTTTTGATCAGCATGTAGTTTTCGTGTAGTTCCGTAAAAAGCTTCTCGACTCGCGCAATGCTGATGGTTTCTGGGTTGTTCTTACGTACCAGGTGTATCAAGCGGTTCACAAATCGTGTGATGTAGGTAAAGAAACTATTGATGCGCTTTTTGCTGCCAACGATAAACATCATGCCGAGCGTACCGACAAACAGGAGCGTAGCCAGTGAACCAGCAATGAGAATAACAAGGTTGCTAGCCTGGCCGCCTATGGCCAAAATTAGTAGCCCGGCAAATAAAAGCACCTGGAACGAAACAAAAATCAGAATAAAGCGCATTAACTGCACAAGTGTTGACTGGCCAGTACTGACGCCTTCTGATTTCATGCGCAGACCAAAGTAAGAAAACCCGGAAACACCACCACTCGGAAACACGCTGTTCACAAAATTCAGTTCGATATTAATACGTAACATCCGTTTGAATGGAATATTATGCCCTAATATGCCAAATAGATGACGATACATCCGTGTATACGAATCGTAGCTTAGCGCCTGCGTAAAGAACATGAGGATAAGGACACCGGAGTTAACTTCGCCAAAGTTAGTAATGGTGTCCATGATCTGGTCGCGAACCGCATAGATAAGTCCACCTAAGGCTACGAATGTAGCGATAGTAATTATGAGTTTCCAGCGTTTTGCGCGTTTTTCGTCTGCCATACTTGCTGTGCATTATACCCGATTCATGCAAGTTCCCGTTATACTGTTTGGTATGAATCAATCACTCGCCCTGCTGGGCCGTCAACCCGCCCTCGGTATTGCTGAGCTCGAAAGCCTCTATGGCAGTTCAGCTCTGCACCCAATCGGCAGACAAGCAGTCGTAATTGACATGGCTCCAAACGATATTGCCTTTAACCGGCTTGGAGGCACTATCAAGCTCGCCAAAGTCCTCACCCGTCTAGAGACGGCCGACTGGCGCAAGATAGTACAGTACATCGTTCGTACACTGCCAGAGCACTTGGACTATATACCGGAAGGTAAAATTCGCCTTGGCTTGAGCGTCGACGGCTTACAAGTTAGTCATAAAGACTTGCAGCGCTCAGGTCTCGAAATCAAAAAAGTTATCAAACAAGCTGGTCGATCCGTCCGCCTCGTACCAAATACTGACCACATCCTCAACAGCGCTCAGACTTTGCATAATCAGCTGACTGGTCCGACCGGATTGGAATTCCTCATCGTACGCGACCGCGAGACTACGCTCCTTACCCAAGTGACACACGTCCAAGACATTTCAGCCTACGCTGCCCGCGACCAAAAACGCCCCAAGCGCGATGCTCGGGTTGGCATGTTGCCACCGAAGCTAGCCCAGATTATCGTCAACCTCGCCAACCCTGGCGAAGGTGAAATCGTACTTGATCCGTTTTGTGGTACAGGGGTGATTCTACAAGAAGCACTACTCATGGGGAGGTACGCGTACGGCACCGACCTTGAACCGCGCATGATTGAATATACGCAAGAAAACCTCAAGTGGCTTGTCGGCCCCACCGAGCAAAAGCTCGCAGTTGGTGACGCAACGAACACTACCTGGGAGTCGTTTGATGTCATCGCTGCAGAAACGTATCTGGGGCGCCCTTTTAGTAGTGAACCTGACGCTGCAACGCTGCAACAAGTTATGAGTGACGTGCATGTGATTCATAAAAAGTTCCTGCAAAATTTGGCTGGTCAGACCAAACCGGGCTTTCGCGCTTGCCTGGCTGTACCTGCTTGGATAACGCGCGGCGGCGTCAAACACCTAAAAACGCTTGATTCTCTCGAGGAACTGGGGTATAATCGACTGAGTTTTGTTCACGCAGACAACCAAGATTTGCTCTACTTTAGAAAAGACCAAGTCGTCGCCCGTGAACTTTTAGTACTAACAAGGAAGTAATCAATGTCACACGTCAAAGCAGGTGGTTCAAGTAAAAACGTTCATGATAGTCCCGGCCAACGGCTCGGCGTCAAAATTTACGGTGGTCAAAAAGTCAAAAACGGCCAAGTTATTGTACGTCAGATTGGTATGACCAAGCGCGCTGGCAAAGGCACCATGATGAGCCGCAACTTTACGATCCATGCCTCAAAAGACGGTGTCGTTAAATTCAACCAACGTCGCTACAAGACCTTCACTGGTCGCACAGTCCCTCGTACCGAAGTCACCGTCGAATAATTCCAGCGCGTTCTACTTTATTATGCAAACCATGTTGGTCTGTGTTCATGGGGTTTGCAGTCTTATCGAGATAACTGCTCAAGAATAGTACTGCGTCGTTCCATAAGGTAACGGTATCTATCAGCAACTTCCTTGGCTTCAGAAGGAAGTTTACGGTATGCTTCACCAGCTACTTGACCCTCGTTCATCGAGCCTTGGCCATCTCCCCTTGCTTGTGCTTCGCGCTTATTAATTGTCCCTGACGCATATCGCCACAGATTAAGTGCAGTCTCGTCGTCAAAACGTGATTTTATGGCTTTCATCTCCTCCGAGATAAGCTGATCTTCTTGGGCAAGTTCCGCTTCTTTTGATACGACGTAAGCTAGTTTTTCACGAGGCAAGGTATCCTCAGGATCGTACTCCCATTCGTTGTCATCACGACTAGATTGTTTTGAATAATTCACTTCTGTCGCAGCATTTACACTCAACTGTGAGATTGAAATTGCTCCATCGTTAGTTACAGTAATGCTTGCCTGCTTACGTGACATTTGATTCGTTGGATTGTCTCCCGCATCATGCAGAAATGTACGTCCAAAATCAAACACTTCTCCGGGTTTCAAAGCATGTGATCTCAAAACGATATATGAAGGCTCACCGTTTTCTCCACGCTTGTATGTATTAAGCCGTGTCGTCACCAGAAAAACTGACTCTACGTCGTTTTCATCTGAGCTGGACTTCATAATTGCAAAGTGATTGTCAGCAACATTTATCTCAGCAACAATAGGATTTGATTCAAGATTTACTCCTTCGTATTGTGCAGATGGCACAAAAGGAACAGCCGCAAACGATAGTTCCTGATGAGGATGAGTAAGCATCGCCTGCTCATATGCTACTGACTGTTCGGCTGTATTCGGTTGGTTTGGGCTAGCGTGATTCATTAGTCTTTATATTAGCATAAGCGTGACTTTTTGTCAATCCATATGTCTGGTAGCTTCATGCAACGCGGCTTTTAGGCTGTTCGGCTCCATGATTTCTGCTGGGTCGATATAATCAACGCCTCGAGAATTGCCAATAGTGTATTCTTGGCGATAGTTAGCATCGAGCCCAAGTTCGTCATACAAGCTTTTCGCTGTAGTTTGCAGTACTTCAAGTTGCTTTTCTCTATTAACTCCATTTGAAGAAATAAGCGAGACGGCAAACAGGTCGTTTCTGTCGTCTACTACGTATCTAATGCCGCCAAGAACTGGTTCTCCGGCCTGAGTAAACAAGACCGGGTTCATGCCTGACAGCATACCTCTGGCGTTGAAGCCGGCTGCTTCCAATGCTGGCTGGTGAATTATGGAATGTGCTTGGATCGTCTGTAAAGTACCGACTTTTTGTCCGTTTTCGTCAGTATCATATCGAAGTGAAGTAACCACGCCGCTATCAACCTTGGGGTTGAAAAAATCCTCTGAAATTTCGCTATCAGGCAATTGTCGTATGTCCGCTCGAACATCGGCTCGCCGCTCTTCAATAGAAGTCTGTTCTGGTTCGATGTCTAGAAACTCTTTTGGCTCAAGCACCACCTGAACTATGCCTTTGTCGCTTACTGCTGCAATCACTTCATCTAGCAACTCTTTTTCTGTTTTGTCGCCTTTATTTCTAAAATGGTTAATGCGCAGCACCGGGCCGTCAGGTGTTTGCTCAACACTACCCTTTCCAGCAACTGTTTCCGTGTTCAAACCGTCTGCAAAGAGATATTCAGGAGGGAGTTGGCCATGATACATCACGCGCAGTTCATCCAGCATCGAGTGATTACCCATTTTGGATGCATACAGCACATTATCCTCTGGTGATGCTTCAATAAAAGTTAGGCTACCTGTGATTGGATCACGGTGAAGTTCTGCATAGTTTTTTTGTGGTAGTTCTGGGGCAAGTTCCGCGAATTCATTCATGTGTGTTTTATCTTGTTACAGTTATAACTGTAGCATAAGCGTGTTTAATTGTCAATCTACTGTTGTAATGTATTCTTGGCATTCAATTGGTTGTATTAACGCTTATGGTTGTGGTAAAATAAACAGGAATCGCACTTTTTTACGAGACAAAAAATATGAGGCAAAAAATAACATCCAAATTCTTGGCATTTGGCGTACTTAGCACGTTATTTTTCTCATGGGGAGTAATTGCTCGTCCTACCGCGGCGAGTGCCGCTCCATTTACCTGCGAAGTTGGCTTCTATCAAATGATTAGCAGCCAGCTGCGAATACTCGACCCAGAAACCGGTTCTTACATGGATATCGGGAGTCCGTTCCCTTATAGCCCAAACGGCATGGGTTATAACGTAGAGGATAATTATCTGTATGCTATGAGTAATGACGCCGGATCGCTGGCGCATCTGCTGCGCATTGAGGATGACGGATCCTATACTGACTTAGGATTACCAGCCGGCTTACCTGCAGACAACTATATTGCGGGCGACTTCGACCAATCAGGTAATTTGTATGTGCGCGAATTTGCCGCTTCGACAGAGATATGGGTTATTGATGTTTCGGCGAATACGGCGAGCGTACTTAACCTATCAGGAAACTTGTTTGTATCTGAACTCGTGCATATCGATGGTTACCTGTATGGCGAACAAGGAACTGGCTTTAGAAGAATCGAGATTGCCACCGGTACGGTTACATCGTCTACACCAACCGGCTTGCCGGGCGACGTCACAGGACTTGAAGCCTTCGGCGCTGGCTGGGCAACGGTAGATGATGAGCTATATTTGGCAAGAAATGCCACTGGAATAATCTATCGGGTTGATGATTACAATACTGGCTCTCCGACATTCACACCAGTCTTAACGGGAGCAATACCAGCAAACAATGATGGGGCGTCTTGCCCTAATGCGACCAGCCCTATCCAAGAGCTAACCGTTACAGACGATGCCTACTCGACCACGGCAAATACCGACGTAATTACAAACACGACGTCAGGTCTCTTAAGCAACGACATGGGCGATAGTATCACCGTTACTGGCTATACCCAACCAAGTAACGGAACGGTAACGGTTACAGCTGATGGTTCGTTTACCTATACCCCTAACACTGGATTTATCGGGACAGATACGTTTACCTATACCATCACCGACACGTTTGGTTTGACTGCAACGGCAACAGTTACCATTACTGTCACTGAAGCGGTTATATCTTCCTCTGAATCAGATAACGAAACACTAGCTGAGACCGGACAATCTGCTAAGCAAGCAATATTAACAAGCTTTATTCTGCTGTCTGTCGGTTCTGCAACCCTACTAAAGCGTCGATTTAGTTAGCGCTAAGGTGGTGTTTGATTCGCTCAACCACATCGGCGATAACCACTTGTGATTTGACCAAATAATCATCGGCACCGAGCTGTTCAGCACGTTGCTTGTCAGTGTCCTGACTGAGTGCAGTCAGCATGATAACTTTTACGTTTGCTGTCTCAGGAGTGTTACGAAGAATATCAAGTACATCAAAGCCACTTACCTTTGGCATCATAACATCTAGTAAGATGAGGCTTGGTCGATATTCCATTGCAGCCGCAAGCGCGTCTTCGCCATTTGGAACGCGCTTAACATCAAAACCTTCTGCTTGTAAGCGAGTAAGATAGACATTCGCCAATGCGTCGTCATCTTCGACGAGTAGGATTTTGTGAGCGGAGCCTTTTGGTGGAACTGTTGTTTGTGGATTCATTCTACTAATGTTAGTGGATTATTGTTTTTAGCGCAAGCAACATGCGTTACAGGAGGGCTTCAATGAAGCCGACGAACAACGGATGTGGCCTATTGGGACGCGATTTGAACTCTGGGTGATACTGACTGGCTATCATGAATGGGTGATCTTTTAGCTCAATCAATTCCACCAATGAGTTATCAGGCGCTGCACCGGCCACAATAAGCCCTTTTGCCTCCAACTGCTCACGATAGGCATTATTGAATTCATAGCGATGACGGTGACGTTCTTCTACCTTTGACTGCCCATAAAGTTTGTAGCTTTTGGTGCCTTTTTTGAGTACGCACGGATAGTTGCCAAGGCGCATAGTTCCACCGGTGCCGAGCTTGTCGGTTTGATCGGCCATAGTCGCAATAACTGGGTCTGGGGTATGCTCATCAACTTCAGTGGTGTTTGCTTGTGTCAGCCCTGATTCTCTTGCAAGCGCAATGCTGGCAACTTGCATACCTAGACACAACCCCAAGTATGGCTGCTTACTACGAATTGCGTGCTGAGCGGCAAGAATTTTACCCTCCACACCCCGTGTACCAAAACCGCCAGGGACCACAACACCGTCAAACCGACCTAATAGTTTCTTGGCCTGAGCAACGGTAGTTATTTGCTCGGCATCTATCCACGAAAACTCGAGACCAACTTTGTGTGCCCATGATGCACTGCGTAGCGACTCCACCACTGAGAAATAGGTGTCTTCATTGTCTAGATACTTGGCTACAATGGCTACTTTGGCGGTCTTTTTAGGCTTGGTTACGATTGATTCTACGAGGTTTTTCCACTCTTTGTGATTGGCCCGTTTGGCTTTTAGATGTAGTCGCTTGAGGATGTAATCGCCGATTCCCTGTTCTTCTAATGTAAGTGGCACTTCGTAAACTGTACGAGCATTTGGTAGTACTGCGATACCTTCTTCTGGAACTCCACAGAAAGCACTCAACTTACTGCGTACGTTGCCATTTGCTGGCACATCACTTCTGGCTACCAAGACGTTTGGCACGATACCCATAGCTCGGAGCTCTCGAGAAGCGTTCTGAGCGGGTTTGGTCTTAATCTCCTTACTCGTAGATAGATACGGTAAGTAGACAACCTGGACGTAGACACAGTTCTCCGTGCCGACCTTGTTGCCGTATTCACGAATTGCCTCAAAGAATGCTGGGCTTTCATAATCGCCCACTGTTCCACCAATTTCTACAATATGCACGTCAAAGCCATCAGCAGCTTTTTTGATCCAATCTTGAATTGCGTTCGTAAAGTGCGGCACCACCTGCACGGTCTTGCCTAAGAAAGCGCCAGCACGTTCATCATCGATCAACTGTCTCAGAATGCGTCCACTCATGATCGAGCTGCTCTGAGTGAGTTCTACATCAAGAAATCTTTCATAATGCCCGAGATCAAGGTCAGTTTCGGCGCCATCCTGAGTAACAAAACATTCGCCATGTTCTGCCGGGTTGAGCGTACCGGCATCTACATTGAGGTATGGGTCTAGTTTCTGAATGTTTACTGAAAGTCCGCGCGCTTGGAGTCCGTTGCCGATTGAGGCGGCAGTAATGCCCTTCCCAAGTCCGGAAAGCACCCCACCAGTTACAAATACGTATTTAGTTGGCTTTTTTGCCACTGTGTATATACTCCCTCACGCGTATTACTGATACTGATACTATCACAAGCTATATGTCACTGGAAATTGTTTTTGTTACTGCATTGTCATCGCGGCAACTCCTTCATGCCAGCTAATGCTGCCGCCCTTATCAATTTCCAAAGAAAGTCCACTAGCTCTTATATGTCTGCTCGGCCTTGCCGAGCGAGCCACATACCTTTTTGCTGACACAAAAAGGTATGTCAAAAACAGACACGCGGCTGAAGCCACACGGTTGGCTGGACAGAACTAAAAAGCCGCACCAAAAGAACACCCTTTCAGGGTGGTCTTCACTATATTCTTTAGTTACGAAGTTCAGACCGCCTTTTGGTTGGACTCGGCGTTTTAATCCTGCCAGCCACCGGTGTTTCAGAGCGTGACCCCCGCCCGTACGCCTATAGCTGAAGAATATCGTTGTTGCTATTCGCGTCCGGGCGTGGGGTGGGCATGTTGCGGCTACCCGACAAGATGTTGTACAAACCAGGCGCCTTTGAGTGCGAGGACTGTTTGAGCCAATACATTGCCTGATGGCAATGTATTGGTGAGTTCCGCAGCAAGCATGGTTTGTACAACAGATTGATCGAGGAGACGGAACGGCCCAAGGGGTTTGGTTCTTTGGAAAAGAACAGGTTGTTATTGCTGTAACGACTTAAGAGCGGCGTCAAGCTGTGGATCTTTTTTTGCAGCAAAATCTTCGGCGCTAAATTTGACCTCGCTATCGGGTTTAATACCTTCTTTATCGATGTTCTTGCCGCTTGGTGTATACCAACGCGCGATAGTCACCTTAAGCGTTCCGCCATCTCGTAGACTATTGAGACGCTGCACACTGCCTTTTCCAAATGATTTTGCACCGACAAGCGTTGCGGCTTTATTATCGCTCAGTGCACCGGCCAAGATCTCACTGGCACTCGCGCTCCCCTCGTTGATAAGCACTAAAGTTGGAATGCCGCTCAGCGGCGCGTCGTTCTCCGTTGAGTACGTCTTGACTGTTACATCTCCTCGACGCTCAGTAAGAACGGTTTTCTGATTTAGCCACAAGCCGGCCACGTCAACAGACGAATCGAGCAAGCCACCAGGGTTATTCCGAACATCAACAATCACACCACGAACATTCTTTTGTTTGAACTCTTCTGCAGCCTGGCGAGCCAAACGTGCAGTATCATCTCCAAACCGCGATATCTTTATGTAGCCAATGTTATTTGGCTTAATCTCATACTCTACACTTGGGATGTTGATGTTGTCGCGCTGTATGTCAAAGCTCAATTCTTGGCTTTTGTCACGTACAACTGTTATTTTAACGACCGTACCTTTTGGCCCGCGTATACGCTTAACCGCCTCGGTGATACTGAGGTCATTAGTGCTCTTGCCATCGATCTCCACAATTACGTCTTTGGCGCGCAATCCTGCCTTTTCTGCTGGGTACCCAGCAATTGGCGCTACAACCGTCACAACGTCATTTTCTTTACTGAGTTCCGCACCAATACCCGTAAATGAACCCGCCAATTCCTCATCAAACTCTTGGCTTTCTTCTGCACTCAAATACTCTGTGTATGGGTCGCCGGAGGCCTCGGCAAGCCCCTTCTTGAGGCCGTCCTTGATTTTTTCTAGGGTCAGTTCACCATCATAGTTGGCTTTGAGTGTATCGTAGACCGTTTCAATATCCTGATATGTCAGGTCTGCTGGCAATTCCGAATTTGTAGGCTGCGGCGTGTCATTCGCACCTATACCAACCCGGCCCGTGCCAAAACCCCAGCCCAGTCCAAACAGCAATACGCCAGCAAAAGTAGCCAATAGTACCTGTTTAGTATTTGGTCGTCGCTTGCCGCTCTTTAGTCGTTTATCCATCCCCGTAACCTCTTATCTTTGCATCTTTATATCAACGTAATACGCACGTCTATTATGACATACCATCCACTCAACAACCGTACAAATTATCCATATACTAGAAGTACACGAAACGAAGCCCAGCAGGGCTAATAACGGCAGTGTCATACTTGCCAGTTCCTGCGCGATTGTAGTCGCTGATAGTAATAGTGCCGTCACCGTTGACAGCCTCTACGTACATGACGTGTCCATAGTAGCCACTGTTACTTACCGCAGCGGCACCTGCACGCGGCGTACTGCTCACGGTGAAGCCATAACTTGGAGCTCTGTCGTCCCAGGTGTTAGCGTTGCCTAACCCGCCTGGTGCACGACCCCCACGAACCGTGACACGGTAAGCCACCCAGTCAGTACAGTTCCGGTAACCATACCCACCGGTTGCAAAGTTCCATACAGAACCGCCAACCGCCCAATCATAGTTAGGACAGAAGCCGTCAATACTACCAGTGTGCATACACTTTGCGCCACCCCAAGGATAACCACCACCGCCGATGACACCGCCGCCGGCGCCGCCACCAAAGAGACGTAGGTTTTCTATAACCTGCTGAGCACGCAGCTGTTCAATGCGTTTGTTGTTTTTACGAATTTGCTTATCAAGCGTCGCCTGTTCGCCTTCGTTCAGTCCTAGTAAGCGGTCGTTTTCTGCTCGCTCTGAAGCCAACTGCGTCTGGAGTGTCTGCTGCTCTTTGAGGCGTGACTCAACTTCGGTCTTCTTAGCGGCAAGTTCTTGCTTGAGTTGCGTAATTATATCCAATGTCTCTGTAATCTGGTTCTTTACGGAATTACGGTATTGCTGACGGTCAACAAACTCGCTCAGGTCATTGCTGGAAGCTAACATCTCTAAAGTAGTAATCTGACCCTCGAGGTACATCTGTCGTATGTTTTGACCCAGGAGGTCTTTTTGTTCATCAAGTTTCTTCTGCGCTACAGCAATCTGACTTTCGAGCTGCTCCATTTTGGCTCGGTTGTCATTGATTTGCGCCTGCAAGCCGTTTATACGTGTTTGTAACTTATTGATTGTTTTTTCAAGACTCTCAGCTTGCACCTCTAGACTATCAATAGCGTCTTCAGTTTGGTTGTTTTGACGGCTTAGTGCCCGAATCTTCTCATCAAACTCGTCAGCTGCCACGTGTGCAACTCCAGAAAAGCTCACTGCCAAAACAGTGGCGACGACTAGAATACTGAGTGATTTTTTGCTGAGTTTTATTTTTTGCATTTTTGGTTTTACCATTAGCTCTTTAATTCTAGCACACGCATCTCGAGGTTTCAAGATGTAGCGATTGATTTTTGAGGTCTTAAATAGTCCTATAGTTGTTCTCCGTATTGGTTATAAGTTTACTTCTTTGGCGCTTTGAACTTAAGGTAGCGTCGCGTCGCTGAGTATGAGGATGCGGCGCCAATAATGACACCAATACTCACCTGAATGCCTAAAATCTTCCAGTAGTTGTCCGTGAAGAATGTGTTGGCAAAGCCAATATCTAGTAGACCAAGACTGCTCGCTTCAAAGGTGTTAGAGGATAGCGTAAACAGCGTCCCGCATATCAGCACAGAGATGAGGCCAGCCACAATTCCATACAGCACCGTTTCAACAATGAATGGTCCACGAATATACCACGTACTAGCCCCCAACAAACGCATAATGTTGAGTTCGTCACGACGATTAAATATAGCCATACGAATAGTGTTGAAGATAATGAGCATCGAGATTGTCGTAAACACCAGTACACTGATTACCCCAGCACGTTGGAAAAAGTCCGTCGTAGCGGTAATTTTATCGATCGCTTCTTTACGATCACCCGAGTATGACGTTTCCTCGGACTGCAATGCCTGGATATCTTCCCTGTCAAGGAATGTTCGTAGTTCTGAAAGTCGGTTGGGATCCTCTGGCTTAACACGTAGACTTGCCGGTAACGGGTTCTCGGTCTGCGATATCGCCAGCAACAGATCTAGGTTGTCTTGATTCTGTTTTTTGTACTCTTCAAGCGCTTGATCCTTAGAGATATACACGACAGATTTGACGTTATCTTGGTTGTTGAGGTCATTAATGAGTGTTTCGCGTTGCTGGTCAGTTACTTCATCCTTTAAGAATATCGAAACGTCTATCTTGTCAGTTAGTTGTTCAATCGTATTGTTAAACGTGGCATTGGCGATAACCGAAAACAGCACGATAGTCAGTGTCGTGACCATGACCGCAATAGCGGCGACTGCTAACCATGCATTACGCACAAAGTTAATACAACCAGTCTTAATAATCCGTTCAAAAACAATCAGCTTACGTCGCAAGCGACCAGTATGATGCGGTGCTTTCTTGTTTTTTTTAGATGACATTTTTGTAGCCTCCGCTTGCTCTGTCGCTTGCGATTTTGCCGTCTTCTATGGTAACCACGCGGCGTTTGAGTTTGTTTACGATGTCCTGATTATGCGTCGTCAAAAGCACTGTGGTGCCATACTGATTAATCTTCTCGAGTACCGTCACGACATCCCAGGCATGTTTGGGGTCGAGGTTACCCGTTGGCTCATCTGCAATCAAGATCTTGGGCTGTCGTGCAATGGCACGTGCAATCGCCACACGTTGACGTTCCCCGCCAGAAAGTTCCATCGGCATACGCTTTTCTTTGCCTTTCAGGCCGACAATGTCCAGTACGCGCGCAACGGTGTGCTTGATCTCACCGTTACCCATGCCGACAATTTCAAGTGCGAACGCCACGTTTTCGGCGACTGTTTTATTCGGTAAGAGTTTAAAGTCCTGGAAAACGGTTCCGATCTTACGACGCAGTAGCGGGATGTCTCGGTCTTTGAGCTTGTCGTAGTCAATGCCGCCAACAATTATTTTGCCGCTGGTGGGCTTTTCTTCACGCGTAAGGAGTTTAAGTAAGGTCGACTTACCGGCGCCACTTGAACCAACCACAATGACAAACTCTTTTGGTTCGACATGCAAACTGACTCGATCTAAGGCTGGTGCGAGCCCCCGTGTATATGTCTTTGTTACCCTGTCCAATAGAATCATGTACGAACATTATAGCAAACGAACCGCTTATGCCACAGCTTTATGGGGCGCTTATTCGCCTAACTTGTGCTCGAGGTATGCATCAATAAACGGGTCAAGTGCACCATCAAGAACTGCATCAGGGTCGCTTGATTCATAACGAGTGCGTAGATCCTTTACTTGCTTGTACGGATGCAGAACATAACTACGGATCTGGTTACCCCATTCGGCTGACTGGTTTGGGCCTTTTAACTGTTCAAGATGTTCTTTGTGTTGTTCGAGCTGCAATTGTGCCAGACGAGAGCGCAAGATTGTCATAGCAGTTTCTTTGTTCTGTAGCTGAGAGCGCTCGTTTTGGATAGCGACGGTAATGCCGGTTGGAATGTGAGTCACGCGTACTGCCGAGTCGGTCGTATTAACAGACTGCCCGCCATGACCGCCAGCGCGGTAAACATCAACCTTCAGGTCTTTCTCGTCAATCGCGAGGTCAGCTGGCGAGTCAACCTTTGGTAGTATATCTACCTTTGCAAAACTTGTTTGTCGCAAACTGTCAGAGTTAAACGGGCTGAGACGTACCAAACGATGCACACCATGCTCACCCTTTAGCTTGCCGTACACATAGCTGCCGCTCAATTCTAATGTCACGCTTTTGAGGCCGGCTTCTTCGCCTGCCGATTGCTCAATCATCTGAACCTTACAATCATGTTGCTCCGCCCACCGAACGTACATACGATGTAACATTGACGCCCAGTCCTGAGCATCAGTTCCGCCAGCGCCGGCGTATATACTAAGAATCACATCAGAGTCATCGTAGGGTGCACTGAACTGTAATTCTTTCTTGAGCGCAGTAAGTGACTGTGTAATATCATCCTTTTGCTGCTCAAGATCTGAAAGAAGAGATGTATCATTCAGGCGTGTTAGTTCAAGCGCCTCCTTGGCCTTTGCCTCTAAGGCTCTCCATGGCTCAACGGCCGACGTCAGTTTGGCTTGTTGCTTCATGGCCTGCTGAGCCGCCTCTGAATCATCCCAGAAATCTGGCTGCGAGGCCTTTGTGGCTAAAGTGGCAATTTGGGCTTCCTTGGCAGCAATATCAAGCCGTGTAATAGCGTCCGTAATTTGGTCTAGAAGCGTTTGAAGCGCCTTCTCAAGTTCATTCATATCTGCGTAAAAGTATAGCGCACCACTGTGTGGTGCGCCTAATCCTTAATAGAAAGCTCTTGGCTATCCAAACAAAAGTGCGACGGCAAGCATAATGACGACAATAACCGCACCGGCAATTGCCGCGATCATGACGCCTTTGCTACCTTTTTTTGCTGGTTCCGATGGCAGTGCCGCAGCCATTGGGTTGTCGACTGGCGGCTGAGCCATTCCCGAATCGTTTATTGGCATTGGCTGGGGCGCACTTGGCGCAGTAACGTCTGGCGCTGGTGCATCAGGCGCCGGCACACCGGGAACTTCTGGCGTTGGAGCCGGTGGTGTTGGCTGCGGTGGCATTGTTGCTGGTTCTTGTGGAGGCATGCGTATAATCCTTTTTCAATTAACTTACGATGTTTTTACTATACCATAAGCTTAATCAATGATAGGCGGTTTTGTGCGGCTACCAAAGGTTGCTGAGTTTTTTGTGTAAATTTTCCACAAATGGCTCACCGGTATTGGTCAGGCAGCCGATTCCCCAGACTTTGTCTTCAAACATTGTATGCGCCGACTTGATAATCCGCGGACGAGTTACGGCTTTGATACGCACGGGCAACTGGTAATAGTCATCAATGTGCTCGTCAAAGAAGTATCGATACGCGTAGCCGTTAGCTACCCCTGCAACAGTCTGAGCGCCGCGCTGGAAGCGTCCAATCGCATATTGCTTGGCCGCTTGAACGTCGTCCTCGCTGAGCGTGCCGGCAAATACTTTCTCGAGTTCTTTCTTAATAATTGTGAGGAGTGCATCAGCATTGCGCGGCATGACTTGCGCACCAAACCACCAGTTACTGGCGTTATTGGTATGAGAGAGTCCTGAGCTCATACTGTAGACCAGGCCTTTTTCACGGGCCGTTCCCCATATTCTTGAGTAAAGCGTTTCTGTGAGCATTGAATTGAGCAGGTTTAATGCATCTGATTCCGGATCAGACAAACGACGCTGTACAAAGGTGTCCATGTAAAAGTAAATATTCTCGACACTTTCGTTCTGGATATACAATGCCTTATCGAGCTTGTGTGGCACTTCATCAGGTAGCGGCAATCGCCCATTTCCTTCAGCCAGTTCAAGCGAACCGAGTATGCTTTTGATGACTTTTTTGCGGTCAGGAGATATGTTGCCAGCAATCACAAAGCGCAGATTGCTACTTGTATGCGTATTTTTATAGTGCGCCTGAACATCTGCAAGAGTGACGTTATCCATGAGTTTCAGACGTGTCTGGTCAGTCAAAGACTTGAAACCATATGCTTCACGAAGCGCTAAGCTCAAATGGCGAAAGTGATTGTTGCTGCGAGCGTTGAGTTCTTCACGAACATTACCAAACTCGGCATCAAATTCTTCTTTCAAGAAGAGCGGCTTAGTGATTGCCGTCAGTAGTAAACCGAGGATACGATCCCACTCAAAATCAGCGCACTCAGCCTCGTAACTAATGTCATACGTGCCGGTTGACGCATTCGAGTATGCACCGTTTTTCTCGAACTCCGCCTGAAAATCACGTGCTTTTGGTACGAGTTCGTTAGCGCCGAGCAGAATATGTTCCATCAGATGTGGCGTTTCCCACTTTTCGCGTTCTACTAGATACTCCCCTGCCCGAAAGTTGAAGTCAAATGTCATTACCGTGGCATCTGGCACATGCACAAGGAGACCTTTAGCTCCGTTTTTGAGTTTTATTTCAGTGACGCTGTGCTTCATGCGTTGATCCTTTTGACAATTAGGTGGCGGTTACTTGCGGTTTTTCTTGCGGCGCTGACGTTCAGCCTTGCGAGCTTTTTTCTTTTTTTGCTGCTGTTTCTGAGCGGATTTTTTGACATCAGCATCAGCAAAGTCGCTTGCTTCGAGTGTTTCTGCCTCGATAATTTTATCCGCATTAGCAACCGATTTACGTGCTGCACGCGTTAGCTCTGTTTCGGTTGGCTCGTCAAGATCATGTTGATGAACAATCTCGGCATGGAAAAGTGTACGTACTGTATCGTGGCGTAGCACATTCTGCATTTCCTCAAACAGTAACTGCCCTTGTCGACGATATTCAACCAGTGGATCCTTCTGTCCTACACTCAGCCAGCCAATGCCTTCACGCAAGTGTTCCATACTCTCAAGATGCTGCATCCACAAGTTGTCGAGTATCTGCAGATATACATCGCGTTCGATCTTGCGCATCATATCTGGTGTGAATTCTTTTTCACGCTTATCGTAGAGTTTGAGCGCGGCTTCTTTGAGCTTTTCCGGGAATTTGCTTACTTCTGTGTCAAACAGTTTATCAAGCGTTTTGTCATCAAATGGGAACACCTCAACCAGCAACTCTTCAAACATATCACTTGTAGCATGTGGTGAGGTTGCTAATGCATCAGCCTCTTCGTTAATAAAGATTGTGATGCGTTTTTTGATGTCAGCGCGGAGCAGTATCTCACGACGCATTGAATAGGTTGCCCGACGATGACGGTTCATGACGTCGTCATATTTCACGACGTTCTTGCGGCGATCAAAGTTGTGGCCTTCGACCTTCTTCTGGGCGGCCTCAAGACTCTTGGAAATAACACGGTTTTCGATAGGTGCGTCATCTGGCACCTTGAGACGTTCCATGATCGAAGCAATACGTTCACCACCAAAGATACGCATCAGGTCATCCTGCGTACTGACAAAGAACTGTGTCGTACCAGGGTCGCCCTGACGACCGGCGCGACCACGCAACTGGTTATCGATTCGGCGTGATTCGTGACGCTCTGCACCAAGCACAAACAGTCCGCCCAGCTCTTTGACGCCCTTCCCGAGCACAATGTCAGTACCACGACCAGCAATGTTGGTTGCCAGGGTTACCGCACCTTTCTGGCCAGCTTGCGCCACTGTGGCAGCTTCTTTTTCGTTGTTTTTGGCATTAAGCACTTGGTGCGGGATATTGGCTTTGTGCAACATTTTACCCAGTAATTCATTCTTTTCGATAGAAGATGTTCCGATAAGAACTGGTTGGCCTTTGGTGTGAAGCTCTTGTACCTTGGCAGTAATTGCTTTGAATTTAGCATCTTCTGTCTTGTAAATTCTATCGGGCAAATCTTCACGTACAATTGGGCGATTGGCCGGGACCTCAACGACATCAAGCTTATAAATCTGATGGAATTCTTCGGCTTCCGTCTGGGCAGTACCGGTCATACCAGAGAGTTTTTCGTATAATCGGAAGTAGTTCTGGAACGATATTGTAGCCAGTGTCATTGATTCTTCCTGGACTTCAACGTTCTCCTTGGCTTCTATCGCTTGGTGCAAGCCTTCGCTATAGCGGCGCCCTTTCAGCAAGCGACCAGTGAACTCGTCGACGATTACAATCTCGCCATCGTTGGTCACCACGTAATCTTTGTCACGTAGGAAGAGTGCCTGAGCGCGTAATGCTTGCTCGAGGTGATAGATGGTACGAATGTTGTCTGTGCCGTAGAGGTTTTCTATACCGAGGATCCGTTCGACTTCTTCAACACCTTCATCGGTCAGTACAACAGCCTTTTGCTTTTCGTCAACGTCGTAGTGATCGTCTTTGCGTAAATTACGAGCCACTTTTGAGAACTGGCGATATGAGCTACCACTGGTGACTGACGGTGCAGAGATAATTAGCGGCGTACGGGCTTCGTCAATTAGGATTGAGTCGACTTCGTCAACAATGGTGTAGTGCAGATCACGCTGGCGGAGCTGGTCAGTTTCTTTAACCATGTTGTCACGCAAGTAATCAAAGCCAAATTCGTTGTTGGTTCCGTAGGTAATATCTGCTGCATACGCTTCTTGGCGAGTACACGGCTTGAGCTTTTGCATCCGCGGGTCATCGTGCTTTTCGTTCTTGAATTTTTTGTCGTATATATATGATTCGTCCGCGATAATGACGCCTGTGGTCATGCCTAAGTAATCAAAGATTTCACCCATCCAGCCGGCATCGCGCTGTGCAAGGTAATCGTTGACAGTGACAACATGCACGCCCTTTTTGGTCAGTGCGTTGAGGTATACCGGCAAAGTTGACATCAGCGTCTTACCTTCACCTGTTTTCATCTCTGCTACTTTGCCTTCGTGCAGGACCATGCCACCAATGAGCTGCACATCAAAGTGCCGCTGCTTTATTGTTCGTGTGGCTGCCTCGCGTACTAATGCAAAAGCTTCTGGTAGTAGCTTATCGAGTGATTCTTTTTTGAGTCTGACTTGTAGCTTATCGGTCTGAGCGCGCAGATCCTTTGCGTTCATTTTTTCATACTTTGGCGCCAAGTTATTGATGTCTCGGACGCGCTTGCGCATTCGCTTGATTGTTTTGGCCTGCGGATCGCCCAGCACCCTTTTCAGAATCTTCTTCACCTAGTTCCCCTCTGTTTTGCTAAAGCTGTATTCAAGTTCGGTATCAGACCATAGTGTACCGCATTCTGAGTAAAAATTCAGGTGCAGCACTATAAAATTACTACAGAATTATGATCGTTTTTTGCCGAGCCGACCAAGCAAGTGCCTGATCTGGCGCGGATTGCCGTGCTTTTCTTTGTACTTTTTGAGCTGGTTTTTGAGTTTGGCCTCAACGATATCGACTGCGGCAAACATATTGATTGTTGTTTCTTTAGTTGTGATGGTTTCTTTTGGCAAATAGAGCACGACCTCGGCGGTGCATTCTTTGCGCGTTTTGCGCATTGCTTCTTTGAGTTTGACGTCTGCATGCGCAGACTTGGCGACATTACGCGTCATATATTTGTCGAGTTTGCCGATTTTCTTGCGGGTATACTTCTTGATATCATCGCCAAGTTCAGCATGCACACCGGTGATTTCGAGTTTTTGGATCATAGTAATACCTCCTTAGATTTGTGTCTTTCCGCCCATATACGGCTGTAGAGCCGCTGGGATTCCTACGTGCCCGTCTTTGGTCTGATGGTTTTCGATGATAGCGATCGGTCCACGGCTAAGTGGCAAGGCCGTCGCATCATTTGTATGAATTAGTTCTAGTTTATGACTCTGACCTAAGGTAACCTCACCCATGCTCGCCATCTTACGCACCTTCGTATTTAGTCTTCGTGTCTGATAGTCTGTCATATAGTCAGCAGTGTGCGTTTCGCGGTATTTACTCTGTCCTGGCAGCCACGCTTCAATATCAACACCACTCGCATTTGGCTTACCAATGTCTGCAGTACATTTGGTTAACACTTGATATGGGACTTCTAGAAGCTGCATGATCTTTTCTTGAATAGCAATCATAAACTTATGTTCTTCAAGCCCGTCTTCTGCACGTCCCAAACTTTCCATCTCGAGTTTGTCGAACTGATGCATACGGAACATACCTTCCATATCCTTGCCATACGTGCCTGCTTCACGACGAAAACTGGTTGCGTAGCCGATAAAGCGCAGCGGCAGTTCTTTCTCGTCCAAGATCTCGTTGGCATACATGCTGCCTAGCACATGTTCGGCACTGCCCTGCAGCCATAAATCTTCATCCTCAATTTTGTAACGGTCATCTCTAGGTTCTAGCCGATCCATCGCATCATACAGTTCAGTACGAATCATGTATGGAGGCAAGACGGGCACGAATGGCTTGCTGCTCACCTTAAGGTTATTCTCTTTAATGACCTGTTCAAGAAATGCCTCGTCAGACAGCTTATCCATCACAAACTGTACAATGGCAAACTGTAGTTTTACTAAGTCGCCTTTCAGGTACGCAAAACGTGCGCCAGTCACTTTGGCGGCCCGCTCTTTATCAAGCCAACCTTTTGCTTCGGCTATCTCAGCGTGAGTTTTCGGCTCAAAATCAAACTTGGTAGGTTCGCCAACTTTCTTGGTAACCACGTTCTCATCCTCAGTCTTGCCGATAGGCACTTCTGTAAGCGGCATGTTTGGTACTGCTTTATGGAGCTCTAGAAAATCGTGGCCAACAGTTTCAGCCTCTGACTCTAGTTTGGCGATTTTTTCTTTGAGTGACTTGCCTTTTTCTATCTGTTCTGAGGAGGGTTTGCTGCCTTTTGCGGCAGCTGTCAGTTCGTTACGTTCCGCACGCAAGGCTTCTACTTCAGTAAGTAACTGGCGGCGTTGCTCATCCAGCTGGAGCAGTTTTTTGACGTCTACTTTGTAGCCTTTTTGTTCTGATTTTTCCTGGACCAAGTCGGCATTTTCACGGATGAACTGTATATCTATCATACTTATATTATAACAGGCGTAGGCTAGTTTTTCTTGAGATGTTTTAGCGTGAGTTCGGTGCGTTTGCGAGCATAGGTACAATAATCACAGTCGCCACCCATGGCTGCTTGGCCGACAGGCGGCATGTCGCCTTCCATACAGTCTTTCATTTTTTGAAGCGTCGGCTCGACCCAAGCGTCACTGCCCGTGTATGGAATCAGTTTGGTTTTGAATTCGAGTCGATCGTTAAAACCATCTAAGTCAATCCGGGCGTTAGTATAGACAAAGTATCCGGTGTCACTGACATCAAGACCGTTCTGGCGGAGCAACCATTGGTAGACTTCTAGCTGGCGCTTGTAGCTCATCTGCCAATCAGAGTCGATGGAGACTTCTTTGTCTTTAGAGGTTGCTTTGTAATCTACCACAATCGCTTTGCCATCGTCACCCACCCACAAATCATCAATCGCCCCAAAGACGTGGAGGTTGGTTGGTTTGTGAATCGTCACGATGCCCGTAAAGTTATGGCGCCAGGTTTCCATGTTTTCGTGCTGCATTGGCACAGCTTTTATCTGATTATCTGTCATGATTGGGTGTGGCGTGCCGGCTTCACGATGCGCATCGAATTCTTTTTTATAGAGTTCATCGATAGTCTTATTGATGTTGAATGGCGGTGTGTTGGGCCGAGTTATCTTGAGGCGCGTGTCTAGCCAAAAACAGCGCGGGCACTGCACGAACAGCTCTATCTTGCTGCGTGACACCTTAAACGGCGTAGTTTGACCAGGTTGATACGGCTGGCTCCGTTCCCTCCAATAATTCATGTGCTCCTATTGTAGCAGCTTTGTGCTTGCTGCGACTGCAGCTGTTTCAGCACGGAGGGTGAAGTCGCCGAGGGATAAACGCGGTAGTTCGGCGCTCAGGAAAAGTTGCTTCTCATTATCTGACCAGCCACCTTCGGGACCTATGAGCACGCCTACATCAGCGTAGTTTGGCTGCTTCTTCTTACCCAATGATTCTTGCTCACACATAAACAACGGAACTTTTTGGGCATATTGATGCACTGCGGCTGGCAACAGCACAGGTTCGCGCACTTTAGGGATATCGCTGCGACCACACTGTTCGGCGGCTTCTATCACAATTTTCTGGGCACGTTCAAGGTTAAAGCCGGTTTTTTCAGAGCGTTCAGCCAGGACTGGAACAAAGTGACTAACACCGAGCTCGGTACATTTCTGCAGCACCCAGTCATTCTTGTCTTTTTTGAGTAGCGCCCATAGCAGATAGACATTTTTAGCAGGCAGTTTACGTTCAAAGTCAGTGATTAGTTCTAGGTGCGCCGCGTCTTTTTTGATTTCTGTAATCACATACAGGCGATCGTGAATGACGCCGTCAAACAAAATAACCTGCTGGCCAGCTCGGTATCGCAGTACCTTTTGCCATTGATATAATATCCGCTCGTCTTTGAGCCAGATGTAATGATCGAGCTCTTGCTCTGGCCCCACGTAAAAGCGATGCAATCTCATCCGTTACCCTTCGCTATGTCGCGAATCTCTTGCGGTTTCATAACTAAATACTCTGGCATGCGTTTACGTAAAACTTCAACCCCGTTATATCCCCAACCGACAGCGATCATCTGTAGACCCGACTTGCGGGCCGCATCAATGTCACGGGTTTCGTCACCAATGTAGTATGCCGTTTCGTCGCTTTCAAACTGCTTGCGCAGCTTTTTGAGAATTGCTGTCTTGCCAAATACACCAACATTGCCAGTCACAGATTCAAAGTACTTCTCTAGCTTGTAGCGTTCCAGAAAATTATGCACAATCTCTGGACTATTTGAGCTCACAATCGATAGTTGATGACCATCCTTGTGCAACTGGGTGATAAGCGTCTGGATTCCCGGGTACGGCGTCAGGCGATGGGCTTGTTTATTCAGTAGCTGCTTGCCACGCGCGGCGAGTTTAGGCACCTTCCATACAGGCACGCCCAAATCTTTGAGAATAAGGCGAGTTGGCAGATTGCGCAGCGCGTAGTAATCATCGAGCGTTAATGGGCGCGTAAACTCCATACTGTTCACAACTTCCAACGCAACAGTCAGGCTATCTGCCAGCGTGCCATCAAAGTCAAAAACAAGCCGCGCCATTATTTGCTCCTATCGTCCTTTAGTCGTAGAGCAACAAGTGACTCTATATGCGGTGTCCGTGGGAAAAAGTTGTAGCCAGCAAATTCAGTAACTTCATAAGTATTCTGTAGCGCAGCAACATCGCGAGCCTGCGTCACTGGGTTGCAACTGAGGTAAACAAGCAACTTTGGCTTTTGTTCAAGCAATCTATCGACCAGCTTGGCATGCAAACCTGCCCGCGGCGGATCTACAATGATAGTCGCCTCAGATGTGACAAACTCGAGCGCTTGTTCGCTGCTTGCCTGCACCACTTCAATCGGCAGGTCTCCAACATTCTGCTTAGCCATCACTATATTATGAGGATCGAGTTCTACTAATGTAGTAGTGTCACCGATTGGTACGCCAATGGTTCCGACGCCGCTGTACATATCAATCTTCTGCTTTGCTCCATCGGTAAGCTGCTTAATACGCTCCAAAGCCACGTCAAATACCGGTAGATTCACCTGAAAGAACGAATTCACATCATAACGGATTGTCGTTCCCAGTACCTTGTCTTCCAAGCTAACGTCACCGTATTGGTAGAGCTTTTTGGTAAGCACACTTGCTGGGCTTTTTGGCGTCGAGTAATACACGCCAACACCTTTAGCTAGACTTTCTAGTGCAGGAATTTTAGGAAATGCTTCGTCTTTAACAAACAACGCCGCAACCGTATCGCCAGCTTGATTACAGCGGACGATAACGGTCTTCAGTTGACTACCGCGGATCTTAGCATCGTTGAGCGCTTTGCATATATTTACAGCCGTTTCATCGACTTCTGGGCGAGCAATGCTACTGCCCGTTACGATACGCTTACCGTGAGTTCCACGGTTGAACAGTGCCAAATGCAAGCCATCGTCATCAGCCCAAAAGCTATATTCCATCTTATTACGATAATGCAGTTCAGAACCGGCTGACTCAAATGTTAGCTTAGGCATGGTTAGCTTTTCGCGCGCGAATGTCTCTTCTAGTATTGATGCTTTATGCGTGTTTTCTGCAGCGAAATTCATAATTTGCCAGGGGCTCGTACTCATGTAGGCATCGTCGACTGGCTCAATACGCTCAGAAGAAGCGTCAAGCACATCAACAGCAATGCCCTCAGCATAGTCCTTGCGTGACTTAGTGACCTGAACGGTAAGCTTCTCGTCAGGCAGCGCATTCCACACAAACACTTTGCGTCCGTCGGGCAAGACACCAAGGCCTTGTCCGCCATGTACAAGCTTTTCTATAGTAACTTCGTGGACTAATGGTGTTTTCATCTATAGTCAGTGTACGCAATAACTACAGAATCTGGTAGTATATGTAGGAACTAATACAAACTAACGAGAGTACTGTTTGCTGCGCTGCTGCGCACACATAAACACACATTGCATGAAAATAACTACCGCGACGTTACGACTTAACTTTCAGCCGATGCGCTTTGCTTTTGTTGGTCTGTCAGCATTTTTTATTGACTTTGGCATCCTCAACTTCCTCGTCTATGTCTGCGATTTTCGCGTTATGCTCTTTGGTAATATTCTCGTGGCCAATGTTATTTCGACAGTTACGGCAGTAGTCTATGCCTTTATTCTACAGAAACGCTGGACGTTCCAGATTACTGATAGTCACCGCCGTAAGCGCCAGTTCGTGTCGTTCGTTGCATTGCAGGGCTTTAACCTTGTGGTCTATAACACGCTTGTATTTAACTTCCTTGTCAATAATTCGCACGCGCCAATTCCGGTTTCAAAGATTATCGTGGCTGCCGTGCAAATGGTCAGTAGTTACCTATGTATGCGTTTTCTAATTTTTCACAAATCATCACCCGAAGGAGTCTAGCATGGCAAAAAACAAAACTTTATCAATCATCGTACCTGCCTATAACGAGGAAAAAACTCTGGCGGAACTCATCGGCCGTGTTCTGGCAGTGAAGTTTCCGAGTCACATTTCTACAGAGATAATCATCGTTAACGACGGTTCTGCCGACAAAACCAAAACAATTGCAAGCAAACTCAGCAAGCAGTACAAAAACGTAAGCCTGCTTAACAACAAGCAGAACTCCGGTAAATCACAAACTGTTCGCAACGGTCTGCTGCAATCAACTGGTGATATTGTGGTCATCCAGGACGCTGACTTTGAATACGACCCCCAAGAGATCCTTCGCCTTCTTAAACTCATGGAGTCAATGAAGCTCGATGTTGTGTACGGTAACCGTTTTGGCGAAAAGAACAAAGTCATATATTGGCAAAACTATTTTGGGAATCGGTTCCTATCATGCACATCAAACCTTTTCACGTACCCGCGCATCCGCGTCAAAATCCCTGACATGGAAGTTTGTTATAAGATGATTCGTGGTGATGTCGCCCGTGAAATTGCCGCAAAGATAACTGCAACAAGCAGTTTTGGACTCGAACCAGAGATAACGGCACGACTTTCACGCTACAAGCTAGATGGCCGGCGTTTGAAATTTGGCATTGTGCCAATCAGCTACCACGCCCGCACACTCGAAGAAGGCAAAAAAATGCATGCCTTCCGTGACGGCGCAAAAGCACTCAGGGAAATCTTCTACTACAACTTGCTTGCTAAGTAATTTACTTTGGCTTTTTAGCAATAGCCCAGAGGTTTTTACCAACTGGCGGCTTGAATAGCTTTTCTTGGAATCTGATTACAGGAATTGCAAAGCGATCATAGATTCGGATAGACGTTTGATTCAAACGGCGCTGTTTCAGTATTCTAAAGTTAACAAACCACGGCAGCATGCCGTAAATGTCTGAATAATACAGCTGCTTTACATTAAAGCCAGCTGCCTCCAGCTTGTCACGCATTTCTTGTTTACTATAACGGCGATAATGGCCCACTTGCTCGTCAAAACTACCATACAAACCCTGTAGCGCCGGCACGTAGATGAGCAGCGAACCGCCTGGTTTGAGGACTTCAAACACCGTCTTTAACTCTTCAGCATCACGTTCGACGTGCTCTAGAACGTTTATATAAATCACCACGTCAGCTTTGCCCTTCAGCTGCTTGAGCTGTGACTTGAGGTAATCCTGTACAACTACAACGTTCTTGCGACGCTTCATGTTTTGGGCGAGTTTGGGGCCCATTTCTTCTGTTGGCTCAAAGGCATAGAGCTGTTTTGGCTTTAAGTCAGCAAGATGCTCTGTAAACGTGCCCACGCCAGCTCCGACTTCGACGACCGTTCCCTTTATAAACGGCTTGAATTCCTCTGTCATCCACTGGTAGTAGTTTTTGGCTTCAGCCATAGATTCAAGGTCAGCACCTTCGTAATGACGCACTTTTTCAGTCGTTTTCATAGTCTCCTGTCGTATTCTGTTTGCATACTTTTGCATGCCTATCAATGTCGCTATTATAGCGGATTTGTAACACTGCGTTAATGGTGTATGTTTCGCCTGCTAACACTCTAAAGCATTGTCGAGAAAAATCATAGTTAGCATCAATATATGCCACAGCATTAGTATATTTTCCGCCGTATTCAGAGCGATAATATGCGCGTTTTTTATATGCATCGTATAGTATTGGAGAGATATTCATAGTTGGGTATCGGTAGTCTTTATTGCGTGCAATCTTTGCATGCAACATACTTCCGTAGTCCCGATATGCAACGTAGTAATCATCTATTAACGGTAGTTGTTTCGTTGTTACCTTTGCTGTACTCGGAAGCGATGCGTGATAAAAAAGCACTCCAAAAATACAGACAAGTAGTAGTGGGCGTACCTTTCCGAGCGTGACAAAGATTAGATAGCCTGCCAGCAAGTAGAACCACGGCGTAACGTATAGCATGAACCTTACGTCTGGCCAGTCATAGAATGTAAACCAGAATCCGGCAGATAATAGGAAGCCAATCATCACAAATAGAAGCGACCTATCATTAAGCACAAACCGCCGCTTGACGACGGCATAGACAACAAGTATTAGCGTGAGTACCAGTAGTACGCCGAGCGTCCTGAGTGCAACATGCGAATAATATGAGAGCAACTTCGTTTGAAACCGCAACAAGGCCATTTGATCAATCTTTGTATATAGTGGGTTTGCAAAATTCACCCATTTATAGACATGCCAAGGCAGAATAATTATGACCGGCAATATGATTGGGAGGAATAGATTGAAGTATCTTTTGTAATGATTTAGTGGACTGTCTTTGAAGCATAGTTTCAATTCTGTGCGCTGTTGAAGCAAATACCACGCTACCCAAAATGGATAGAGTAAGTACCCGAAGTTTTGAAATAGCATCGAAACGCCGAGTAATGCAAAGGATGCCTTATAGCGTTTGGTAAGTGTAAAGTATATAGCCCACGAGAACGCAGTGATTGCATAAATATCTGCCATGAGGTAGTTAGCAAAAGTAGCCCAGGTAAAGTTCGCGAACACCAGCAATGCAGTGCCCATTGAAACCAGAGTATGTTTTGTTAAGACTTTAAGGCTATAATAGATCGCTATCACCATACTGAGAAATGCCATTTGGTTGAGTAGCGGCAAGAGATATATAGCACCCGCTTCAGACAAAAGCCTAATCACCAATGGAAGCCCAGGGTTACGCATGGTAACGCTTGGGTTATCAAAAAGCCGTAAGCCATTTGCAAACCAATCAAAACTATCGGTGTATACAAATTTGTATGTACGCAGTAGTTCGTCTGGGCTACTGGTAATGTGCACGATTAGCACGTACTTGATTAACAGAAGACCGAGAAGTACAGCAAAGACGCCTACTTCTAGTACCCTGGTCGAAAGCGTAATCCTTCTCATGTCTTGCTACATTTACGGGCGAAGCGTGCCAGCAAAAACTTGCCACGCGAGCGCCGACTTAGCAACTAAGCTCAAAATCATATACACCTTTTCGCCGTACAGGTAGTCTGACCACTTGCCGGTTTTCTTGTACTGCAAGTACATATTGATGGCAAAGCTGTTGAAGAAGACAAAGATGCTTGCGTAGATCCAGTAAACAAAAGTCGGGATGTTGCCCGCGCCGTATACACTGGCGCCCCAGACGTAAATACCAAATACAACCCATGGGATAATTCCCGCCAGGCAGCCTATCCAATATGTTAGCCAGCTTGGCTTCTTTTTGCCCTGGTTGGTCACTTCCATTGCTAGACCCATCAGGTTCATGATGGCATCCAACGCAAAGATCATAATCAAGCTCGAGAGATCATACACGCCACTCAGCAATGCTATGGCCACCATCATGGTGCTGGCACTTAGTGAATACTCAATCCAACGGGCCTTGTTGATACCTTGCTTTAGGTTTGCCTCATAACGTGCACGATATACCGTTGCAATCAAAGCATGTGCAATAGCTGACATAAAGAAGAATGCTACCACGAGGTATGCAAGATTGATATTGAAGACTGTCCGTTGCGCCAATGCCAAGACTGGCTGACCGGACGCCTCACTAGCCAATGTATCGAGTGACAGATAGTTCGTGATAACTGGTAGGGTTGCTGAAGTACTGAGAATGAGTACAGCAACTCCCTGGACAAAGTGCAAGACTGCCATCCAGATGTTCCATTTGTGCAGGTTTTCTAGAGTTATTTTTGATTTTGCGGGAGAATTTTTTGAAGATTTAGTTGTTTTTACCATGTGCTCACTTTAGCACAAGCTGCTCTGCACCCGAAGGATTTATTGGGCTCAGTTACAGATATCTTGCTGATGAATAGCAACGTACGCAGCTAGTTCTGGCTGTTCATCAAAGTAAACAATGCCTTCCATCCCGTAACCATCAATTGTATAGCCCGAGACATCACGGACCCGATCTTCACTATCCATAGTCAGCTCAGCCGTTATTGGAACTTCACATGCTCTTGATATCGCCGCGTCGAACTTGACGCTTTGAGTAGACACATCTAGCTGCTTAATGGCATCGCGCTGAATCACAAAACCATCTGCATTAATGTATTCCGTAGCGTCCATACTGCGGTAATATTGCATTTCGATATCAATCTGTGGCAAAAAATAGCTCAAACCGATCGCACCTACTGCACAAGCAGCAACAGACAGGATAGCCAACTTACGTTCAGTACTCAACGGACTGGTATCTACATCGAAATCTATATCGCGCACGTCAGGGTACATTACTTCTGCCACAGAATATCCTCTTTACTCAATTACTTAGATATATTATAACATGTAAATTTACTGCCAACAACTAGATCGCTTTAAACGGAATGTGGCACATGCCGCGGCCGGTGCGTTGTGTGTATTTTTGATGGCAGGCTTCGGCTGCGTAGAATTCGCCAGCTCGCTCAATTATGGTCGCAATAGGCTGATCAGATGATTCCTGCAGTTCGTCGCGGACATTTTCAGCAATCGCCGTTTGCGTGTCATCCATGGTAAAGATTGCTGAACGATACTGATCACCCACATCTGGGCCTTGGCGATTGAGCTGCGTTGGGTCGTGCATGCGAAAGAATTGCCGGACCAATGTTTCATAGTTGACTTCTTTCGGCTCAAACTCTACCAACACCGCCTCTGCGTGACCAGTTGCTTCGTAACTGACTTGCTCATACGTTGGGTTCTTGGTCTTGCCGCCTGTGTAGCCCACAGAAGTCTTCTTGACGCCCGGCACTTGGTCAAAATAATACTGCACTCCCCAGAAGCAACCGGCAGCAAATATCGCCTGATGCATACTTACTCCGTTACTTGGACGTCGCGGTAGAACGCGACATAGTTAGAGAAATCTTTTTTGACAGTGTCGATAGCGGACGCCTTTGGCTCAGGGTAGCTCCAAGCCACGTCTTCACTCTTTTTGTCACCTTGCACTACGTTAAAGTACTGGCAGTCGCCTTTCCATGGGCAGGTATACGGTGTTGGACTATTTTCTAAAAACTCAGACTTTACTTTGTCCGGGGGAAAGTACCAGTTCCCTTCAATATAAATCAAATCGTCTTTGTCTGCCTCGGCAATTACTTGATCATTCCAGACTGCTTTCATGAAAAACCTTCCTTTTGTACTCTTACTCTAACTCATGGATACGCTTGTGGTCGAGGCCAAAGTAGTGCGCCATCTCGTGCCACAGCGTGTGGCGAACTTGCGCATAGAGTTCTTCTGGCGTGTTCGTAGCGTGCGCCATCGGAACTTTAAAAATCGTGATTCTATCTGGCAGAAGCGGCTCAATGCCGTTGCGAGCTGGTAGAGGTACGCCTTCGTACAGTCCAAACAAAGTTTGGTTACAGTGCAGTTTGAGCCGTGTGCGCTGCTCCATACTTGGCTCGTCCTCATACGTAATTAGCACATTCTTAAGCCGCGACGTGTATTTATCAGGCAAGCTATCGAGTGCTCTGGATATCAACGCATCGAACTCTTCGTCAGTCGGCACCTGCATCATGATAGTTTGATGTCGGGATAGATGCTTTTTGTTACGTTGTCTACCTCTGCGCGAAGTTGTGGGAATGGGACGCCTTCACGCGCTGTCACGCCTTCAAAGATCCAGAATACGCGCTCAGAATAACCCCAGCCACAGGCAGGTGGCATGCCGTATTCCAGCATCTCTACAAAATCGATATCAAGCATCATGGCTTCGTCGTCGCCAGCGTCACGCATCTGCTGCTGCTCAACAAATCGCTGTAATTGCTCTAATGGATTATTCAGTTCGGAGAAGCCGTTGCCAAGTTCAGAACCGGCCATCACTGGTTGGAAACGCTGCACCGTCTGTGGATTATCAGTATTGGCCTTTGCAAGCGGACTAATAAACAGTGGTGTGTTGATGAGCCAGATTGGGCCAGCCACGTCTTTGCGAATATTCTTCCAGAGTTTGTCGACACCACGAGCGATGTTCTCGGTCTTTTCGACTTCGAGGTTATTGTCCTTAAGGGCCTTTTTGACTTGGTCGATCGTACAATCAAGCGGATTGAGGCCGTACTTTTTTTGAATCGTTTCGCAGTAATCCCACTCTTCCCATGGCTTACTGAGGTCAATGTCAAAATCTCCAAGCTTGAACTTGAGCGTACCAAAGGTCTCTTTCAGCACATGTCGATACATCTCGGTCATAAACTCCATACCATCACGCCAGTCAGCGTACGCCCAGTACCACTCCATAGCGATGTGCTCTGGCAAATGTTCGTCAGTGTAGTTTTCATTCCGAAAGCGCGGGCCGATGTCATAGACTTTTTCATACCCGCCGCCAAGCAGTCGTTTCAGGGGTAGTTCATGGCTGATGCGCAAATAAAAATCTTGGTCAATTGCATCCATGTGCGTCACAAATGGGTTTGCGTCAGCGCCACCAGTGGTATGCTCCAGCACCGGTACGTTTATTTCTAAAAAGCCTTTTTGGTTCAGAAAATCGCGGGTTGCTTGCCAGAATTTACTACGACGGATATAGCGCTGGCGAACGTCCTCGTTCACATTAGTATCTATATAGCGACGGCGCAGGCGCTCCTCTTTGTTAGTGAAGCCATCTTGTTTGGTTGGCATTGGTCGAAGGCTTTTGGTAAGCAAGCGTAGCGTCTCAACCTCGACCGAGATCTCACCAGTCTGGGTTTTTATGACTTTTCCGGCACATTCTACAAAGTCACCGCTATCAAGCAAACTAATCTGATCCATGCCAAGCTCACTGTTTGTGAAGTCTGGCTTTTTGTCGTTTGATCGCCAGAAGAGTTGTAGCTCATGCGCATCATCTTTGATAACCACAAAAGCAATCTTGCCAAACTTACGGATGGATTGAACGCGACCAGCCACAGAAACAGACTTACCTTCTAACTCCGCAAATTTTTCTGTCACCTCGGCAGCGGCATGCGTACGCGTAGCTTTAGCTGGGTACGGATTGACGCCAAGTTTTTGTAGTTCCTCTAGTTTGCGCAGGCGCTCATCGCGCAGTTCTTTGAGTGTTGCCATTTTGTTCCTTTTTCAAAAATCTGGGGTTATTGTATAGGATTTTGCCGGTTTACGGTAGTTAGAGTGACTCGTTAGTCTTCGAATACACGCACGACGTGACTGTCAATGTAAATAATCTCACCTTGGCAATCTTCCGCAGCAAGCACCGCAGCGTGTTCTCTATCTTTTGGCACAGGTACTTCTTCCATGTTATTAAGCAACGTCTCACCTATCTTGACCCGTACAAGCCCGTCATCAGCGTGCCCAAAGAGGTCGGGCGCATGCTCTACGCACCGTCCACAGCCTGTGCAAAGATCAGCTTCCGCCGATATAAACAATCGAGACTCACTCTCGAGCATATTAGCTAATTTCTACGACTTTATAGGTTGCTGTCTCAGCAGGAGTTATGATCTCGACGTCGTCGCCGACTTTTTTGTTCATGAGCGCTTTACCGATTGGTGATTCGTCTGAGATTTTGCCATTCAGAGGATCTGCCTCTACAGTGCCCACAACCTGGAACTCTTTGGTCTTGCTGTCGCTGGCCTTCAGAGTAATCTTAGAGCCGAGTTGGACCTTACTGTCGCCCTTTGGCTTCTTGATAACGTCTACGTTCTGTAAGATGTGTTCTATTTCAGCAATGCGGCTTTCGGCCTTTTCTTGCTCTTGACGTGCTGATGAATATTCGGCGTTCTCTGATAGGTCGCCAAACTCACGGGCGCTTTTAATGCGCTCAGCAAGTTCAGGTCGCATAGCAATCAAATCTGCCAGTTCTGCCTGGAGTTCGCTTACGCCGTCTTTGGTCAGGTGGAATAGTTTTTTCATCTGTTAAATCCTCTCGTTGTTGGTAGTTCACCAGGGTATGTCGTCCGGTTTCAGCCCCATTATATCAAGACTGTTAATTAACTCCTAGCACCTTTGTAAGTTCGTCTTTTGTAACAAGTTTTGACTCTTTATCGGTGCGTTTCTTGAGCTCAATCTTGCCCTGTTCAAGGGTTTTTTCACTAATCACCACGCGATAAGGAATACCGACCAGATCAGCATCTGCAAATTTTTCACCTGGCCGAACATCACGGTCGTCGTACAATACCTCGATGCCAAGCTTTTGCAGGCTTTCGTACAGCTCATCACTTGCCTTAACGACTGCCACGCTATTGCCTACACTCGCCAAGTATACATTTGCAGGCGCGACATTCTCTGGCCATACAAGACCACGCTCATCAGAAAAATGCTCTGCAAGCGCGCCCATCAGCCGACTCACGCCGATACCGTAACAGCCAGCAATAATCTTCTGTTGCTTACCTTCTTCATCGTTATAAAAAACTCCAAGTGCGTCAGTATACTTGCTTTCAAGCGGAAAGATATTGCCCACCTCTATCGCCCTATATTCTTTGAGAGCCGTTTTATCTATGTCAGTATCGTCTAATCTTTTGTCATCAAGGACTTCTTTGTTGACCGCAAGTTTGCGCGCTTCATCTACGTAGATTGTGTCTTCACCTATTTCGCTTAACATCTGAAACTCATCGCTAAAACGAGGGGTAAAGATACCGCCGTCAGCATATGTCCGGAACGTTATGTCGCCTATTCCAAGCCGTTGATACACGCGTGCGTACGCATCTGCAACCTTTTCGTAGATTTGCTCATGCTCTTTTTGGTCGCGCGCAAAACTATACATATCTTTCATTACGAACTCGCGTCCGCGTAAGAGTCCAGCCTGTGCGCGAAGTTCGTTCCTGAACTTTCCTTGGATCTGATACGTCAATATTGGCAAATCCTTGTAGGACTTTAAATAATCAGCCAGCATGTCGACAATTGGTTCTTCATGCGTCAGGCCCATACCAAGTTCCGTGCCATTAACGAGCTTTGTCTTGAACCAGTTATCGACTTTTTTATCATCCCAACGATCAGTTTTCTCAAATATTTCCTTTGGCTGCAGCACTGTCATCTGGACTTCTTGCCCGCCAACCCCGTTCATCTCTTCTCGTACAATTTTTTTGATATTCTCAAGCACGCGCACCCCAAGCGGTAGATACGCATACACACCTGCCATTTCTTTATGGATATAACCTGCTCTTATAAGTAGCTGAGCATTCTTGGCGGTCTCATCGGCTGGTGCATCTTTGCGCGTACGGGTAAACAACTGGGATATTTTCATTCCTTTATCCTACCACAAAGCGCGTCACGCGCTCGCCTGTCATATCTTGGTTAACGGCGGCAATACTCGACGCGATGCCAGCCTGCGCCGCTTCCCAACCAGCTTCTATCTTTGCAGAAAAGCCACCGCGACCAGTTACGCTCGTCTCTCGTGAGGCAACCAGTTCTCGTGCCCAATCAATATTCCCATTGCTAATTACTTTAACCAGCTGACCGTTTTCATCAACCAAGCCACCATGTTTAGTGAACATTTGATATTCGTCGGCTTCGGCACTTATTGACACGTGGCAACCAAGCCCATCATTTTCTTTGAATAGCTCAGCAATGCTAATTGCATCAGATTCGTTAGTATTCGTCACTATGCCAGATTCACGATTATCTGTTAGAGCCTGAGCAAACACGCGCTTCTCGTGTCGGTTTGAAAACCGTTTCCATAGTGAACGGCCTGCCAATTGACGATGTGTCACTGCGACACTTCCGGATAGCACTCCTTGCTCTTCCCAGGCAGCCTCCCAGGCGCCAAACATAGCTATCGTGCCGCATGTTGCTAACTGCTGGGTTGTCATTTTCAGCATCGCTTCTCGGCCATTAATGGCTTCTGCGCGTTGTCGCCCTGCTGCAATAGCACCAGACGTCACCACAATAAGCCCCTTGCCCTGACGAAGGTACGTTTGCGCCATCCCAGCCGTGTACTGTCGTATGGCGTCATGATCAATGCCGTCTTCATTTGTTACAAGACCGCTACTAAACTTCTTTACTATTAACTCGCTCATTATCTTCTCCATTGAAAAACCCCTCTGGTGAGGGGTGTTAGATTTACATTTTTATCGCAAACAAACTAGCCCCGCGGGAACGTGCTGGGCTTTGGTACGTCGATTTCAAATGTAATCTTCATAATACCTAGATTATACAACATTACGACACAAAAACAAACAACGCCAAGAAGGCGATGAAATTTTTGAGCATATGCAGACCAATCGGCGCCCATAGTTTGCCCGTGGCATTGCGAATATAGATGAGTACGAGCGACAGGACAAATGTATCAACGGCAGCAGTCCAAAGCAGTGGTGCCCCATTGCCAAACTGCAAGTGTGCAATAGCAAACAGTGCACTCGTAATCAGCGCCGCCCAGATTTTGGGCAATTGCTTCCTGAGGCCAAGATACAAATACCCACGCGCTAGAATTTCCTCAGTAATTGGAGGCAGAATGACTAAGCTAAAGAATACTAACAACAGCTGCAGCGGCCCCTGGGCGTTTTCAAAACCAATCTGTTGTTGCTGATCAAGATTGATGGTCGGAGCCAGTACTTCCACCGCTTTGAGCGATATGACCAATAGTGGCAAATACATGCCAAACCCAACCAGTACATACCCAAGATCCTTCCAGTTAGGCTTTCCAAGACCAAGTACACGGAGACTATTGCCGCGTAGCTTCAACAGCGCTTGTAGACTCGCAAGTGTTATCACCTCTACCAGTAATATGTAGAAGAATTGGTGAGATACCGAAGAGCCAAGCAACTCACTCGCACCGGATGTTGCCCCAGTAGCTGCCAAATACAGACCATAAATTAGAATGGCAACGAGTTGTGAGACCAAATAAATGGCAACGGTAATTGATACTGCGTCGTAGCCATCCCAGTTAACAACGCCTTTATTGGTTTTGTGCCGTTTGGACTGCGAGATATAACGAATCAGCCCAAAGAGCACGACGTTTGCAAGCAGCAACCAGACCATGTTCATCTTATAACCGCTTCACGTCTACAATAGTAATCACCAAAAACAGGATCATCAGCAGCGCAAAACCAGTCCCATGAATGCGTTCTTCTGCCTTAGGAGTCAGCGGCTTACGAAGTGCGCGGTACAGGAGCGTTACAAACAGTCGACCACCGTCCAGCGCTGGTATTGGCAAAGCATTCATGATGGCAAGTGTGAGTGAAATAAGCGCGATAATCATCAGCACAAAACCCATACCCAGTTCACTACCGCGCTTGAGCACGCCGAATATACCCACGGGTCCTGAGACTTGCTCACCAGCCTTGGAGGCGTTGCCCATTAGTAGATTGCCAAGCGCTGAACCCAAGCCATCAAGAGTCTGTACAGTTGCCTGACCGATAAAACCAACTGCGACCACTGGCGCTGACCACGTCGACCGTTGTATCACATAATCTGACGGGATAATCCCTAGGTAGCCCTTTGGATCGTCAGTAGAGCGACTCGCTTCAACGGCTGCAGCGCTTTCTAGTGTGGCGCGAGCAACACGCTGCTGGCCATCACGAACATACGTCACGTCGACTGTTTGACCGGCAAACTGTTTGGTCACGCCAGGGAATTCGCTGGATGAGACAACATTTACCGGCGTTTCACCCGGCGTTCCAACAGATACTAGTTCATCGTCTTGCTCCAAGCCAGCCTTGGCAGCGGGAGAATCATCGGCGACTGCTCCAACCAAAACCGTTTGGTTTACAACTTTTGTGTCGGACGAAACGGTAAACTGATTATCGATGATCTTTGGCATGCCAGTCGCAGCCAGGATTGTCAGAAGCACAAATGCCACGAGCAGGTTCATACCCACGCCAGCCAGCATGACTTTTACCTTTGCAGACAAGCGCGCTGCGCCATATGTACCGGGTTCTGTGTCAGCGTCGTGCTCACCTTTGAGTTTTACAAAGCCGCCAAGCGGCAACCAGTTTAGGGTGAATTCTGTACCGTGGCGTTTGGTGATTGTCTTGGCCTTTGGCGGAAAGCCGATGCCAAACTCTTCTACTTCAATACCATTCCGCCGCGCTGCAATGTAGTGTCCCCATTCATGGACCACAACCAAGGCCACAAACATCAACAGCCCAAAGATAAGCAAAGCCAGTGGCATTACTTACCCACCCGTCTTTCGCGGTTCTTGTATTCTTCTAGAGCGTCGTCAAGGTCATCAACAGAAAAATCTGGCCAATGTTTGTCGACAAACTTCAGCTCTGCATATTCACTGCGCCACAGCATAAACCCACTCAAACGTTGTTCGCCTGACGTTCTAATGATCATGTCGCACGGCGGCACTTCGGGTACATATATCGCTGCACTAATCGTTTCTTTGCTGATTGATGTTTCACCAGAATCAACAATTGATTGAACTGCATCGACAATCTCTTGGTGGCCGCCGTAGTTGAAGCACAATGCCAGCGTTCCACGCTTGTTTTCCGCCGTTTTAGCCACGCTTCTATCGATTGCTTCCAAAACTTTTGCATTCAAGTTTTCACGACTTCCCATATGTACTAAACGGATACCGGCGTCATGAAATGTGTCGAGATGCTTCTCGACAGCCTTTACTACCAGACCCATAAGATATGAGACTTCTTCTTCGGTACGCTTCCAGTTTTCGGTCGAAAATATGTACGCCGATACGTAATGCACACCACGATCAAATGCCGCCAAGGAAACATCCTTGAAGACTTCCATGCCCTTGCGATGACCCTCGACTGCTGGCAGCCCCTGAGCTTTTGCCCATCTTCGGTTACCATCGAGAATAATGCCTACATGTTTGGGGATCACTTCCGCTTCACTTTCATCATTGTTTAACCAGTATAACGGCTACAAGGGATTAGGGGCAAGGGATTAGGGAGTATCCTTCTATGGCCTAGTCCCTGAGACCCAGACTCTAGACTGTCATGATTTCGGCTTCTTTAGCCTTGGCAATCGCCTCTATCTCGTTTTTTGCTGCGTTCAATGCTTCGTCAACTTGGGCAGTCATGCGTTTTGCTTCGTCTTCACTAATGTCTTTATCCTTTTTGGCCTCATCGACGGTTTTGAGTGCTTCGTGACGAACGTTTCGTAAACTCACCATGCTATCTTCAACCTTGCCGCTGAGTACTTTGACGTAGTCACGACGACGCTCTTCGTTTAGTGGTGGGATCGGTACGCGCACAATCCGACCGTCGTCGCTTGGGTTAAGGCCAAGGCTCGGATTGTCACGAATAGCAGCTGATATCGTTGCCAAGTTGGCTGGGTCAAAGGGAGTAATCTGTAGCAGCTGAGCCTCCGGTGCAGTCACATTCGCGACCTGCACAATTGGCGTCGGGACACCGTATGCTTCTACCATAAGGCCATCTAGCATACCTGGATGAGCTCGTCCGGTTCTAATCTTTTTTGACTCTTCCTGGAAATGCTCAACTGCTTGATTGAACTTACTCTTGGCTTGGTTTACTACTTCACTCGGACTCATACTTCTCCTTCGTTACTATTTTCTGCTACTGATGGATCTTCTCTTTCGATAACTACTGTTTCTACTCCAAAAAGTGCACGCTGCCGGGGGTCTTCACTCGCCAGCGCATCACGAATTGCGTCGTTTGGACTCAGCGGCCGGGCAATTCTATCGCCGAGCTTACGGTCCCAAAATTCACGATTGCGGTCTGATTGCGTCTCTCTGGAGCCCATGTAATGCCCTCTTTTGATTAACGCCTATATTGTACACCCAAACGTAGCCACTGACGATCAGCAGACTATAAATCGACTCAGAAGAGTTTGTCTAGGCGACTTCGCCAAGTTGCATGCGCTCAAAACGGCGGACAACGATGTTTTCGCCAAGCTTCGCAATGTAGGTTTTGATGTGGTCGTTGACTGTTTGGTCAGGATTCTTAATGAATGGCTGGTCTAGCAAGCAGCGTTCTGCAAAGTGCTTCTTTACCATGCCTTCGACAATCTTTTCGATCATCTCTGCAGGCTTGCCGTCAGCTTTGGCCTTTTCTACAAACTCAGCCTTGACCTTTTCTTGGTCTGCAGCTGGGATAGCATCAGAACTGACGTACTGTGGTGCAGATGCAGCAATGTGCATGGCGACGTCTTTAACGATATCGTTGAAGTCATCTGTGCGCGCTACAAAGTCGGTTTCACAGTTAACTTCTAGCAGGACGCCGATGCGGCCATCGTGCAAGTAGCTACTAATTACACCTGAGCGTGCCTCGCGCTCGCCGCGCTTGTCAGCCTTGGTCAGACCCTTTTTGCGCATAGCTTCGAGGGCCTTGTCAAAGTCACCGTTGACCTCGTCAAGTGCCGCTTTTGCGTCAGTCAAGCCAACGCCAGTTAGGTTCTTAAGTCGTTTTACATCTTCAATGTTTACTGCCATTGTTCACTCCTTAGTCGTGATGAGATTTAGGTTTATTTTTCGTCTTTATCGACTGCTTTGGTCGCTTTGCTCTTACCTGCTTCAACTGCTTTGACCACGTAGTCGGTAATCAACTGGATAGTCTTGAGAGCGTCGTCGTTAGCTGGTACTGGGTAGTCAATCTTGGTTGGGTCGGTGTTGGTGTCAACAATAGCCACGATTGGTACGCCGAGCTTGTTGGCTTCACGTACGGCGTTATCTTCAGCAATAATATCGACGATAAACACTGCGCCAAGTTTGGCGTTCATGTCTTTGATACCGCCATAGACACGGTTCATTTCGTCAATTTCTTCTTGGAAGCGCTGTACTTCGAGCTTGTTGTACTTAGATTCAAGTGCACCGCTCGCCATTTTTTCTTCGAGATCTTTGAGGTGCTTGATCCGACCGCTCATGGTGTTGCGATTGGTAAGCATACCGCCAAGCCAACGCTCAGTTACGTATGGCATCGAGACAGACTCAGCCGATTTTTTGATAATGTCTTGGGCTTGGCGCTTTGTGCCAACAAACAAGATTTGCTTGCCTTCGCTAGAAGTTTTCTGAATAAAACTCAGTGCTCGCTCTAGTTCCTCAACAGTTTTGGTGAGGTCAATAATGTGCGTACCATCTCGTTTTGAGTGGATGTATGGCGCCATTTTAGGGTGCCAACGGCTGCTTTTGTGACCAAAGTGGGCTCCGGCCTCAAGCAATTGTTTAATATCTACATCTGCCATGATGTTGTTCCTTTCGTCATATTCTTGACCTTCATTTGGGTGCTCTATCTGCCCTACACGGGTTCAAGTTAGAGAGAATATGTTTCCCAAACTGCTTAATTTTGTGACTCGTCTATTTTACCAGAGGTAGCAAAGATACGCAAGCAGATGTTGACCAAAAGCTAACAGGGGTGTATACTTGTCCGAGTTAATAACGTTCCTTAGTGTGGAATCCCTGACTGCGGTCGCTCGCCGCTAACCAGCCACTACGAGGGCAAACTATCAATCAAACGAGCAGAAGAGAAATCATGAAAAAAGATATCCACCCAGATAACTACCGCGTTGTGGTCTTTGAAGACCTCAATAACGGAACTAAGATCCTGACCCGTTCGACTATCGCAACAGAAGACAAAATCAAATGGGAAGACGGCAACGAATACCCGCTTGTCAAAGTACACATCAGCAGCAGTTCTCACCCATTCTTTACTGGTGAAGAGCGTATTATGGACATTGAAGGTCGTGTTGATAAGTTTAAGGCTCGTGCAGAAGCCGCCAAGAAAGCTCGCGATGAGCGCATGAAGGCCGCCGGCAAGACTCGTGCCAAAAAAGACGATCAAGACGAAGCTGATGAAAAGCCAGCAGCTCCTGTAAAGGCCAAAGCCAAAACTGAAGCAAAAACAGAAGTAGCTGAGAACAAAGAAGCAACAGAAGATAAATAACTTCGCTTGTATTAAGCCGTCAGTATCTATTACTGGCGGTTTTTATATATACTAGAAACGACAACTATGGAAGCAAAAGAACAAAACCTACGCCAAGAATACGCCGACCTCCAGAAGCAACTGGAAGATCCGGCTATTTATTCTGACAAAAACTACCCTCGCCTCGCCAAGCGCCAATCGGAGCTTGAGCATATCGTTAATTTGTTCGACGAACGTGCCGCCCTACGGAGTTCGTTTGCACAGGCGACAGAACTTGCTCAAGGTGGTGATGAGCTGGCTTCAATGGCACAGGAAGAAATGCAAGAAACAGAAGCCAAACTCGCCGTCATAGAAGCTCGATTAGCTGAGGCGCTAACTGAAAAAGACCCCAACGACGACCGTGACTGCATTATAGAGATCCGCGCTGCTGCTGGTGGTGATGAAGCGGCGCTGTTTGGTGGTGAGCTGTACCGCATGTACGTGCGCTTGGCAGAAAATCGCGGCCTCAAGGCTGAACTTATCAACGAAAGCCCGTCAGAAGCCGGCGGCTATAAAGAAATCGTCTTTGTTATCCGTGGTGCCGACGCATACCGCACCTATAAGTTTGAAGCTGGTGTGCACCGCGTCCAGCGTGTGCCTGCCACCGAATCACAAGGCCGTATCCACACCAGTACCGTGACCGTTGCCGTCATGCCAGAAGCTGAAGAAACAGACGTAGAGATAAGCCCGCAAGATCTACGCATTGACGTCTACCGCGCTGGTGGTCATGGTGGCCAATCGGTGAACACGACTGATTCTGCAGTCCGTATCACCCATGTACCAACGGGTATTGTGGTCACCAACCAAGATGAAAAATCGCAGATCAAGAACAAACTCAAAGCTATGAGCGTGCTACGTTCACGTCTGTTACAGGCTAAAATCGATGAAGAAAACCAAAAACACAGTGACGCCCGCCGCAAACTGATTGGTTCTGGTGACCGCTCAGAAAAAATCCGTACCTATAACTTCCCGCAAGACCGCATCACGGACCACCGCATTGGCTACTCCCGCAGCAACATCCCAAGTGCGCTCGATGGCCAGATAGACGACCTCATCGAAGCCCTCCAAGCCGCCGAACACGAACTATTAACGCAAGAATAATGACTGTTCGAGACTGGCTTACATCGGCAGAGAGCCACTTACGACACACAGACGTACCGACCGCACGGCTAGATTGTTTGGTACTGCTGGAGGACCTTTTGGGCAAAGATCGTGCTCATTTGCTGGCACACCCTGAGATTGAGCTCGCGAGCGAACAAGAAGAAGTACTGAACGAACAAGTAGCGAGACGAGCCAAACACGAACCACTCGCCTACATACGTGGTAAAACAGAATTCTACGGGCGAGAATTTATCGTCAACGCTCACACACTCGAACCACGACCAGAGACCGAGACAATGATCGATGAGCTCAAGGGGTTAGGGTTCAGGAAACAAGGTCAAGGGATTGCGCTTATTGACGTAGGTACTGGTTCGGGAGCGATTGCGATTAGTGCGAAGCTGGAATTACCCAATGCTTCAGTATTTGCTACTGACGTTAGCGCTGAATGTATAGCGATTGCAAAACGGAACGCACAGAATCATCAGACAGACATTACTTTCAACCAGGGCAACTTGTTAGATTCCTTACCCCTTAGCTCTAGACCCTACACCCTGCTCTGTAATCTACCCTACGTCCCTGATAGCCACACCATCAACAAAGCTGCCATGTTTGAACCTCGCATCGCCATTTTTGGTGGCACAGACGGTTTAGATCTCTACCGTGAACTCTTTACACAAATCAGTCAGCTCCAAAGCAAACCAAAATACATCCTTACAGAATCTCTTCCATTCCAACATGAGGAACTGGCTCTAATAGCCAAACTACAAGACTACAATCTCCAGCACACCTCAGACTTCATCCAACTGTTTGTTGCCGCCAACCATATTTAGGGCAATTCGAGGACTTTCGTACCAGCTAAAGCTGGCGCTCTTGTTACTTTTGGTCCGCCAAAAGTAACCAAAAACTCCCGGCAGCACATGTCCTTAACTGAGCTGTTGATATTGTTCACAATGGCTAGGCCAACTTGCTTGCTTTTTTAAAGCAAGCTTCAAACACGACCTGCCCGTTCTATTGTGAAACAATACAACATCTCAATCAGGGCCTTGCACTCTATGCCGGCTTCCACGCCCGGACGCGTTTAGCAACAACTACACTCTTCAGTTACAGGCGTTCGGGCGGGGGTCACGCTCTGAAACACCGGTGGGTGGCAGCACTAAAAAGCCGAGTCCAACCAAAAGGCGGTCTGAACTCCACAACTCAAAGAGAACAGTGAAGACCACCCTGAAAGGGTGTTCTTTTGGTGCGGCTTTTTAGTTCTGTCCAGACAACCGTGTGGCTTCAGCCGCGTGTCTGTTTTTGGCATACCTTTTTGCTGACACAAAAAGGTATGTGGCTCGCCAAGCTATGCTTGGCAGACATAGTGAGTTCCTCACATCCAGCATTAGCTGGTAAGAGTGACTACTCTTGTGGGAGGGCCTCGAGCTTAACCTGCACTGTCTGCTCTTTGCCGTCACGCAAATATGTAACTGACACGGTCTCACCAACTGCCGAACGGCCAAGCACTGATGTTAGGCTATTGTTCTCATCAATCTTGGTGTCGTTTATGCTTACGATGATGTCTTTTTCTTTCAAACCAGCTTTTGCTGCAGGACTATCCTTGAGTACACTTGGCTGACCAGGCTCTGCAGGCACGATGTAGGCACCGCGTTTGACTGGCAAGTTGTACTCGTAGGCATAGTCATCGGTAATCGATACGTAGCGAACCCCAAGATATGGACGTTCTAATTTTCCGGTCTTAAGTACGCCAGATATCAGCCCTTTAACGTCATTAATCGGAATAGAGAAGCCGATGTTCTCAGAATCAGCAGCAACCGCCGTATTAATGCCTATTACCTCGCCTGCCATATTGACCAGTGGCCCACCAGAGTTACCTTGGTTAATTGCCGCATCTGTCTGGAAGAGATTCTGCAGACTCTCAACGCCATTTTCACCCTGCGCATCAACACTACGACTATAGCCAGAGATAATCCCCGATGTGACAGTATTCTGGAACTGACCAAGCGCATTGCCGATAGCAACGACCTTGGCGCCAACTTGCATCTTGCTGGAGTCACCCAACTTTACTGGCACAAGCTTTTTGTCTTTAGTGTCCTTTACCTTCAAGAACGCGACATCAAGCGGGTCATCACTATTTGTCCGACCAATCACCTCTACGTCTGTAAGTTCCGTACCATCAGAGAGCGTAACACTTACGGCCGTCGCACTGCTCGGCACCACGTGACGATTTGTAACAATGATGTTATCTTCGATCACAAAGCCAGTACCCGCACTGGCCTGTTCTAATTGCTGGGTACCAAAAAAGCTATCATTGCGCACATTGGCCGTCACATTAACAGACACCACTGATGGTCCGACTTCTTTGGCAATAGTACTAATGAGGTCGCTCTCACTCGAGACAATCTGCTGCTGCGAGTTCTGACTGAGTTCACCATTGCTCAGTTTATTTTCTGCACCAAGCCAACCACCCAAAAACCCCATTGCAGTACTCACGAATAATATGGTTACAATGCCGAGTGTTCGCAGCCGCGCCTGTGGTGCAGGCTGTTTTTTTGGCGCCTGTTCCTTTACTGCCGTTACCGGTGCTGTCCCCTCGTCCATAATCCCCTCCTTGGTAATTACTCTGTTAACTGGTTTTATCTTGCCAATCGGCCAGTAAGATCACAATGGTGACAATTGTCAGCATAATGAATAGGATCTGTCGCCGGTAAAACACCGAAAGCTTATCTGTCTCATCAAGGTAGTACAACGTCGCCAAACTAAAGCCGATGATGGAAAGCAGCAAGGTGGGTTGCGCAATCGGACCATAAAACAACAGCCAATGAGCCAACACCCAAGTCAGCGAAGCCGCAAAGTACGCCCAAATATGCGAAAACAAACGTGTCATTGGTTCGTCAAAACTCGTCATAAAGTGCCGTGCTGCAGCATATGTAACCGCCCAAGCTCCAAGTACAAGCCAAAAGGTGGCCGCTTCACCAAATGCCAAAAACAACGCCGTTAGGCCAGCAAATTGACCAATCAGTGCTTGCAGCGATACTGATATCACATCAGAACGTGGCTTAACAAATAGTAACCATAGCAAGTACAGCAACGTCCAAATTACTTGCCAGAGCTGTGTGCCACTATTTGACATAAATATCACGATTGACAGCCCGACCATCAGGTCAACACCGTTAGCGCGAATATTAGCAGGCCAATGGCGAGGTTTGACGGCAAACATGCGCCACTTACTGACAATTACGAGCGCCAGGGCGATCGGTACAAGCTCAATCCGTACAAAAATATACAGCAATGCTGGCAATAGCACATTGAAGCCAATATGGAGAACGTGGGCAACACCCTTCTTTGGTTTGAGTTTACTGAGTACTTGTTTCATTCTGTCCCAGTATTATAACAAAGTCTGCTGTTTCTGGGGCAACGATGCCGGAAGGAAGCTTGTCGGTCACGCTCACACCAAAGCGTCGCTCAAGGTAATGTTTGGTGTATTTCTTGTTTCCGCTGCGTAAGTCTACAATGACTGTCTTTTGGTAATCTTTGGTTGGTGCATCTTTGACTTCACCAACGTTATAGCCAAAGGATTTGAGTACTGCCGCCTTCTTAGTGGCCAATCCTGCAGTCGATGTGCCATTGAGCACGACAACCTGTGCATTCTCTTGACGAATACGCGGATCTACCAAAACCTTACGGATGTATTTGCGGATGCCATCGTAATTATCCAGTCCAGCTTTTGGTACAACTACTGATTGGCCATTGTAGGTGTCGGTCGTCAGATAATCATTTGGCGGATCGGACAGTCCAATCGACTTAATGCTCGTACTCGGCATATCTTTGCCAATACCGTAGAGCTTCATAATCTCATCGATACTAAAGTTAGTACTAACCCGATTGCCAAAGGTGTCGATAAGCTGAGATACCTTTACAGGGTTGCTGTACGTGCCAGCAGAGAATATCTTGTCCTTCAATGCAACAATCACTTCACGCTGGCGCTGCGAGCGATCAAAGTCACCACGTGGGCTGCTCTGACGAGATCGGGCGTAGAGGAGTGCTTTCTTACCATCAAACTTCTGGACACCCTTTGTGGCAATTGTTGCATTCCAGTTGTTTTCCCAAGCAACCGATGGATCAATCAATGGTTCTTTTACATCGATAGTAATCCCGCCTACTGTATCGATAGCACGCCTGAAGCCTTCGAAGTCAATCATGCCGTAGTAATGGATCGGTATGCCGAGTTTATTTTCGAGAGTTTTCTCGATTGCTACGAGTCCGGCCTGATCAGCACGTTTCTTTGCAGCGTTAGATCTGTTACTCTGCGCAAACGAAGCGCTCTTGGCATTTGCATAGACGGCGTTGATCTTAGTGTAACCATAGCCGCCGTCAGCTTGTACATAAAGATCGCGAGGAATACTCACTAAGGCTGCTTCCTTATGGATTGGGTCGATACTAGCAATAATAATCGTATCTGTCAGATCAGGCGCCTCGTGTGACCCGCCACCCTTACCGAGAATCATAATATTGACGCGGCAATCACCTTCAACCTTGAGCTGAGACAAATCTTCACAGTCTTGCTGCAGTGCAGGTGAACCACCACCTCCAGAGAGAACCTTACGTGCATTCCAATATGTTTTGCCGAACATATAACCGCCGGCCACAATTCCCAGGAGCAGGAATATCAGCAATGCCCGTCGTATCTTTTGCTTTTTGGTCCGGGGTTTTTTCTTTGTCTTGTCTTTTCCCTTGCCAAATGGCCATAAACGGCGTTTGCCAGTTTTTTTGTTTGGTTTTTCGTTATCGTTATTCATTGTTCTCTTGTCCCAGGGCTGCTCAAGTGCCACCGTGGATCCACTCACGCTTAGTGGTCGGGCACGGTCTGTGATGGAGCGTGCAGTTGGCTGACGAAAGTCACCAATTGGTGTTTTGCGTGCACGCGGCGGTGCAGGTTCCGGCCGATATGACTTTACACGCCTAAACTGGCCACCTGTATCAGTAGTACGGGGCTGTCGTGCGGGACGAATAATACCATCGACCGCCTTACCAGAGGGCTGCTTTTTTACGGTTTTGAAATTATACATAACACGTGGATTCTAGTATAACCTTTTCATTTGCCCGCGTAAACATGTGCATTATTGTTCATTTCACGTATAGTTAAGTGCTGTAATGGATCATCAAACAACTACACAACAATCTGAACCAACCGTGCACCATCATAAAGTTGCTTCTCCTAAGCACGAAGGCGCCAAAAACATAGCTTCATTGCTGTTTATTCTTGTGTTGGCACCACTGACGGCACTTATCTTAACTGCATTTGTCTTCCAGTCTTATCAAGTTGACGGACCAAGCATGGAAACAACACTGCAAAATCAGGATAGACTAATTGTTTCGAAGATACCTCGAACGTGGTCAAAGATAACGGGCAATCCGTATATACCTGAACGTGGTGAGATCATTATTTTTCATCGCAAGAGCGTGCAAGACTTCGGCGGTGGCGACAAACAACTCATCAAAAGAGTTATCGCTTTACCTGGCGAACGCGTAGTAGTAAAAAACGGCACACTCACAGTATTCAATACTGAGTACCCTAATGGCTTTCAACCCGACAAGACTATGGAATACGGCGCTGTCATAGGTGATACGCAGGGCAATGTCGACCTGACCGTCCCGGATAACGCAGTTTTTGTAAGCGGAGATAATCGCTCAAACTCACTTGATTCTCGCAGTTTTGGACCAGTCAAAGCACAAGATATTGTCGGGCACCTCACATATCGCGTCTTCCCGTTTGATAAGGCTCAACGCTTCTAAAAATAACTTGCTACTCAGGCTTTCTTAAGTCTATCGAGTATCTTTTCTAGCTCTTCGTCAGAGGTAAATCCAAGCTCTAACTTACCGCCTTTTGCGGTACGGCGAATGCTTACAGGTACGCCCAAGTACTTACTAAGCTGCCGTGTTTCTGGTGTAACTTTTTGTGTTTGCTGTTTTGCTGTAGTCGTTGATGTGGGGCTGTTTTTGCAAGCCACAGCAAATTGCTCAGCTTGTCGAACAGACCATCTATTCTTCACTATGAACTGGAGTAGTTCAGTTTGTTTATCAGGCATATCTTTTAGTGATAAGATCGCACGAGCGTGGCCTTCAGTGATCTTTTTTTGTTCCAAAGCCTCACGTGCGTCGTCAGGTAGCTGTAGTAACCTCACAATGTTTGTGACGGTAGCGAGAGCTTTTCCAAGTCTTTGCGCAATATCAGCGTAGGCAATACTGAATTGATCATGAAGTCGCTGGATGGACAATGCTTGTTCTAGTGGCGACAGATCGACACGTTGCACGTTTTCCACAAGCGCGATCTCGAGCTGCTGTAACTCTTCCATGGTTCTGACGATTGCCGGAATCCGGTCTAGCCCAGCAATTTGCGCGGCCCGCCAGCGACGCTCGCCAGCAACTATACTATATGTACCGTCAGGCATTTGCCTTACAACAACGGGCTGCAGGATTCCGTGTTCTTTTATAGAATGCGCCAGTTCACTTAACTGTGCGTCGTCAAACGAACGTCTTGGCTGACCAGCATTAGGCAAAATGTCAGAAATGAGTAATTTTTGTACTCGGTCTTGCTCGTCTACTAACAGAGAAGAGTCAAAGTTTGTCGGGATTAGCGAGTCAAAGCCTCGCCCGAGCCCGCCCTTGCCGCTTTTGCTGTTTTTGCTGCTATTTGTGTTTGCCATCATCGTTCCCTTTCTAATATTTCTTTTGTCAGTTGTTTGTATGCTCGAGCGCCCTTTGACCATTTGTCGTGTTCGAATATTGTCTTGCCATGACTTGGCGCTTCAGCCAAACGGACATTACGCGGTATAACAGTTTTGAATACTTTATCACCGAAGTGCTTTTTGACTTCTTCCTTCACTTGGTCAGACAATGTAGTTCGGCTATCAAACATCGTTAGTATTACGCCTAGGATTTCCAAATGTGTATTCAATCCTTGGCGAACTTGCTGGATGACTTGAAGTAATTGACCCAGGCCTTCCAGAGCGTAATATTCAGACTGTACTGGTATCAAAACAAATTTAGAAGCCGTTAAAGCATTTATAGTCAGCAAACTGAGCGATGGCGGACAGTCAATCAGGATTACGTCGTAGGCACTGGCATCCAGTGCTCGCTGCAACGCGCGTTCACGCTCGAGCACGGAAACAAGTTCAATCTCGGCCGCAGCAAGATTTTCGTTGGTTGGCAGGAGGTATAAGTTATCAACTTGTGTTTCTAATACGCATGTCGCAAAATCTTGCGTTCCGAGCAGCACTTCATAGGTACCGTTCTCTGTCACATGCTTATCAAACCCCAGCCCACTCGTGGCATTACCCTGCGGATCGAGGTCAATCAGCAGTACACTCTTCCCCGTTTTAGCCAGTTGCGCGGCCACGTTAATAGCCGTGGTTGTTTTGCCCACGCCACCCTTTTGGTTCAGGACCGATATGATATGCCCCATTAGCTGTTTATTACCCTCGTGCTTATACCCTTTAGCCTAACACTAATCTGTTAAACAGTAAATAACTACTCGACGATCATGTACGTGAAGGTGTAGGTTGAGCTGTCAGTGAGCGCGTTGAATGCCTTTAGATCAAACGTCGTCGTAGCGCTATCAAAATGATACTGTGGGAATGTGCCACCACCTGGGATCGACTTCGGTGTAATGATGACCTCTGGTGCGCTACCAAATGCATTGGCGAAGGTAACGGTGGCCAGCGTGCCGGCAGCCGCCCCAGTACCCGTATTTATCGTGATTACACCTGCCGTATCATTACCGCTGATACTTGCTGACGCACCAGTACCCGCACCTGTGGTATTGACTGTAACTGTAGTAGAGCCGCTCGTATTCCCCGTAATCACGTGTCCATTGACGGTGATGTTGCCGTTAAATGTCGCCGTGCCATCAACCACGAGATTGCCGTTCACGGTAGCGTCAACCACCTCTAGGTCGCCATCGGCTGCAATGCTTGCCAGCACTGTACCGGTTGAGCTTTGCCACTCTTGAAGACTGGCAGTTTGTGAAGCGACGCCTTGAATAACCAGACCTTTGCGGGTCGTGCCACTGGTACCAATAGTCGTATCCGCCACGGTATCGAGTGTCGTCGCAGCCGCACCAAGCTGTAAGGTATTGTTCGTATCTACCCGAATACCGATATCTGCAGAGTTGGCCGCGTTGCGCCAGTTCACAAACGTGTTATTGAATAGTCTGATGGCGCCAGCACTAGCACCACCGCTCCCGCTGCCAAATCTTGCAAAGGTACCAATTCTTACCCCTTGATTCACACCCAAATCATGCTCAGTACCACTTGCTGAACTTGATACATTCAGTATCCCGTTTGCACTAATGCTTGTAAGGACTGTACCAGCCGAGTTCTGCCACTCTTGGAGGTTTGTTGTGGATTGCCCAGCTCCGGCACGAACAACAAGCCTGGTCGCACCGACGGATGCCCTTGAATCTTGAACGATAAGCGTCGCGGCGCTGTTTGAGCCATAGTCACTTATTGCCGCCCTCTGATCAGCTGATGGTCCAATCACAACTGCCATGTTATTATAGCCACCCCGGATAAAGTAGTTGTTACTTTGCGTGCTCTGCACGAAGAATTCTGGTCCAGTACTATTTGACTGACCGATACGGTATCCTTGGCTATTTCCAGTATAATTGGTTTGTAAATAGGCCTGGAAATTCGGGTTCGTTTGATTGAGCATTATCCTAGTCCCTGGAGTATCGGCATTTGTGATTGATATGTTGCCCGTCGCGCCAACGCTCGCAAGTACGGACCCGGTGCTATCCTGCCATTCCTGGAGGTTGGCCGTTTGTGACGCGGTCCCCTTTACCACAAGGCCAATATCAGTTGTAGCCGCAGTCTGTACGGTGATATTCGTACCGCTGCGTGCTGCAGTCAAAACACTAGCAAAGCTTGAGCTAGCCCCAGGCGTCAAGGTAATATTACCATTGTAATGATAAAGGCCTAAGGCTGAGCCTGTCTGATATATCCCTTTGCCAGGCCCAGAGGATATCGCGGTTGTTGAAACACCAATACCACTGCCTATAGCGTTCATAATATACACATTAACGCTCGTTCCACTCCCGCCGAGTACGACATTGTCAGCAGAATCATATCCTAGCAATTGCTTATTGCCAGTGTTTGCCGCATTTCTCGCGTATATGTACGTATTGTTGGCAAGCCGTAAGGCTCCTGTGCTTGCTGTATTTACACCACCAAGGGCAATACTTCCATCAGCATTAACCCTCGTAAGAATGGTACCGCTGCTATCCTGCCACTCTTGGAGGTTGGCAGTCTGGGAGGCAGCGCCTTGCACAACCAGACCCTTTGAAGTCGTTGCGCCCGTACTAAGTATTGTGGCCGCTAAGTTATCGACTGTTGTTGGTGTATTAACGCGGAATTTTTCTACGGTTCCGGCCGTGCCAGAAGACCCAACCATAGCCACTCCACCATCTGTAACCCGGAATCTTGCTGAGCCCCCAGTAGTTAGCACGATTTGCCCGACACCACTCGTGGTCAGATTCAAGTCACTGCCACTCTGCACCTGTATCCCGCCGCCGCCAGCAAGCCCAAGCGTCGTGCTTGATAGAAACGCATTCGCATTACCGGTAATGTTTTGGATCGTTCCGTTTTGGTTTACTCGTAGTAGGGTTGTGCCGGATGAGTTCTGCCATTCTTGAAGGCTCGCAGTTTGGCTGGCTGCCCCACGGACAATAAGACCAAGGTTAGCTGCCGATGGCACATTGATTTCAAGGGCGGCTGTTGTTGGATACTGCGTGTTGATACCAAACAGACCATCTGCTCCGTTAAAAGAGAGATTCCGAGTAGAAACAAGGCTTGAATTAGCCAGCCGGAAGTAACCACTCGCATCTTTGCCGAGTCTGTAACCTGTTGTACTACCAGACCCCCAAATTATATTAGCCGCACTTATACCGCTGTTCACAAACTCCAAACGATCGTCTAGCCCCGTGTTGTTCAGCTTCAGAACACCTGCTTGCGTCAGCTGCATTCGTGTCGCTCCGCTCATCTGGAACTGCAAAGATGTATCTACCGGGTCATATAGCAAGAGCGGCCCGGTGCCTGCTGTGCCTAATTGCAAGTTAGCAGAACCTGAGTTTGTAGAGTTGATAGTAAGGTAGTTGTTGCCTGTGTGATTAATCGCTAGGTTGCCGCTCGCACTTAGGTATGCGAGAACCGTACCGCTACTATCCTGCCACTCTTGCAGATTACCTGTCTGACTGGCCGCACCTTTGACAGTTAAACCTATCTTTGAAGCCTGCGATGAAGTAACCAGCATCACCCCCGTCATGTTGGAAGCACTACCGCCAAAGAATTCATGAGCATAGCCGCCATAATATGCCGAGCCATAGTACCGGTTTTTGCCGCCCGTCCCGCCCGCTCGGCTTGACTGGCCAATATATAAGTTACCATCGGCTGCCGTTGTAGAGATTCCCTTGCCCGAGTCAAAGAGCAGGTTACCCGACGCATCCACTGCGGTCAGTACAGTCCCAGCACTACTCTGCCACTCCATCAGGTTTGCGGACTGCGATGCTTGTGCCCGTATCGTTCCGGCTACGCTAGTGGCATTCACCGGTTGTAGCCAGAGAGCGTTCCAGAATGCGCTTGATGAGCCGAGATAACCAATGGCGCCGTATTTATTGACATTATAGCTACCCAACCTTACTCCGTTAGCGCCACCAACTACTAGATCTAAATAAGTTACCGCATTAACTGTTGTATCAGCTGTGCCGTTCCCGACAACCACTGAGTTACCGCCACCACGTTTAATTAGATCGACAAAACCACCGCCACTACTATGCTCGCCCTGAAGTGCAACATTGAAACCAAGCTTGATCGGTGCAGTTGGTGAATACAAGCTACCTGTCGATTCTATAGATGTAAGCCGCGTACCGCTACTGTTCTGCCACTGCTGGAGGTCTCCACTCTGTGATGCAACCGCCTTCACCTTGAGAGAAACTGCGGCCAGGCTGCTTGCATTTGTATCAATAGTAACCCCGTCATAAGCAGAGACACGCAGATTGTTATCGCTTCTCCAGATACGCACTGTGTTGTTACCGAACTCAATTGCCCCAGTCGAGTTATTGCCGCTTCCCAGATCAGTGTAGACAGTGTTCAACCTAATAGTTGCGGCCGCTTCCGTCGGGGTACCGGTTGGGGTAGTGGCACTTCTTAGATTAAGCAGTGCCCCGACATTAGTGGTTCCGAGAGCAACCGTGCCGTTCGCGAGAACACTGGCCAAAACCGTACCGCTACTGTTCTGCCATTCCTGCAGCGCAGCTGTTTGGCCAGAAGCACCACGGATGACAGCGCCGACTGAACCGGTGGCGGCTGATTGAATAGCAAAGTTGGTGTTGGTTTGGATAGAGGTGCCGTTCTGGATATAGTTTCCCGACCCGGGTGCGGCTATACAGCCAGATGCCGTACAAACTTGCGTTCCATTCACGTTAATTCCAGTAGATGCGTTGATGGTGCCAACGACATCAAGTTCGTAGCCTGGCGTACTTGTGCCGATACCAATGCGATTGTTACCAGCGTCTACATAGAGGAGATTGGCTTGAGTATCACCGGCAATCCGGAAATCGCGGTCATCTTGGTCGTTATTGAAGAGCAGCGCGTTGTTGCCAGTATCATAACTAATCTTATAATCCGTTGCGCTGGTACCGATAGATAGCGTAGCCGGGCCAAGATACAGATCACGCCAGCGATTGCTGTTTGAGCCAAGATCATAGGTGTCATCGGCACTTGGCAGAATATCACCAGTTACCGTAATGTCATCACCGACACTTAAGGCATCATCTGTCCTCAAAGTATTGGCAGCAGAACGATAGAGGTTTGTATCTCGTGACGAGCCAAAGGCAATGCCCGCTGATGCAGAAGTATTATCGGCATTGGATGACAACCAAAGGGTTTGCGTATCTGCAGCACCTATCGCCACCCCATAGTCTGTTGTACCAGCAGTTTGCGGGTTCACGTAAATACCGTAGTTTGTGCCTATACTCGCCCCAGCACCAGACACTGAAGCAGAGGCAACCTGCAAGCCATAACCGGTAGTGATTGTGCCACCGCTTACCGTACTAAACACCCCAACTCCCGTCTGCATACCTATGGCATCGGTAACTGTTGCGGTACTGGTAGTAGTGAGTATGGCAGCAGTTGCATCCACACCGATAATGCGAGAGACCGTCCCGGCGGTGCTTGCTACCACGGCCGCACCGCTAACCCCAATGTTGCTTGCGGTGAAATTATTCGTCCCATTCAAGAGAAGGTTACTCGAAGAACCGTAATTAGTAGCGATATTTGCACCAGTGGGACTAATGGTAGTGTTGTTATATATTCCGTAAACAGCCAAATTTGGATCTGTTGCTGTATTTGCCACATCAATTGCCACGTCGCAACCTATTGCACCAAAGAACACCGTCGTACACTGGTCAATACTGTTGCCCGTCGGCCCTACTTGTAAGCGATTTGATATAACCGTATCTCCTGCCACGTCGAGCTCAACTGACGGTGCTGCCGTACCAATTCCAACTCTCTCGTTCGATGTGTCAACATTCAGAACTGGATTGCCGCCGTCTGCATCCATGACCCGGAATCCACTCGTCGAATCAACACTATTCTGTAAAGTAAATGCGCCACCAACAGCCAGTGTGGCTTGAGTTACTCCGTTTGTTTCAAAAGCGAGCGAGAAATTGTCGTTAGTGCCAAGCACTGCCGCTACCCCAAACGAATTCCCATCCTGAATGTATGCTCCTGTACCGCCAGCGTATCCACAGTTGTTAGAGATATCGCAGAGTACGTTACCGTTCTGAGTTCCAATACCAGAGAGTGTAATGCTGCTGAAAGTCGGCGAGCTTTCTAGGCCAATGTCTTGGGGTGATGTAAGCGTGATAGTGTTGCCATCCCTGGAAACGCCTACCTGGTTGGTTGTCCCCTGTATGACGATCGATCCTACCGATCCATTCACGCTCGTCTGAATCGTTTGTGTAATGGTACTCGATATCTCTGTACCGTTAATTGTCAGCCCCGCACCCAACGAAAGAGCACCATCTACGCCTGCAACACTGGTCGTCGTAACGTCATCAGCCTGCAGATAGTTACAGTTGTTAATATCAAGACAAAATACCCCGGAACTGTTCGGCAACGTGTAAGTCTGCGAGCCTGCCCCTTCGGTCAAAACAATCGACCCAATAACCCCATCCGAGCTGACTTGCAGAGAGTCAGTCGCTAAGACATTACCGTTGACCAACAAAGTAGACCCACTGGTTTGCACACCCAACGTAGACTGCTGATCTGTTAAACCGCTGATCTCTTGCTCCTCTAACTGGGCAACTGGGTCAACCGGCCGATTATCAGATAACCGACTCGATATCAGTCCGGCGCCAAATAACACAAAGAATACGACTGATGCTCCTGCGATCAGGCGGAATAAAAGCTTGTTGGTGTCTTTGTCGCGAAAGACAGGTGGCTTTGCCCGACTAGCGTCACCCGACGGAGTGGATTCAGTCAGCGGCGCAGGGTTACCACGCACTGTCGGTGCAGACACCAGAGATGTAGTGACTTCTGGGCTACCATCAAGCGATTCATAAGAGGAAGATATTTGCTCAACTTGAGAATTAAGAGGTAGTTTAGCGTCAGAAATCGTCGCGTTCACAACAGGTTGTGTATACATTTCGGTAGCACTTGGGGACGGCGGCTGTATCGGCACGTCTTGAACCGTACCGATATTGTTCGGCTCAATTACAGAGGTAGGACCGTAAGGATTCGACGTGTTTTTTCCGTCCATTTTTGATTTTCTGTTTTTTAAACTTACTACTACCGATTATTGTAGGCTTTTACCCCTATAAACACAAGCATTTTTGTATACATTTTTTGGCTATTTAAGCCCATAAAATCAAGTACATCGCAAACACGCCGGCTACGAGAATCACTATCGCAAGTACTGTAACCTGTAAAAGATCCTTATACACTGCTGATCTTGATAGCGGATTACGGCCAAGCGAGATAATGCTGCTATAAATTGATCCGTAGATTATGCTACCTTCGATGATAAGTATCAAGAAGAAAATCACAAACGCAACTGCAACCTGAACGGCACTCACATCCTTACCAGTAAGCGAGCTACCGAACAAAACCAGGAAAGATTGACGCTGCGTAGTTGGTTCAATCGCCTTCGGGCTAATGTCGACTAAAATTGTACTCACTTTTACTTCGTATTCACTATTCCCTCTGTTATTTACCTTTTCTGTTGTGCTGTTCACATCAGTTTGATCTTCCAAAGCAGTGCCAATAGCTGCAGTTTCCTCGACATTGGCCTTCATGAGCACACCTTTAAGCGCTGATAGAACTAGGTTGTCACCCTTTGTTATTCTACCGTTAATGTCAGACACAGCAGCCCTGACTTCGCCGTTATTTACAACAAATACATTGCTGGCATCGTCAGCAGTTGTTACTGTAGCCTCGTTCTGCCCTACGGTAATGCCAGCAAAGCGCTCACTGTTTGAAGGAGTTGCCAGCTCTACGACATTGTCAGAACCGCTTTGGTTGTCACTATGAGCCACAGCAAAGCCGACAGAAATTGGCGTTTCGCTCTTGTAGCCTTGCGCCGTCAATGCCAGTACACTTGCAGGTGCAAGTACCAAAACGGCTATCGTAGCGGCAAAAATCTTTGTTATACGCATAACTCTTATGCATTTAACTATAGCATCTATGCTACCGAGAAATAAGAGACACCTTCACGGAAGGTGTCTCTTTAACGCTTGCAAGCCGAAGGCTTGCTTATGAGATCTTGGAGATCTTGATAATCGCGTGCCGTTGGCGATGGCCATGTACGGTATGTACGCGCTTCTTTGCTTTGTAGCGAATGGCGGTGACTTTGTCACCTTGTTTGTCTGCTTCAACAACTTCAGCAGTGACTTTAGCGCCACTGACCTCTGGAGTACCAACGGTAGTTTTATCACCATCGATGACGAGAAGGGGTACAAAAGTTGCAGTTTTGCCTTCTGTCTGCAAAAGCTCTACTTCAAGGGTTTCCCCTTCGGCTACGAGGTACTGCTTACCACCTGTAGCGATGACTGCTTTTTTCATGACTTATCCGATTACCTTTATTTATAGTTACCGATAGAGCTTACCAGATCTGGCCTCTGTTGTCAAAAGTCTTAGGTTGCTTTCTCTAGACTGACCATTACCGTTTCCAAGGCCGGGCCTTGGAAACGGTAAGTTTGCTAGACTCTCTCTAGTCCTATGGCTAGATCGGATCCGTCAATCTTAACTGCTTGCGCATGAGCATACCCACCTTCAGCAACTAACGTCTTGGCTAGAGTTTCTTGCTTGATCGTATCTGTATGTTCGTCGATTGCTTTTGCTAGCTCATTATCTTTAGTCACCAAACTGAGCTTGATGCGGTCATCAACGTTAAGCCCAGCGGCCTTTCGCGCACTCTGAACGTTGCGCACGACCTCGCGCATCATGCCTTCACGTTTCAATGCAGGGGTAAGCTCGAGATTAACTTCTATCTGGTAATGCTGCGAGAGATTGCCTTCTTCCCAGTTTTCCAAAAATGATTTCTCTACTTTGAGCTGCTTGTCACTTACGGTGACTTCTTTAATGTTAAGTTCATCTTTTATGATCTCGATTAATTCAGGCTCAAAATCTTTGTAACTACCCTTTAGAGTTGCCGATGCAAGTGGCTGACGAACTTTTATGCCGTTTTCAGCACGGACACTGAGCCCAATGTTAATTAGGTGGCGAACGGCTTTCATGCGACCAATCATCATCTCGTTCACTTGGCCACCTTCTGGCCAGTCAAGTAAGTGTACCGATTCACCGCCTGTAAGCTTCTGGTAGAGCTCTTCGGCCAAGAATGGCGTAAATGGCGCCATAACCATACTAAGCCGCACCAGCACGTAGTGAAGCGTCTTGTAGGCATCGTTCTTGTCGCCATCGTCCTCGCTCTTCCAGAAACGCTTGCGCGAACGCCGCACATACCAGTTACTAGCATCATCTACAAACTCAAGAACGGGCTTGAGTGCATTTGGCAGATCATATCGCTGCATATGCTCGTCGACTTCGTGGGTTAACTGATGGACACGTGACACTACCCACTGGTCGAGTGGATTTGCCAACTTATCCAGAGGATCTTCCAGCATACCGTCCCATTTCCAGCCATCTACATCGGCGTACATGGTGAAGAAGTCGTACATATTCCAAATCATAGCCAATTTGCGGTTTACATCTGATACGTCTTTGTCCTGAAGTGAAAAATCTTCGCCATTGAGGAGGGTAGAACTTAGCAGTAGAAATCGCAGGGCATCCACGCTGTATTCATCCATCAGTACGTTTGGATCGGTGTAGTTACCGAAAGACTTACTCATCTTTCGACCATCGTTGCCTGCCAAAGTTCCATGGACGAGAGCATTCTTGAAGGCCTTGCCGCCAAACAAGCCGTTCGACACTGCCGCCATATAGTAGAACCAAGCTCTAACCTGTGGCGTATACTCAACTACGAAGTCTCCAGGGAAGCTTGCTTCGAATTTTTCCTTGTTCTCAAACGGATAGTGGAACTGTGCAAATGGCATACTGCCGGACTCAAACCAACAGTCCATCACTTTATCAATACGTCGATATTCAAGCCCGTCTATTGTAAATGTAACATCATCTACCCAAGGACGGTGGTAATCTTCTAGCTCAACACCACTCAATTCTTTGAGTTCGGCGTAGCTACCTATTACTTTGACGTTAACTTTGCCGCTCTTGTCGGTTGCTTTCCAAACCGGCATTGCCGTAGCCCAGAAGCGATCACGGCTCAAGTTCCAATCTGGCGCAGTCTGAATTGTCTTCTCTGAACGACCATGTTTAAGATGTTCGGGCCGCCAATTAACCTCACTGTTGCCTTCAAGCATCTCTGTGCGCTGACCATCTATATCCATGAACCAGCTCGGGTGAGCTCGGTACATCAGCTTAGTGTCGCAACGGAAACAGTGCGGGTACGAGTGACGGATGTAGTCTATCTTCCATACAACACCGCGCTCGAGCAACGTTTTGGCGATTTCTTTGTTCACATCCCATATGTTCTGGCCCTTCCATTCACCAGAGGTATAGAAGCCATTCTCGTCCGTATTTAGCACCCACGGAAAGCCATTATCTCGGCTAAGTTGATAATCTTCTTCGCCATATGCTGGTGATTCATGGGCAATACCCGTACCGTCGTCCGCATGCACAAAATCAGCATGCCAGATCTTGAAAGCCTTGGCACCAAGGTTTTTGTGATCATCAAACAACGGCTCATAGTCTTTTCCGACAAGCTCCTGCCCTTTAAAGGTACGTAGCACTTTGTGTGCAACTGGCTGATGCTTCTCATCTGTTAAGACCTTTGCGACAAGATCTTTAGCGATGACGAAGTGCTCATCGCCCACCTCTACTTCGGCGTATTCGAGATCTTGATTGACTGCGATTGCGGAGTTACTTGGTAATGTCCACGGAGTTGTCGTCCAAGCTAATAGATATACATCTTCATCTTTAAGCTTAAACTTCACATATACCGATGGGTCAGTGTCGTCTTTGTAGCTATTATCCATGGCGATTTCTGCCTTACTGAGAGGGGTGGCGTCACGAGTGCAGTACAAAAGCACCTTCTCGCCCTCGTAAATCTTGCCCTTTTCGTACAGCTCCTTAAACGCCCACCAAACAGACTCCATGTAATCCTTGTCCATGGTTCTGTAGGCGCCCTTAAAGTTCACCCAGCGGCCAATCCGATCGATAGTGTCTTCCCAGAGTGATCCAGTTTGAACCATATTGTTGCGGCAGGTAGTTATGTACTCTTCAAGACTGATCTTCGTGCCAATATCTCGCTTATCTTGAATGCCTAGCTTCTTCTCTGTGAACACTTCTGCAGGCAATCCATGGCAATCCCAGCCCCAACGACGCTCAACTCGCTTACCCTTCATTGTCCAGTAACGTGGCACAGCGTCTTTTACGATAGAAGTAAGTAGAGTTCCGACGTGTGGCACACCTGTGATGAACGGCGGTCCGTCATAGAACACATAGGCATTGTCTTCCGGTCGCTGCTCAACCGATTTCTCAAATGTCTTGTTCTTCTTCCACTGCTGGACTAAGTCCTTTTCGTATTCGATGGCTTTGCGCCGTGTGCCTGCCTTAAACTTCATGACTTTCCTTTCAATATAAAAAGCTTCTACTTTTGCTGCGGGATCCGGTGTGTGACCGAAGGTTCCATCCTGCTGCCTCATGTAGAAGCTCTTTATTACACCGGTAACGTCGGTTCGACACGTCAGGTTCTAGTAAGGTTTCCCTGTTCTTCCTGCGCCTCGCAGTTGATAGCTGCTCAAACGGCTTTTCTAGTTGCACGTTGTAATTTTATCCGATTATCAATTCTAGCGCAAGTTACGCCCGAACAAAGCCAGCTACTTCATTCATCAGAGGTAACCGTTCTCCCTGCCATTGCTGTTGAACCTGCCCATCTTCTTTGAGGACCACAATCGCTGGATACCTCACGATGTCATACATAGATGCCATTGCCGCCCCGTCTCGCGTCTCCAGACTGACCAACTCTACCTTGGCTCCCTGAGAACGCTCCATGTCGCGAGCATACATTTCAACGTCTCTCGCCCATTCCGATGATGGGTGATATAGGGCGATAATTTTCATATCAAAAGTGTACCAAGCATAAGCAGAATAAAAAAGAGGCGATTTTATTCGCCTCTTTTAGTGGGCCAGCTTTAATCCTAGCTGCAGCCGGTCGTTGAACCGCAGGCGGTGCAAACATAGCAGCTGCCAGCACGTTGAGTCTGGTTGCCACAGTTGAAGCACATTGGTGCTGCCTCGTCAGCCTTTGCACTCTTAGCTGGCGTAGGATTTGTGACCTTCTCAGAAACAGTGGTGACTTCTTGTACAACTTCAGTCGTAACCTGTTCCTGAATAGACTGCTGCAACTGGCCGTCTTCGAGAAGACTCGTCTGCTCCTCTGGCATATCGTCAATCGACGCCAGACCAAGCTCAAGTCTATCGTCAAATGACAGGTACGAGAGCGCTAAGCGACGAGCGATGTAGTCAACAATTGATGTTGCCGTGCGAACCTCTGGGTCATCGGTAATACCAGATGGCGCAAAGCTCATGCTAGTGAGTGACTTAACGTAGTCCTTCAGTGGTACACCAAACTGCAAACCGTGGCTCACGCTGATTGCAAAGGCGTCAAGGATACCACGTAGCGTTGAGCCCTGCTTGCTCACATTTACAAAGATTTCGCCCGGAGTACCATCCTCATACTCACCAACGGTCATGTAGCCGTGACTATCAGCAACGCGGAATGAGAAGGTCTTTGCAGTACGTGTCTTTGGCATTGCGCGCCTGATAGCACCCTTCACTACAATTCGATCACTGATGGTTTCTACTACTTCAGTAACAGTGGTGGTCGTGGTTTCTTTCTCTGCACCAGCTTTCTTGGCCATTGAGAGCGGCTGTGCAACTTTACAGTTATCTCTATAGATCGCCACTGCCTTAAGCCCCATCTTCCAAGCTTCGATATGCAATTGCTCAACATCTTCAACCGTTGCATCTTCTGGCATGTTGACCGTCTTACTGATAGCTCCAGAGAGGAACGGCTGTACGGCGGACATCATTTTGACGTGACCCATGTAGTGGATCGAGTTGTCACCCATTGAACAAGCAAAGACGTTCTCGTGTTCTTTCTTGAGGTGGGGTGCGCCAAGTATTGTTTTTTCGACATCAATGTAGTTAATAATGTCGTCAATTTGTGGCTTTGTATAGCCAAGTGACTTCAACGCACGCGGCACTGTCTGGTTGACGATGTGCATCGTGCCACCGCCGACCAACTTCTTGACCTTAACAAGCCCAAGGTCTGGTTCGATACCAGTAGTATCGCAGTCCATCATCAGGCCGATGGTACCTGTTGGCGCAAGCACACTCGCCTGAGAGTTACGTACACCGTAGCGTGCACCAAGCTCGACTGCCTCGTCCCACGCTGCTGCTGCCGCGCTCAAGAGCTCCTCTGAGACCAATCCAGCATCAATCTTTGATACTTCATCGCGGTGCATCTTTAGAACACGCTGCATGGCTTCCTTGTCCTTGTGGTAGCCAGCAAATGGTCCGACTCGACGCGCTAGTTTGGCGCTTGTCGCATAAGCTTGGCCGGTCATGAGCGCAGTTACCGCTGCAGCTTGTGCGCGACCCTCATCTGAATCATATGGCAGACCCTGCGCCATAAGCATTGCACCAAGGTTGGCATAGCCAAGTCCGAGCTCACGATAAGCTCGTGCCGTTTTACCGATTGATTCGGTTGGATACTCCGAGTAGCCAACCAAGATCTCTTGCGCCGTAAAGATTAACTCGATGGTATGGATGTAAGCTTGTACATCAAAGCTTCCGTCTTCTTTCAGGTACTTCAGTAAGTTTATGCTTGCGAGGTTACAGGCTGAGTTATCGAGGTGCATGTACTCAGAACAAGGGTTGGACGCATTAATACGACCTGCGTTTGGCGCTGTGTGCCACTTATTAATGGTCGTATCAAACTGCATGCCAGGATCAGCACATTCCCACGCTGCCTGGTTAATCTGACGGAACAGATCCCGTGCACGCACTCGTCGAACAACCTTGCCGGTCTTAACCTCACGTAGTTCCCATTCTTCATCAGCCTCTACTGCCTTCATGAAGTCATCAGTTACACGTACAGAGTTATTGGCGTTCTGATACTGGACAGAGAAGATATCCTTACCGTCCAATGACATATCGTAACCAGCTTCTTCAAGTACTCGAGCTTTGCGCTCTTCAATTGCTTTACACCAGATAAACTCTTCGATATCTGGGTGATCAACATTCAGGATAACCATCTTGGCAGCGCGTCGCGTCTTGCCGCCACTCTTAATAGCCCCAGCAGATGCATCAGCACCGCGCATAAAGCTCATAGGACCGGACGCAGTACCAGCGCTCTTACCAAGCGTTTCTACAGATGAGCGGATACCACTCAAGTTAATACCTGAACCTGAGCCACCCTTAAAGATCATACCTTCTTCTCGGTACCAGTTCAGGATCGCAGTCATAGTGTCAGAAATACCCAGGATAAAGCACGCACTGGCCTGCTGTGCGCGTTCTGGTGCGCCGATGTTAAACCACACAGGCGAGTTAAACGCTGCACGCTGAGTCGCCAAAATGTACTTGAGCTCTTCACGAAAGTCTTCCGCTTCCGTGTCAGACTCAAAGTAACCCTCTTGTTGCCCCTGACGAGTTACTGTGTCTACAACACGGTTGATCAGTTTCTTTAAGCTGTCTTCTCGTTCTGCTGAGCCAGGCGTACCGGTAAAGTACTTTTGCGCTACGATGTTTATGGCATTCTGTGACCAGCCTTCTGGAAAATCAATGCCCTTCTGCTCAAAGACTGGCTTCTTTGTCATTGGATTCTCAATCAAAGAATCTCGCACCACCCACTTCAGCGCATCATAGCCTTTCGTGTTCGGCTTTGTAAAAAATCGTGTTACCCCTAGTGTTGTTTGCCCCATTGTACCCTCACTTTTTTGCCACGCACCGATGGCTTTTATTTAATAATGTCTCTCGTTATTAGTGTTTTTATTTGAGTTTTACAGCCTTCATATGGCGGATCTGCGAAAGCTCTTGTTCGAACCCGGCAATATCTTTAAACCGGCGATAGACGCTTGCAAAACGGACATATGCTACTTCATTGAGCGCTGCTAGCTGTTCCATTACGAGTTGTCCAACTTTGCCCGATGATACTTCTGGTTCGCCGCATTCGTATAGCTGCTGCTCGACATCTGATACCAACTGTTCAAGCTGAATATTCGTAATAGGTGTTTTCTCGCACGCTCGATACAATCCCGCTAACAGTTTACTTCTGTTAAACAGTTCACGATTACCGTTGTTTTTGACTACGATGAGCTGAGGTCGTTCCATCCGCTCGTAGGTCGTAAAACGATAATCACAGTTAATGCATTCTCGTCGTCGACGGATGGCTTGACCTTCCGCGACATCGCGAGATTCAATAACTTTTGTGTCGAGATGCTGACATTGGCTGCATTTCATGTCTTGTGACACCTCCTATTATTGTTACTGACAAATTCAGAGGCCTTCATAGACACCCCAGCCAAAGACTGAAGACTTTTCCTACGCTATGTTTGTACCCTCTTTTTTGCTCGTATGTTTGTTTGAACGTGCGAGCGCTCGTATGTCCCCACATATAGCGCTTGTAGTTAGAATCATAGCTCTATCTATAGCGCTTTGCAAGTATAATTATGGTGTATTATTTAGTACAAAACTAGTCTTTTTTATCTGTTTTGTCAGAGTTATCACGAAGTTTCTTAAGTCGTCGCAAGAAAGATGGCTTTTCTAGCTCGCTATCCATGCCGTCTTCTGACTTATGGTCGTCGGCCGCCTGACTATCTTGCTCGTCGTGATTATCTTTGTTGTCTGGTTCGATAGTCCAGATATTTGGTACGGGGTGTTCGGCATTGAATTCTTCTGATCCCATAATGGTAGAGGTTGGAGTATCGATGTTAAGATCTAGCGTTGATAGCTGCTTTTCGTCCTCTTGGTGTTCTTCATTAGTGTCACGAGACGTGTTGTCGCTGTCTGTTGACTCATCAGCGGACTGTACCGGTGTAAGCGGTTTTTGCGTATAGTATGCCGCGTCAAAGCCGGTGGCCACCACAGTAATGATAACTTCACCTTCTAGATCTGGGCTAATAGTTGCACCGAATATAATGTTCGCGTCGGGGTCAGCTGCTGCGGTGATTGTTTCAGCCGCTGCATTAATCTCGTGCATAGACATGTCGTTGCCACCGATGACGTTGAACAGAATACCGCGCGCACCGTCAATCGATACTTCAAGTAGTGGCGATTCAATTGCCTGCTGAGCAGCTTGTACAGCACGATCATCACCACTGGCACGACCGATGCCCATCAAGGCTGAACCCGCATTGCTCATAACTGTTTTGACATCAGCAAAGTCAAGGTTTATCAGACCATGCACCGTGATTAGATCAGAGATGCCTTGGACGCCCTGGCGCAATACATCATCTGCTACCTTGAATGCTTCAAGTAGAGGCGTGTTACGGTCAATAGTCTGTAATAAACGGTCATTTGGAATAGTTATAAGTGTATCTACAGACTCACGTAGGTTTGCTATGGCCGTTTCAGCGTTTCTGCGACGCTTCTCACCTTCAAAAGCGAACGGCTTGGTCGCAAAGCCAACAACCAACGCATCCATCTCTTTGGCAACCTTAGCAACCACATGACCCGCACCGCTTCCGGTACCGCCACCAGCACCAATTGTTACAAACACCATGTCGGCGTTTTCTAGAGCTTGCTTAATCTCGTCACGCGATTCTTGCGCGGCATTCTGGCCCACATTAGGATCAGCGCCGGCACCGAGTCCGCGCGTTGTGTCTTTGCCAATGTGTATTTTTTTCTGCGCTTTAGAGTGGTGCAATGCTTGTGCATCAGTATTAACTACAATAAATTCTACGCCTTCAACTCCAGCTTCAATCATTCGATTAACTGCTGCACCGCCGGCACCGCCCACGCCCACTACTTTTATACGAGCAAACGTTTCAACTGCTGGATTAACTTGTGGCATTATTGGTTCCCTCTTCCGTATTACAAGCAAAAGTATACCTCATGCAAAAAAAGAGTTCAATCAAAGTTTTGTTTATTTACTCATTTGAGACGCGTTACGTCATCGTACACAAAAACTCACCACCATTTTGTCTAGTAATCAGTTTTTGTACTCGCTACTTTTTGAACTTCTTAACAATACCGTCTATAAAGCCAAATACGGTCGTATTTGGCTGACCGGCAAACTGCTGTTCGCCACCTGGCAGCAACAACATGTCAAGCATCATCAAGCCAACTGCAGAAGCAAACGATGGATCCTGCACCGTATCGGCAAGACCAAGTAGGCCCTGGAGATTTCCCACGCGCGATGCAAGCTGAAGCTTTTCTTTAGCGAGATCGGCAATACCCGGCACTTTTGCCGTCCCGCCAACGAGCACTACACCACCTGGTAACTTTTGAGAACGATGCACTCGCTTTAACTCTTTATCAACGTACTCAAACAATTCTTCGAGTCTTGCTTCGACAATCATATGCACATCATCGGCGTCAAAGTAGTGCTCACGCTTGTTTGCACGGATACTCACACGCCCTTTTTTTGGTTTCTCGAGGTTCGCGTGCTGGATCTTTACTTGTTCCGCAATGTCTAAATCAGTTTTAAGACCAATCGCCAAATCGTTCGTAATATGTATGCCGCCTATTGGTAACACAGCTACATGCTGAACTTCGCCGTCTTCAATAACCACTAAATTCGTTGTACCCGCACCGATGTCGAGCAGTACTGTGCCGGACTCTTTCTGTTGTCGTTGCAAAACTGCCTCAGCGGCAGCCAGACTTGAAACGGTGTAGTGAGAGGCATGAATACGTGCTTTTTCGAGTACCATATCCATACTGCGCATGTTTGGCGTTGCTGCCGTTACGATATGAGTATCTACTTCTAATCTGACGCCATGCATACCAAGAGGATCTTTAATATTATCTTGACCATCGAGACGATAGTTCTTGGCAAAAACCTGAATGATCTCTCTGTTTGGCGGTAGCTTTACGATTGTTGCTGCTTCTTCGACGCGCATTCTGTCTTCGGGCGTAATCTCACGATTGCCGGCACTGATGGCAATAACACCCCTAGAATTCATACCGCTGACGTGAGCGCCATTGATATTGACTGTCGCTGATTGAATTGACACTCCCGATACACGCTCAGCCTCAGTAACCGCTTGAACTACAGCTTCAACAACTTCATCAACGTGCACGATCACGCCTTTTCGCATGCCGATATTCTGAGATGTTCCATGGCCAATAATGGCTAGCTTATTCTCAGATTCATCGAGCATACCAACAACGCATCGAACAGCGCTCGAGCCAATGTCCAGCCCTATAAAATGACTAGGTGAAGATTCACGCATGAGAAAAGTATAACGCTTATACTCACCATCCAGCAAGCATCTTGCTAATCCTTAATCAGACAGTGAGTATCTCTGCCCCTGTTTCTGTTACCAAAATTGTGTGTTCAAATTGTGCCGATTTACTTCCGTCAACCGTCCAAAGTGTCCAGCCATTCGGGTCCCCAACAATATCTTCTCTACCTAGCGTTGTAATTGGCTCAACAGCAATCGTCATGCCGGCCTTGAGAACTGGCCCTTTGCCTGATCGCCCGTAGTTGGGAATGTTTGGATCTTCATGCAGCTCATGACCAACACCATGACCAACAAGCTCACGAACAATACCCAAACGATGTTGTTTTAACACCGTCTCAATAGCATTGGAGATATCGCCGACCCGACAACCAGCCTTTACTTCAGCAATTCCAGCAGCAAGCGCCTGCTCCGTACCGCTCAGTAAACGTTTTTCCGCATCACCGATCTTACCAACGCCAATAGTCACACCAGCGTCTGTTATCATCCCTTTGTAACGCACTCCAAAGTCATAATTAACAACGTCCCCATTTTCAAATGGTCTGTTGTCAGGGATACTGTGCTGCACCTGATCATTTACGGAGATGCATATGATATCAGGATAGCCGTGATACCCCTTAAAAGCAGGCTCACCGCCCAATCTCGCCAACTCCTCGGCAGCAATTGCTGACATTTGTTTTGGTGTTAGCCCAATTTCAGTTTTTTGCTGTAACAAACGCAACACTATTGCAAGCATGCGACCACTTTCTCGCATAGCCTCTATTTCTGAGGGTGTTTTAATGCGTGTCATGCTTAACGTCGCTTATTACTGACAATATCGATGCTTGCACAGATTCAATGCTTTGCTCGCCATCAACATCAAATACAGCCACGCCGGCATCCTTAAAATGTTCTAGGATTGGCCGGGCCGCTTCTTCGTACTCACGGAACCGTTCGGTAATCGCCTCTTTATTATCGTCTTGTCGACCTCGAGCATGGAGACGACGCATAACTTCCTCTTGGCTGGCAACGAGATGTATTACTGCGCTCACCGCCAGTTGGCCGTGTTTTACTTGCCCCAGGAGCCAGTCAGCCTGTGCAACAGTTCGAGGAAAGCCATCCAGAACAAACTCCTCGTCAACATCAATAATCGTAAATATCTTTTGTACAAGTGCGATGATTTCTTGGTCTTCAAGCAACTTGCCACTCAACATATTCTTGCGTTTTTCGCCCGAGATTAGCATACGGAGAAACTCACCCGTAGACAGCCACGGCAAACCGAGCGTATCGGCCAATAATTTACCCTGCATACTCTTACCAGAGCCAGCGACCCCCATAAAGATAATCATGTCAAACGCTCCTTGACCAAGCGGGCAATGGTTGCCCCGTCGGCGCTGCCTGCAGTCCGCGCCTTAACTGCACCAATTAACTGACCCATGGCTTGCGGCCCGCTCACGCCGAGCTTTTCGTGCTCTTCCGCGACAATTGAGGCAATCTCCGACTCGCTCAGCTGCTTGGGCAAATAACGTTCAATAATTTGCTTCTCCGAAAGTTCTGCCTGCTGCCTTGCTTCATCACCGCCTTGGGCGTACATGTCGGCGCTCTCTGTTCGCTTCTTTGCTTCCTTGCTTAGAACTTTTATGGCTTCATCGTCTGTCAGACCCTGTTCACGCTTGCCCTCTGCAACCTCGACGTACAAAAGCGCACTCTTGAGTCCCCGTAATGTCTGTACGAGAGTTTTGTCTCCTGCTAACATAGCAACTTTTAAGTCGTCTTCTATCTGTTGTTTTATCATCACTACCAGTGTAGCAGAGCCCCTAGAGTTTGAACATAACTTTAGCCGAGCGCAATAAAAAACAACCGATTAATGTCGGTTGTTTAAAGGTAGCCAGCTCTGTGTGTTAGCGAATGCCGAGCTTGATCTTTTTCATCTTCTCAGCCTTGCGTGCTTTACGGATGATTGCCTTCTCACGTCGATCACGCTTGCTCATCTGTTTCTCAAAGAACTGGTTTGCCTTTGCTGCACTGATAACACCAGACTGCTGCACCTTACGGTTAAAGCGTCGAAGCATGTTTTCAGTGGATTCTTTGCCGTCTTTTCGTGTAACTTGTATCATTGCGGTAATTATATATCAACAGAGGCGCTTTTGCAACTATTGTCTAGATTCCTGGTCGTTTCTGGTTATGCCTTTGTGATTTAAGGACGATACTCTGTAGTTCCTTAAAGATCGGGAAGTGCTTATTGGTGTGGTATATCTTGGTATTTCCCTGTTTCTCAGATATAAGGAAGCCGATTTTCTCGAGACGCTTAAGCTCACGCTGAATATTACCGGCGTCCTCTTTAATCAGCTTAGCAAGCCCACGAACGTGCGTCTTAAAGTCCGGGTACTTTGCATACACGACAATAATTTTGCGCCTGACTCGTGAAGTAATAAAAACATCTAGCATGATTCTTTGGTTCTCCCCTCCGCACCCTCGATCTTGTGAACATAAGCTCTATTGTTATTCAAACAACGTAAATGAAGTATAGACGTTCCCGGATTGGATTTCAACACTTCCAACGGCAATTTGCTGAAAAACACCTTATACTAGTAGCATGTTCTATTACGAGACGCTTGTGAGTTCACCGCAATACCACGGTACCGAAATGCTCACCTACCAGAGTGATTTAACGCTTTCCAAAGGTATCGTCGTCGCGGTACCGCTACGCGCAAAAAGCCAGCTGGCTATTATCATAAATAAAGTTAGTAAACCGCCCTACGCCACAAAACCAATTACGCTGCAGCTCACGCAAAAGCCTTTGCCACAACAACTCCTTGAAACACTGCAGTGGATGCAATCATACTACCCATCACCACTCGGACTCATCGCTCAGCAAGCGTTGCCAAGCGGCTTGCTGCGGGCAAAACCCGCTGATATACCAACGCAAGCTTCACCTACCAAGCACGCAACCAGCGATAAGACTCCAGAGTTAAGTCCACAACAGCAAGCCGCCTTCCAAACTATCAGCACAACACAATCTTCAACAGTCCTCATTCATGGCGACACCGGCACAGGCAAAACCCGCCTCTATATTGAGCTCGTGCAAGATTGCCTGAACAACAATCGTTCAGCGTTAATACTCACGCCAGAAATTGGCCTGACCGCACAGCTGGTAGAGCGTTTTGAAGGTCACTTCTCAGAAGAAGTAATCGTTATGCACTCTCATCAGACCCCGGCCCAGAGACGGAAGCAATGGTTGCGCGTACTCTACGCTGAGCATCCTCAGATCATCATCGGCCCTCGTTCTGCGCTTTTTGCGCCCATTGCCGACTTGGGCGTCATCATCGTTGATGAAGCTCATGAGCAAGCCTACAAACAGGAACAAGCGCCACGTTATCATGCGCTACGCGTAGCAGCCACACTCGCGCGCCAACACCATGCACGGCTCATAATCGGTTCAGCAACATTACCTATAAGCGAATACTGGATGGCCGAACAGACCAAAACACCAATTATCCGCCTTGACGAACTGCCAGGAGGCAAAACAATCGACCGTGCCATAGAGCTTGTTAATCTCAAGGATCGTGATTCATTCACCAAAAGCAGTTACCTTTCTCAGCAACTTATTCAGGCAATTGAAGCAGCTTTGGCACAGAAGCAGCAATCATTAGTCTTTCTAAACCGGCGAGGCACTGCACGGCTCATTCTTTGTCAGACCTGCGGATGGAACGCCCTGTGCCCGCATTGCGACCTACCGTTGACCTACCACGGAGACACTCACCGTATGCTTTGTCATACATGTGGTTACCACGAGCAAACACCTTCAAGCTGTCCTTCTTGCCGGGGTGCCGATATCATCTTCCGAAGTATCGGCACAAAGTCTATCGAAGCTGATATAAAGAAGCTCTTCCCACATGCTCGTGTTAAGCGCTTTGATACCGACAATCTCACCGAGGACAGACTCGAGAGCCACTTCACTGACATACACGCCGGAGAAGTCGACGTCATCATCGGTACGCAGATGATTGCCAAAGGGCTCGATTTGCCAAAGCTCGCAGTTGTCGGCGTAGTGATTGCGGATACTTCGTTATACCTACCGGATTTTAGCGCCGAGGAACGAACCTACCAACTACTGACACAGGTTATCGGTCGAGTCGGGCGTGGTCATGTCGCCGGCAAGGTCGTAATTCAGTCATACCAACCCGACAGCCCAAGCATTCAAGCCGCTATCCATCACGACTGGCCAGAATTCTATCAACAACAGTTGGATGAACGTTCAAAGTTCCTCTTCCCCCCTTTTGTCCATCTGTTACAGCTCACATGCGGCCGCGCTCAGAGCACTTCCGCAGAATCCGCGGCCCTCAAGCTCGCCGCTGACATACAGCGGGCTGGTTACTCTGTCTCTATTAGCGGACCTAGCCCCGCCTTTAGAGAAAAGCAAAATGGTAAGTACTTCTGGCAGCTCACCGTGAAGAGTAAACAAAGACGGATTCTCACCGATATCGTTACCGACCTGCCGAGTGGCTGGACGTATGACCTCGACCCTACCTCACTCCTCTGACCTATCACTGTTATATTCTCTGTTATAATAGTGCCCAATGAGCGCAAAAAAAGAAGACATCATCACCCTACCAAACCCGCATTTACGCCAAAAATCAAAAAAGGTTGGCGTTATCACCGATGAAGTTCGCGAACTCATTGCGGATATGACGGCAGCATCGATTGACTGGGAAGATTCAAGAAATCACGAGATTACCGTTGGCCTGGCTGCAATCCAGATCGACGTACCGCTCCGTGTGGTTGTTGTACGAGCCAACTTCGACGACTACGATGACAAGCGTTTCATTGAGTTTATTAACCCAGAGATAACCAAGTTTGAAGGCAAAGAAGTATCAGATCACGAGGGCTGCCTCAGCGTAAAAGATTGTTACGGCAACGTTCCGCGTTATGAAAAGGTCCGTATTAAGGCTCTGGACAGCAGCGGTCGAGAGTTCCGCATGAAGCTATCTGGCTTCCCGGCACGCTTGATGCAGCATGAGATCGATCACCTCAATGGTATAGTGTTTGTGGATCGCATCAAAGATGACCCAAGTGCCTTCTATCAACTTACCGATGATGCAAAACTTAAGAAGCTAGACTATGAAAAAGACATCAAAAACAATAAAGACCTCTGGAGCTAAATCGCTCACGAGTTCGCTTGTGTTCTTTGGAAGTGGCCCAGTGGCCGCAGAGTCACTTAGCCTGCTACTCGACAAGTTTGAAATTGAGGCGGTTATTACAAAACCGCGCTTGCCGCATCACCGCGGCGACACACCTGTCGTGGATTTATGCATTGAACGCAACCTACCTTTTTATACACCACTTAATAAACAAGAACTCAGTGAGCTTTTTACAACAGTATCACTGAATTCACAGATTGGCGTTGTAATTGACTACGGCATTATTATTAACAACGATGTGATTGATTTCTTTCCTTTGGGCATCGTAAATAGTCACTTTTCACTATTGCCCGAGTGGCGTGGCGCCGACCCGATATCATTCTCAATCCTATCAGGTCAGCTGAAGACTGGCGTCAGTCTTATGATCATAGAACCCACTCTCGACACAGGCAAGCTCATTGCTCAAAAATCAATGCCTATAAATCCTGACGATACCACCCCTAGCCTAACCACGAAGCTCATCCGCCTTAGCGATAAGCTACTAGGAGATTACCTGCCGGGTTATATCTCTGGCAATATCACCCCACGACGCCAGCCACACCCTGACAGAGCAACATATTCACGCAAACTCACCAAAGACGACGGTATTCTAGACTGGAGCAAACCCGCCGTACAATTAGAACGGGAAATCCGCGCGTTCATTGAATGGCCCAAAAGCCGCACTACCATTGCGGGCAAAGACGTTGTTATTACTAAAGCCCACACCACACCCACTGTCGGTGCTGGTCAGAAGCCTGGCGACATCACTCTTGTTTCTGAAATAAAAGAGTTCGGTGTTGCTACGAGCTCTGGCACGCTATGGATCGATCGTATCAAGCCAGCTGGCAAAAATGAAATGACCGGCAAGGCATTCCTGGCCGGTCATCGTAACCTACTGTAAAACTTTATTGCTGCGGTGCAGCGGGTGGTGCTTGTGGTGGCTGGGGTTGCTGCCAATTGTCAGCGGGATTCTGCGGCGGAACCGGAGCGTTTGGCTGTGCATCTGCAGCTGGTGCAGGCGGAACAGCACCGGCGGGAGGCATTGCAGCCTGTGCTTGCTGACTTGCTGCAACAATCTGCGGTGCAGCGGTCTTTATCTCTGCCTTGAGCTTTTCAAGCTCTTCAGCTACAACATTCTTGTAATTAGGAAAGTTAGTCTCAAGCCACTTTAGTGCGCCAGCTTCGTCATTGGCGTCAATGAAGCGCTCAAACTCATCAAGCTGCTCATTTGTCATCTGTTCTGCGAGACGCATACCGACGCGCATTTCCAGTGTTTCATAGATATGAGCGAGCATGCGGTTCTTCTCTGCCGGTGGAAGTGTTCCAAGGCCAAGTTCCTGCAGTAGATTGTCATCGAGTTTAAACATGGGTATTGTTCCTTTTTATGTTTGCTATTGTAGCCGTTTGTAGCTAATCAGTCCACTACAAACAGTGCTGAGTAAGAGTACCTGGTCGTTACTAGCTGTTCATTTGGTCAATAAGACTATTCATGTACTGATCGTACGCCGTAAGATCATAGTTTGGAGCGTCAGGGATCCAGCTCACTACTTCACCGCTAGGCAAAGTTACGGTTGGGTTAGCCTCTTTGAACTCAGCTGTGCCACTGATATAGTCGTAGAACTTCTCGTTGTAAGGACTCTTTATGCCAGTACCATTGTCGAATGAGAAGCCATCGCCATCAAACGGGTTAATATCCCATCCTTTTTGCTTAGCTACAACACCGAAGGCTACGGCTGCAGCAACAAGTGCTGCTGCACCAAGTATTGGGCCACAACCACGACGTCGTGAGCGCTCTGGTGTGTCGTTGTTGCCGTCGCCACCGTTACCGCCATCTACGACGTTACCAGTTAGCACCGCAGTAGTTGCACGTGACCCTTTAACACGGTCTTTTATCCGCTTCATCCAACCTTTTTTGCCCGCTGGCTGTGCTTCAGGAGTAGCCTGTGAGCCGTCATTCTGTGCATTAGCTTCACCATAGCGACGCCACATCTCCAAGCGAACCTGCTCACGCTCGTCCTTATCAGCTTCATCAGTTAAGCTATCGTACTTATTCTGTAGATCTTCGTCTGAAACACCTTCGAACATTGCTTTTAGAGCTTCGTTTCTTAGTACTTGCATCTGAGCCTTCTGGTGATAAAGCGCGTCAAGTTCGCTTTGATCAGTTGCTTGAGCAATGTTTGCGTCAAACATTGCTTCCATTTCAGCAATTCTCACAAGCTTCTCTGAAGGATTCATCTCGGTGAAGAGTTTTTTGCCTTCTGCAGCGACTGGTCCGCCTTCTTGCACTGCACCTTCATCTTGCGCACGAGCTTCAGCGAAGCGTCTTTGCATCTCATCACGAACTTGGTTATGTTCAACCATGTCAGCTTCAGCAGTTAAGTTCTCAAGCTGAGCTCGCAAATCTTCGTTTGAAACATCCTTAAACTTAGCTTCGAGCGCCTCGTTCTTTAAATCATGTATCTGTTCTTTTTGTTTCTTAAGCTCGTCCAGTTCTTTTTGATCGCCTCGTTCATTTGCTTGAGCGATACTTGCTTTGAGCATAGCTTCTGCCTTAGCAATCATCTCAAGCTTCTCAGATGGGCTCATATTGTCGAAGTTCTTCTCTTTTTTGTCCGCAGAGCCAGACTTTGGTACTTCAGCAGCTTTATCTAAGCTGACTTTTACGCCATCAGTCTGTACCTGTTTCTCTGGCTTGGCAGTTGGGTTTGCGCCAGCATATGCAGGGCCCCAGAACTCGTCTTCACGAGCATACATATCATCTTCTACTTTGGCATGCGCTTCAGCATTAATTAGATCCCTAAAGGAGTCTACATCCTTCTGTCGTTCTGTCTGAACGTCAGCGTGTATACCCTTCCACTCATTAAGCTCGTTTTCTAGCTTAGTCCGTTCTTCAGTTCTGAGTAGTGGATTCTGTAGTTTTGCTTCAAGTTTTTGAACTTCAGAAGCTGCCTCTGTTACGTCCTGAGCGTTCTTGTTAGTGAGAACTTCTTGGTGAAGACCACGAACATGATCGCTGTCTAGTTCTGCAGGGACATTACCATCGGCAACACCATCTACATACGCCTGTTCTACTTTATCGGCTTGGTTTTCAACTGCTGTCTGCATGGCTACACCAAGCTGGTTGTAGACATCTGCAAACTGTTGCTGCGTTGCAGCTGGGTCAATCTGAGGAGCTTTATCTAAGTTGGTCATCGCGCGATTCTTCCTTTCGAATCAATAATGAATTTTACCCACACATTTAAGCATAAATAGTTAAAAATGTCAACGATATAACCATGTTCTGGCGATATTACAACTAACGCTTATCTGAAGAGTATCAGCATGACTGCAAAAACAACGCCGATAACAAGCGCTGTCCACAAAGCAGAGCGTTGAGATAGGAGCCCCGCCTTAGAGTCGGGCTTAGTATCTGACGACCCCTGGGCGTTGACCAACCTGGTGGGAGCCTGTGCCGTCGGATTCACAAATGTTTGTTGCTGGGGAGGCTCGATAATACCCTGAGAAGCCACTCCGGCCGCTGCTAATGGCGATGTTTTGTCGTCTTTGATCTCATGACGGCGCTCATCAAAGATCTCATGTGTCGTACCGTCGTTGGCACGTTCGGCTAACTTCTCTGCTGCTACCAGAATATCCTCTTGGTCTAGGCGTTCGACTGGTTTAGGTTGCTCAAAGTCTAGCTTTGGTGGTTCTGGGGGTCTTTCAGCGCGCACAGGCTGTCGTGCTTCGAGCACTTCCTTAATTGACTGCGGATGAGATACTTCAGGCTCAGGCTGCTTTTCTGGCGCACGGGGGCGCTCTGGCTTCGTTGTGGGCATAACTGGCCTTCGCTCAGCCGTGTGTGTTGAGGATTGTTCTGGCCTGCGCGGTGGTGTTACGATTCTCTCCGCAACCGGCTGCCTCAGAGCAGTTTCTCTCATCTTTCGCTCCATCTGAGCTATCTGTTCGGCAGCTTTCTTTTGTGTTCGCTCTGACGTCTTCCTGCTTTTTTCGAGGTCTTTTATACGTTCTTTTTGTTTGCGGTCGCGGCGTCGACTGAGATATTCCGCACCAATGAATGCGGCAAGAGCTGCTCCGTTTTTGCGTTCATAAGAAATAAAAGTTTGTTGTGGTGCCTGGTCGGGACTGTAGCCTACCCCTGTTACTGGAGACGTATTGTTCGCCTCTGCCCCTGGGTTTGGCGGCGTGTTAGCAACTGTGTTAGCGGTCACGGGTTGCGGCGCTTGGTTATAGTTCTGGTTTGGCGCAGCATTCAGTACGTTGGGAGGAACAGGCGTTACTGGGGCAGCACGCTTGGATCCAGTGATTACTGTAGCCTCGTCCTCTTCGGTCTCATCTTGCTCAGGGATATTTGATGCCTGCTCAGCAACTTCATCAGTCGGAGCAGACTCAATTTGTGGCAACGAATCACTTTCTTGTTCAGAAAGTTCATCGATTCTATCAAAAGACGGTGTTACTTCAACAACGTTACCGATAATACCAGCCTCTATTGGTGGCTGTTGATCAGCAGGTGAAACTGCTGTTTTCTCTACATTCTTTTTAAAGAAAGTACGAAAAACACGGCTAATTTTGCCCCTTTTAGCGGCTTCTGGGGTGTCATCATCATCTTCTTCGTCGTCCTCAACATGCTCGTCGAGTTCTTTGTACTGCACCCAATCACGCAGAACTTCAAACGGCTTGCGTCGTTTTGGCTGCGAAAAGACTTCTTCGTCATCTCTGTTTTCTGTCTGCGGAATACGATTTTCCATAACAGAGGTCACTATAACATTTTTGACAACAGAAGTGAAGAACTAGAGTGTACGGGTAACGGCTTCTCGACTGAAGAATTCAATGTGATCGCCTTCTTCAAGTGCTAGTCGACCAGTGGTCTTGAGGCTCATACCGCACATTTCACCTTCAAAGACTTCTTTGGCATCCTGCGGGCCCTTCTTGAGGTTAATGACTTCTACCTCGGCCAGCTTTTCCTTGCCACGCATAACGCGCGCCAGCGCAGGCACGGTCAGCTTACCCTTTGTAACCTCACCGCCACAAATAACTTCTGTTTTGGATGTTTTAAATATTCCCTTAACCACTAAGCGACCAAGTTCTGTTTCGACGATCTCTGGACTCAACAGGCGACTGAGTTCTTCTTTTGCGTCGTCGATGAGTTCGTATATCACTTTATAAAGTCGGACCGAAACCCTGTCACGACTGGCTATTTGCTTGATGGCAGTTGAAACTTCGACATTGAATCCATAGATAATTGCATTACTGCTGTGTGCCATGTGCACATCGCTGTCGCTGACAGCACCAACGCCGGAGCCAACCACGCGGATTGCGACTTCTTCTGTGTCTAGGGTCTTGAGGCTATCAATGACTGAGGTTAGTGAACCCTGGACGTCTGCTTTAACAATGATGTTGAGTTCTTGAAGCTCGTTACTGCGATTAATAATCCTGAGGAGCTCGTTACCGCTCATCTGAAGGCCACCGCTCATTGATTTATTCTGCTTGGCCAACTCCGACAGATGCTTGGCCTCTTTTTCATTCTTTACAACCGCGAACTCATCGCCAAACTCCGGCAATACCTTGAACCCTGTCAGGACTACAGGGGTAGACGGACCAGCTTCTTTGAGTGGCGTACCATCAGTTGCTTCGAGATTACGGACTTTGCCATATGCACTACCGGCAACAACAAACGTACCGGGCTTAAGGATACCTTCTTCTACTAGAGCGATCGCTACAGAACCACGGCCTTGCTCCATATGCGCTTCAATAACCAATCCCCTTGCGGGCACATCAATATCCGCTTTGAGTTCTTCGACGTCAGCCAGCAAAAGTACCATATCGAGTAGTTCAGGGACATTCTGCTTAGTCTTGGCGGATACCTCAACTGCAATGGTCTCACCACCCCATTCTTCAATCATGAGGTCGTTTTCAGCAAGCTGTTGCTTCACGCGATTTGCGTCAGCGCCTTCTTTGTCGATTTTGTTGATTGCAACGATCATCTTGACGCCAGCTTTGCGCGCAAAACGAATCGCCTCAAGCGTTTGAGGTTTAATACCATCATCAGCAGCCACAACAATGATAACGAGGTCTGTTAGTTGAGCGCCGTGCTCACGGAGTGCTGCAAAAGCCTCGTGTCCGGGTGTGTCCAAAAAGGTAATCTTGCGACCATCATGCGTAATCTGATACGAAGAAATATGTTGCGTGATACCACCTGCTTCGCCCTTAGCGACGTCTGCACTACGGATTGCATCCAATAGCGAGGTCTTACCGTGGTCAACATGACCCATAACCGCAACGACAGGCGGACGCGTGCCAGCTTTGTCGCTGGCGACACGCTTAACGCGAGCTGGCTTGGATGTTTCGGCAGCCTTGCGTGACAGTTCAACTTCAAGACCGAGCTCTTCAACGATAATCTGAGCAGTCTCAAAATCAATGCGTTCATTGATAGTGGCCATGATGCCGTTTTTCATGAGCTCAGCGATAAGCTTGGTAGCCGGTATCTGGAGACGCTCAGCGAGCGCGCCAACGGTGATCATACTCTCAACTTCGATGCTTCTTTCAGCCATTGACGCACTCCTTTCGTTTTCGTTCGTTAGGTTTTTTGTTACTTGTCTTTAAGACTAAGCGCGATTTTGCGGTTGTCAGTGTCGATATCGAGCACCTTGAACTGCTTCTTTTCGTTCAGTCGGAATACTTCTTCTGGGTTAGTATCGTCACCATCACCCATTTCAGATACATGTACCAATGCCTCTACAGCTGCACTGAGCTGTACGAATGCACCAAACGGCGTAATGCGAGTGACTTTGCCTTCGACGCTATCGCCTTTTTTGAAGGCTTTAACTTCCTGGAGCCATGGATCTTCTTGCATCTGCTTCAGACTCAAGCTCAAGCGGTCTTTGTCGATAGCAATGATTTTTGCTTCCACTTCTTCACCAGTCTTGAGGTATTTACGAGGGTCTTCTACACGTTCCCATGAAATTTCTGAGATGTGAATGAGACCTTCAATGCCGTCAACATTGACGAATGCACCGAAGTCGATAACACCGGTAACGACACCCTTAACTGTGTCTCCTACCTTGAGCTCAGAGAAACGCTCTTGCATGTCGTCCTTCATCGCTTCTTTTTCAGAGAAGATCAGTTTGTTGTCTTTGCGGCTCACATCGAGAATCCGTACACGAAGTTTTTGCTTGGTTAAAGCATTCAGCTTCTGCAGAATCTCATCCTTATCAGCGCCAGATACTCGAGGGTAGTGACCAGCTGATAACTGTGAAACAGGCAAGAATCCGCGGATTCCTTCCAGTTCGATAAGTAGTCCGCCACGGTTAGCGTCATAAGGTTCGACCTCAATGATATCGCCGGCTTCGAATACTTTTTGTAATTCGTCCCAACCTCGGTCCTTAGCGGCACGACGCATGCTTAGGAGCGCATAGCCTTCGTCCATCTCAGGATCGATTACACTAGTGGTAACCTTCTGTCCTTCCTCAATTTTCTGTCCGTGACCAACTTCACGTCGCATAACGATTCCCATACCGTTTGCACCGAGGTCAATCCAGATTTCGTGCTTGCGCACTGAGGTGACAGTCCCCTCTATTACTTCGCCTGTTTTCAGCTGAGCTATCTCATGCTGAGCTAACAGGTCATCCATTGTTATTGCTGTTTTTGGCATTAGGGCCAAGTCCTCCTTGTTGTGTATTCTGACAAACTCCAATACAGTCACGTAAAAGCGTTTGTTAGTTAGCGGGTATTATATCTGTTGTACCCCTGAAAGTCAAAACTCTATTGCACCAGAAAACTCTATAGGCTTTGCGCGGGCATGTTTGTATACTAGAGAGCATGAAGTTGGCGGTTGATATTGGAGGGAGTAAGACCTTACTCGCCGTGTTTGATGACACGGGCCATCTTGTAGCCGAGCAACGGTTTCCAACACCCCCTGATTACGATGACTTCATTAAGGAACTCTCCTCACAAATACGATCAATCAACAAATCATCCTTTACGCACTGCGTAACCGCAGTACCCGGGCGACTCGATCGCGAAAAAGGCATTGTCATTGCCTGCGGCAACCTCCCCTGGAAGAACGTACCAATCCAAAGAGACATCTCTCGAATAGTCAACCTAAATGTAATTATAGAAAACGACGCAAAACTTGCTGGTCTTTACGAAGCACAAAACGTCAAACATGATTATAACCGAGTGCTTTATGTGACAATCAGCACCGGTATCGGCACTGGTGTTATCACAAACGGTATAATTGACCCTGACTTTCAAGACACAGAAGGCGGACAGATCGTACTTGAACATGACGGTAAACCTATGCGCTGGGAAAAGTTTGCCTCTGGTAAAGCAATCAAAGCAAAGTACGGTATGTTAGCTAGTGAAATTACTGATCCAGAATCATGGAAAAGTATCGCACGAAATATAGCCATTGGACTGATCGATAACATCGTCATCGTGCGCCCAGATATTGTTATTCTAGGCGGTGGCGTTGGGCAGCATTACGACAAATTTAAAGCTCCCCTTCTTTCCGAGCTAAAAAAGTTCAGCACGCCTCTTACGCCAATACCTCCCATTATCGAAGCAAAGCGCTCGGAAGAAGCTGTGGTGTACGGTTGCCTAACGCTTATGAAACAGCACAATGAAAACACTACTTAGCCAGCTCAGAAAAACTTATCCTGAGCTTACATTTAGTGAAGGTACGGTCTTTTCGTGGTCATCTCAACAACAAACTGTCTATTATATTGCCCATGCGGAGTCTACTCAGGGTATCTGGTCATTGCTACACGAACTCGGCCACGCCACCCTGCAACACACGAACTATGAAAACGACTTTGCGCTCTTACAAATGGAAGTTGAAGCTTGGGAACAAGCAAAAAAACTTGCTCATACATTTGACTGCGCCATAGACGAAGACCACATTCAGGATTGCCTAGACACCTACCGCGACTGGCTACATCAAAGGAGCACCTGCCCGACCTGTGGCAATGTTAGTTTGCAGCAAGATGCCCGGACATATCAATGCTTTAACTGTGGTAGCGAGTGGACAGTTTCTGCAACTCGACATTGCCGAGCCTATCGGAAAAAGCTCGAACCTGAATCACGAGATCTAACCCTTCAGGCTTGAGTGTAGAGCGGTGGCGTCTGCGAGGAACGCCTGGAGCCGTACGCTTCGTACGGTGAAGACGTACCGCAGCTAGACAACGCCGCAATACGCCAAGAGTAGGCAATGAAAAAGCTCTGGCTTTTGCCAGAGCTTTTCTTGTCTGTGCCCTGATGGGTTAGACGGTCTTTTTAGTGCGACGGCTAATACGGCCGCCCTTTGCACCAGCTACACGAGCGAGCTCACGGTTAGCATAAAAGCCACCGGTTGTGCCTTTTTTGCCGCCCATTGCACCGATCTTCGCGTAGAAGTCTGAACCATACTTAGTTTTGTTTGTAGAAGCAGCAGCTTTGCCGCCCATCTTTGTTCCAGCCATTGTATTGACCTCCGTTAATTGATAGCTTCCCACCATCACTCTCTCGACGAAACAAACAAAAAAGAGGGCTCATTCATCTCTTGCGAGATTTCAGATTACCCTCTCTTTATATGTTTGTTTCTTTCGAAACTATGCTTATGTTAACACAAGCGTAAGCGTATGTCAATATCAATTACGCTAAAACAGATCTTTAGTGTATTCAACCGTACGCTCAATGAATGGCGTATCGGATTCAACAATATCAATCTCTATATCAAAGCTCGTGAATATCTTGGGCTGCGAGAGCGCTTCTTCTCGATCCATCCAGGCATTTCTACCACCCTCAAATCGGTCCAGGAGCTTACCTTTAGGATTGGTGCACTGGATGACAAAGAATATCTTGTCTTCAAGCTGGTCTCCTGTCTCTTGTTGATAGACCATCTCATGATACACGCCGGCTATGCGGTGGTCTGCTGTTAAGCCTGTTTCCTCAAGTAGTTCGCGCTCGGCAGTCTGGATAATCGTCTCACCCCATCGAATCTTCCCTGTTGCGAAGCCCCAAAAGCCAAAATACGGTTGCTTAAGCCGTTCCTGAAAAAGGTACTCTTTCTTGCCATTCGTTGTACGTTCTACAGCAAGAATCACAGCTGTCTTGGGTTGACGCTCTATCGTGTTGTTGTCGGTGTCGAGTTTGTTGGCATGTTCTTTACCGCGTGGCGTCAGGGTGTACGTGCCACGTTTAATCTTTTCTACTAAACCCAGTTCAACGAGCTTCTGAACATGAAAGTTAAAGTGGTCGCTCGTCATACCGGTACCCTTCTGCAGTTTGGCAAAGGTTGCATGCGGATGGAACAATAGCTCGCGCAATATCGCCACCTGGGCGTCATGAATTTTTACCTCGTGACTCATAATTCTCTCCTCTGGTTAGATTAGATTACCTCACATGCGGCCGCTAACCATGACCATACGCCGTTTTGGCAGCCAAAAAAAGTAAAGCCGACTTTAGTTTAGTGCGGTACAAACAAATATACGCTTATGCTAGACTGTTGTTATGCAACCAAATAACACTCCATTACGGCCCGTAGCCGCCCAAACCGCGCCTCAAAAAACACCATCACGTAATTCAAGAATAGTCCTCGGTATTACCGGGATTGTCTTACCGCTTCTTATTGTCTTTGTTTTTGGAATGATGTTTAGCACGGTTCGTGTTATTCGCGCACCAGAGAACAAACGGGAGATTACGCAAGCATACGTCGTCGAGAATCGTAGCGACCCAGGTAGAAGGCGTGCTCCTGGTAGCCGTAATATCGTCGTGACGTTTACTGATAATGAAGGCAAAACAGTAGAAAGTAGGATTATACTTCCACCACGTCATAAAGATTTACCGGAATACGTCGAGTTATTGCCCGGCGATACACTCACGATTGCATACATCGCTGGTAACCCTACATCAACCGCCTACCCAGCAGCCGTCCGCGGTGGAGGCGAATACACAGCGACGGTACTATCAAGTATGGGTGGCCCTACTGTATTGCCAATTATACTAATTAGCCTACTTGGAGGAATTCTGATGATCGCGGCAGGCTTACTTCTCCTAAAAACAGCAGGCAGTATGGACTACCGTGCAAAGTTACAATCAGGTAAAACTTGGCTCATTGCCATCGGTATAGCATGCCTACTCACCTTTGCTACATTTTGGTTATCATTCTTTGCCTTCTAATTAATACATTCTGGCCATAGTGCTATACTCTTGAATATGAAAAACAGCACCTGTGACATCTGTGAGATTATGCCAACTATTCCTGACGAATATATTCTTGACCAGACTGAGCACTGGCAAGTCAATATAGCCCATATTGACCAATCCCCCCTTGGCAGAACATATATTGGGCTAAAACGGCACGCTTCAGAACTGGACGAACTAACCGTGGAGGAAGAGTACGACTTTATCCGCCTTAGGAATGGACTGATAGGCGCCCTGAGACGCAGCTTTGAGCCAATCACCTTTAACATATCTTGCCTCAAGAATGATGCCTTCAAAGCAGCGCCGGACGACACCCCGCCAGAAGCCGCTCACGTGCACTGGCACGTCATGCCACGCTACAATAGCAATCCAACAGAAGTAAACGGCGATGTCTTCACCGACCCCAGCCCTGGCCGATACCTTAACTCAGACCGTCCACGCCATCGCCCTACCCCAGAAACCGCAGCAAAGATTGCCGAGATCATCCGCTCAAACTGGTAAGTGTTTTCAGTGCCTACCTGTGCCAAGGACCGTCTTCAGACGCGAGTTTTGTCTTGAAGTCTTCAAGGCCAAGCGTCACTTTTCCTCCGTCGTCACTACGTAAGCTAACAACGACTTCTCTGTGTCCTTTACCAATTTTTTGGACCGTGTATGATTTTCCTGTGTCGCGCTGGATGAAAGTACTATTTATAGAAACTGTGTCTGCTTCTGGCTCCGAAGCATCACTTAACTCTGTTAAGCCAACTCTGGCAATCTCATTGACGAGTGACCCTCGCAAACGACTCACTTCTACTTCTGCAACTTCCGAGGGTTCGTGTCCCGGACTTAGGCTACCGCGCAGACTTGTTTCTCTCTCCACTAAAGCTCCCGACGCAAGAGTTCCGCGTAGTTCTGGTGTAGGGTTGATAGGTAGTGATTCTGGCATGTTTTTGTTGCTTTCTTCAATACAAACATTAGCATAATTATACGGATTAGTCAATCGCGGATGTGTTGTATACTGGACGCATGAAGATGAACGAATACAAAACGATCGACGAATATATAAGCAACTTCTCATCTGAGAAGCAGGCTGTTTTAGAGGAAATACGAGCAACTATCAAAAGTGTCATAACTGAACCGGGTGAAAAGATAGGCTACGGCATACCAACCATCACCTACAGAGGCAAGAATCTGGTGCATTTTGCGGCCTATGACGGCCACTATGCCTTCTATCCAGGTGCAGAGCCGCTGGAGAGACATTCAAAGCCGAGCTAGCCCCCTATGAAACGTCCAAAGGCACCGTTCGCTTCCAAGTCGACAAGCCCCTGCCCTACGACCTCATTAAAAAGATGACCACATTCCGTCTCGAACAGATCAACAGCATATAGTTTACGCTACTTCAGGAATATGCACCCTTATAACTGCCCCCTGAAGCGGTACGTAGCCGCGCCTTTCGCAAAAGGTCGCCGAAGTGTGAATTCCTCGTTCGTCACACTGGTACAGGAACTCACCCCAGAATAATCCATGCCCAAAATAAATCTCGTAATCAAGCTCACTAGCGACAAGTTTGTCATGAAACTCACTCACCCGCAGCTTGGTCTCTTCTGGCGCCCAGCGTTCATCTCTATGCTTGGCAATTGCGTTCAAACCACCGGCAACCTGGTGTGCTACATCTGATTCATCAATCAGCGGCAGGAAATCAATGCTACAAAACCCTGCAACGAGCGCTGTCTGCATTGGCCTTACAAAAGTCGATGAAGCAACTGGCTTGTTATACGTCTCTGGAGTAATGCCAAATCGGGTCTTTAATTCACTGTTAAGCTCGCGGGATTGTTGTCTACCTAACGGCGTCAGGGGCGCCCGCTTCTGGTCGAGCGCGGTTCGCTGCCCAACGTTGGCCGCAGACTCTCCATGACGGATTAGCAGTATCTCACTCATACCACCATTATACCGTAGGATTTACTTCTTAGTGAAGAAGACGAGTTTGTAGCCGTCAGGGTCGCTGATTGAGGTTTCGCGCCGGCCAGTAATGAAAGTTTGTGGTTGAGTTGGGTTTAACATCTTGGCTTTTAGTTCTTCGTACGTTTTATCGACGTCTTCTACGCTCATATAAACCCATTGCCCATCCCCGCCGGTGGTGTGTTTGTCTTTGGTGACAAAATCAATCCAGAACCAGTTAGACCGCACCGAGGCCAAGCCGTCTTCCTTCTTGACCAAAGTAAATCCCAAATCCTCATAAAAATCCGCGCTCGCATGCGCATCACTTACCATCAATATAATTCCCGATACTGCTTTTATATTCATGACCCTATTCTACCTCATCTTTTAGCTGAATCTGTAATCCTTCAAAACCCTCGGTATTATCCGATAATCGATAAACAAACCAGTGTAAGTGAGGCGCCGTCATATAGCCCGACAACCCTGTGCGGGCAACGACCTGACCAGTTTTTACGTTGTCGCCTTCTTGGACGAGAATTGAGCCTGCTCCCAAATGCATCAGGTCAGATATTTCGCCATGTATATGCTGTATCTGTATGTAGTTGACCTTGCTTGCGAACTCCCGACTAGGCCCGTGCTCGGTGTGCCCATCTATCACTGTTATAACTTCCCCATCAAGCGGTACTCTTACCTCTGTGCCAACCGGCACGGCATAATCAACCGCTGTAGCGTACTGCCCCGGATGCCCCGGACTATCCACGCCAACAGCGTATTCGATGGCCTCTTTAGCTATAGGTAAAGCATAGATATTTTCGGTTGGGCTCGCCATCACCCTATTGTCACCTGCTTCAAACTCAATTTCACCGTCAAAAATACAACAATAGTAGTTTACCTCCAGGGTTATAATCATTTCATGCCTAAAATAGATGTCACTATCATTTCTGCCCTCACTGGTTTAGTGGGCACAATAAGCGGCGCTCTAATTTCGTTCTTAACTCTCAAGCATAGTTGGGATAAGGACAACCATAGGGTGAGCGTAGAGCTAGGAAGAAACCTAATGATAAATACTCCCGGCATAGACAATAAAGATGAACAGCTTACAATTACCGTAGCCAACTTGGGCGCTTTACCTTTTAAGGTAGCTAATGTTTCAATCAAGGTAGGTCGACGAACAGGAGGGCTGTACCTCCCCAAACCATTTGGAACTCATGAATTACCGGTCACTCTTCAAAGAGACGAGACATGCACATTTTGGACTAGTTATAGAAAATCTGAAAAAAATATAAAAGAGCTTACCCCTCGTAACAGTATTAAAATCAGGGCGTCAGTTTCAAGCTACACTGGCAGGTCATTCCAGTCAAATTGGCTGAAAATCCGCATCAAAGAAACTGGTATATCCAAGTTTTCCAATACAGTCTCGAATATCAAGCATCGTCTTATGAAGCTTGTTTTACCATAAATTAACGGAAGAAAAGGTGGATTTATTCCGGCTTTTCTGACCCAGTTTCCAGGGGAGAACAGCCAGAGCAAGGCGGTTCATCCGCCTGCCCTGCGCGTTAGGAGGGGAGCAATCCCCTCCTAAAACAAAAACCACCCTTTAAGGGTGGTTATTTGTATAATTCGGCACCGTGCTATTTTCCCAGGCTTTGATTGGCCAAGTATTGTAACCGCTACGGGGCTTAACTGCTGTGTTCGGCATGGGAACAGGTGTTTCCCCCGCGCCATGGGCACCGACCGAAATGAGACAAACCAAAGGTTTTTCTCTTCGCGCGGGGCAAAAAAAGTGATTTTTGCTCCGGCTGCTCTTTTCCTTGAACTCACTCAAGGTCGATGTCCATGCGTAATGTTACTCACGGATGTGAAGATGAATTGTAAAAACAAACTGCTGTGTTTGACTGCCTTTTAAGAGGTCAGTAAACACCAATAACTAGTCAATTGCTTCTTCTTGCAACGGCACAAAAGTGCTTTTGCAAGAAGTCGTAAAAAGTCAATGTCTCTATTAGTACGCTTCGGCTGAACATGTTGCCATGCTTACACCTTGCGCCTATCAACCTGATCGTCTATCAGGGAGATCATAGGGAAATCTAATCTTGAGTGAGGCTTCGCGCTTAATATGCTTTCAGCGCTTATCCTTTCCGCACTTAGCTACCCAACGATGCCATTGGTATGACAATTGGTACACCAGCGGTGCGTCCATCCCGGTCCTCTCGTACTAGGGACAGCTACTCTCAAATTTCCTGACGTCCACAGCGGATATAAACCGAACTGTCTCACGACGTTCTGAACCCAGCTCACGTACCTCTTTAACCGGCGAACAGCCGGACCCTTGGAAGGTGCTCCCCCTCCAGGATGAGATGAGCCGACATCGAGGTGCCAAACAGCGCCGTCTATGTGAACTATTGGGCGCTATAAGCCTGTTATCCCCGGCGTAACTTTTATCCGTTTGCGCTATCGATTCCACACTCTTTTACCATAAGGTAATATAGCGGGTCACTTACTCCGACTTTCGTCCCTGATTGGCTTGTTGGCCTCACAGTCAAGCTGGCTTATGCGTATGCACTATCGATACGATTTCCATCCGTACCTAGCCAACCTTTGAACGCCTCCGCTACTCTTTAGGAGGCAACCGCCCCAGTT